>NZ_JBAVMX010000105.1:0-10331 GCF_049690535.1 Methanoregula sp. | reverse complement strand
CCTGAAAAGGTGTATGCCCCGAAAGAAATCCGGTGTTACAGCCCGGCCACGAGAACACAATCATTTTTTAACTGAGTCATCGCGGGACTGCAAACCGGTTTCCCTGATGCAAACACCGGCCAGGGTCGCGACAGTAACACAGGTTGCAATAGAACGTGCTCCTGTCCAGGAAAAGTTTATGGAATAACCGGTTTCTGCGGGTACATTTCCAGGAGATCGACCATAGCGACACATATACTGCTGGGAAGGACCGGCATATGAATCTCCACAATCGAGCAAAAACTGCCGGTGAATAATTCCTGTCACATCCGGGTCCAGCAAATGTTTACGGCAAAAACTGCCGGCAAATCAGGCTATTAATAAAAATCCGGTTAATGGTGATGTGCGATGTCACAACGGTGAACATCCCTGCTAAGGTGGCGGAGTGGCTACGCGGCTGACTGCAGATCAGCTACAACCCGGTTCGAATCCGGGCCTTGGCTCTTTTCCTTTGAGTTTAACTACCCCGGAGATACCTCTGTCCCCATAAATACAATCCAATCATGATGGGGAGAATCTGCTCTTTGCGGGGCTCATGAAAAACGGCAGTATGCAGCAAACGTTGCTGCCAGTCGACGTATCTTATAAAAACACGCCAGAGTATATCCGTTCACCTTCGTGAACAAGAAATACAAAATATGGCACCACAACGAAAAAACCTCGCGACTTTCACCATCATCATCGGCGTGATCACCCTGATCCTGGCGGTATCCGCACTGACAGAAAAGTCACACGAGGGACACCTGCCGGAACGAAACGACCGGGGAACCACAGAGGTCATCGTCTCTTCGGGCATCCCTGGCGGGATATTACTCCTCTATTCGGCCGTTTCCGGCACCAACCGGCACAGACAGAGTATAATCGGCACGCTCGCCAGCTTCGGGCACTCCTGTTGTCCCGCCATGGCCGGCTGGGCTGTGACGATGTGATGGCAGTACCTTACAAGAAAGAACTCGGTACATTCCCGAGGATATGTGAGGTACGCCCTTTCCCCTGGCACCTTCCACTCTGCCACCGCAGGTATGGAGGTGATCATTTTTGCTGGCAGGAGACCTCCTTTGTGTCCCGGCAAAAGTCCGGGACACAGATCGTATTTTTGCGGTACATATAATATTCCAGAGAATCCTTATTCCGATTACTGGAGCGTATTATCCGCCTGCGTGCATTATCTCCATCCGGCATATAAATTTCGGGTAAAAAACACCAGTTTACGATGGAGAATCTGATTAGGAAAAACCCGCCGATTGGAGAACTTATAAATATTCACGATTGTTATTTAGTATAGTCAGATTCACAATCGTGAATAAAAACAGTGCCAGGATGGCGGAAAGGCTACGCGACTGACTGCAGATCAGTGTATCCCGGTTCGATTCCGGGTCCTGGCTTCGTGGTGTTCCCATGAGTATCAGAGTACAGAAAACATTTGAAGCACTCTTCGAACTTGAAGAGATCCGGGGGATCTTCCGTGACTCTCTTCCTACCGGTTTAAACGCCGAGCAGGAGGCAGCGTTCACGAAAAAGGTCTCAGACCTCAAGGCCATCATTGCAGACCTCGAGGCCGGTACCGGAACCCCAAAGGTAACGAAGATCGCAGGGACCCTCGATGTCCGTTCCCGCGAAGAACAATACATCAACATCCACCCCATCCAGGCGGCGGGACGGTTGACGACGGAAGCCCGAAAGGCACTCATATCCTACGGTGACGGATACTCCACCTGTGATTTCTGCCGCAAACCGTTCCGTCTCGACAAGATCTCCCGGCCCGGCATCGACGAGTTCCATGCCGATCTCGCCAAGTGGCTCAACATGGATCAGGCCCGGGTCGTCCCCGGTGCCCGGCGCGGGTTCCAGGCAGTCGCAAACACGCTTGTCAACAAAGGCGACAGCGTCATTGTCTCGGCTCTTGCCCACTACACCGAGTTTTTGGCCGTGGAAAATGCCGGTGGCCAGGTCCGGGAAGTCCCGCTCAACGACAAGCATATCGTGACCGCGGACGCGACTGCCCAGAAGATCGAGGACGTCAAGGCTGAAACCGGGAAACTCCCGGTGCTCGTTATGATCGATCACTTCGATTACCAGTATGCAAACGAGCACGAAATTACCGGGATCGGGAAAGTCGCCCACCAGTACGACATCCCCTTCCTCTACAACGGGGCCTATACGGTCGGCGTCCAGCCGGTCGACGGCAAGAAGATCGGTGCTGACTTTGTCGTTGGCTCCGGACACAAGAGTATGGCATCGGTGGCGCCGTCCGGGGTCCTTGCGATACGCGAGGAATACGCCCCAAAAACTCTCCGGACCACGGCAATGGTCGGGGATCTTACCAAACGCAAATTCGGTATCAAGGAGGTGGAAATGCTCGGGTGCACGCTGATGGGCGGGACGCTGCTGTCAATGATGGCATCGTTCCCCACGGTAAAAGAACGGGTGCTCCACTGGGATGAGGAAGTAAAGAAGTCCAACTACTTCATCGATACCCTGCTCCGGATCAACGGAAGCAAGGTGCTCTCGGAGTACCCGCGGAAGCACTCGCTCACGAAGGTCGATACGACCGGAAGCTTCGATGTCGTGGCCCAGACCCACAAGCGCCGGGGCTTCTACTTCTCCGATGAACTCACGAAACGCGGTATCGTCGGCGAATTCGCAGGTGCGACCCGGACGTGGAAACTCAACACCTACGGCCTGACCTGGGACCAGATCCACTACCTTGCCGATGCATTCACGGAGATTGCAGAAAAATACGAGATTAAGGTGGAAAAGGCAGCCGACAAAAAATAGGTCTGCCGCCCTTTATCCCCAAGAACCAAAAACGACAAAACACCAGAAACGAGGATATTTCATGACCGAGAAGAAGTTCAGACTGGGCACCGTCGCCCTCCATGCCGGACAGGTGCCGGACCCAACGACCGGGTCCCGCACGGTCCCGCTCTACCAGACCACATCGTACGTATTCAAGAATACCGAGCATGCCGCAAACCTCTTTGGCCTGCGAGAACTCGGGAATATCTACACCCGTCTCATGAACCCGACAACGGATGTGTTCGAGAAGCGCATCGCAGCCATCGAAGGCGGGACCGGGGCGATCGCCACGGCATCCGGCGCAGCCGCGATCACCTACGCGATCCTCAACATCACCCGGCCGGGGGACGAGATTGTCTCGGCCGATAACCTCTATGGCGGCACGTACGAGTTCTTCCACTATACGCTCCCAAAGTTCGGGCGCAACGTGGTCTTTGTGGACTCACAAAAACCCGAGGAGTTCAGAAAAGCCATCAATGAAAAGACCCGGGCCATCTATGCCGAGACCGTGGGCAACCCGAAACTCGATACCCCGGATTTTGAGGCCATCGCAAAGATTGCCCACGAGAACGGGATCCCATTCATCGTCGATAACACGACCGGTGTCGGCCTCGTTCGGCCCATCAACCACGGTGTCGATATCGTCGTCCACTCAGCTACGAAGTACATCGGAGGACACGGGAATTCCATCGGGGGAGTCATCGTCGATTCAGGGAAGTTTGCCTGGAACAACGGCAAGTTCCCCGAGTTCACCGAGCCGGACCCCGGCTACCACGGCCTCAAGTACTGGGACACGTTCGGGAACTTCCCGGGTCTCGGGAATGTCGCGTTCGTCTTTAAGATCCGGGTCTCGCTCATGAGGGATACCGGCGCCGTCATAAGCCCATTCAACTCGTGGCTGTTTTTGATCGGTCTTGAGACGCTTCACCTGCGGGTTCCCCGGCACTCTGAGAATGCACTCGCCGTCGCACAGTTCCTCAAAGGTCACCCGAAGGTCGCATGGGTCAATTACCCCGGCCTGCCGGACAACCCAAGCCACACACTGACAAAGAAGTACCTTCACGGAGGTTTCGGCCCTCTTGTCGGTGTCGGTATCAAGGGAGGGGAAACGGCAAGCCGAAAGTTTATCGACAGTCTCAAGCTCTTCAGTGATCTCGCGAATATTGGCGACTCAAAGAGCCTCGTGATCCACCCGGCAAGCACCACCCACCAGCAGCTCACGGTCGAGGAACAGGCAAAGACCGGGGTTACTCCAGACTTTGTCCGGCTTTCTATCGGGACCGAGGACATCGAAGACATCATCGAAGATCTTAATCAGGCACTTGCCCAAGTCTAGGATATGAGCATGCTCCAGGGTTCTCTAGGTATCGTCACACCGAAACAGGTAGAGATCACGGGTCCTTTCATCCTTGAGAGCGGAGCCGTCCTGCCCGGGGTGACAATCGCGTATGAGACCTACGGAAAGCCGAACAGGGAAAAGACGAATGCAATCCTCGTCTGCCATGCCCTGTCGGGCGATGCCCATGTTGCCGGGTTCCACGAAGGAGACGACAAGCCCGGCTGGTGGGATGCGGTTATCGGTACCGGCAAGGCATTCGATACCGATCGCTATTATGTCATATGTAGTAACGTCCTTGGGGGATGCAAGGGCTCGACCGGCCCTTCCTCCATAAACCCGGAAACCAACAAACCCTACGGTGCTGCTTTTCCCGTTATTACCCTCAGAGACATGGTAAACGCCCAGAAACTTCTCCTCGACCATCTCAGCATTACTGAACTCTACGCGGTCGCCGGCGGGTCGATGGGCGGGATGCAGGTACTCCAGTGGGCGGTCGCGTACCCCGGTATAGTAAAAAAGGCGATCGTGATCGCCGCAACCGGCTACTCAACACCCCAGCAAATCGCCTTTAACGAGGTCGGCAGGAAAGCGATCATCTCGGATCCTGACTGGAACAACGGCGACTACTACGGGAAACGGATCCCCACGCACGGCCTCGCGCTTGCCCGGATGGTCGGCCACATCACGTACCTCTCCGATGAGTCTATGCATGCGAAGTTCGGGCGGCACCTCCAGGGAAAGGAGCAGGTCGGGTTTGATTTCTCGACCGAGTTTGCCGTGGAGAGCTACCTCCACCATCAAGGGGATACCTTCACAAAACGGTTCGATGCCAACTCATACCTCTACATCACGAAAGCGATCGATTACTTCGACCTTACAAAGGACGGGTCGCTCGCGACCGGGCTTGCGGCGGCAAAGGCGGCGTTCCTTGTCATCTCCGTATCATCGGACTGGCTCTATCCGCCCTACCAGTCGCAGGAGATCGTGACCGCCCTTTCCGCAAACGAGCGCGAGGTGCACTACTGCGAGATCCGTTCCAACTACGGCCACGACGCGTTCCTGCTCGAATCAGGACAGCTCAACTACCTGATCACAAAGTTCCTGTCGCATACAGTGGTCGGGGATGTAATGACCCGGAATGTCGAGTGTATCGAAGAGGGCACCACGATCGCGGTCGCCGCCCGGCGGATGATCCGGTGCGGCGTTAATCACCTGCCGGTGTTGAGTTCTTCCGGCGGCCAGCTCGTGGGGATTGTGACCTCGTGGGACATCGCAAAGGCGGTCGCGTCCAACTTCCTCTGGCTCGACGAGATCATGAGCCGGGACGTGGTCACGACCACCGAGAACGAACCCGTGGAGGATGCGGCACAGAAGATGGAGGCCCATTCGATCTCGGCGCTGCCGGTCGTTGACGGCGATCAGCACGTGATCGGGCTTATCACGAGCGATGCGATCAGCACCCTTGTCGGGAGGCAGAACCCGTGACCGATCCGGCGGTACCGCCAGAAAAGGCGATCATTGTGCTCGGCTGCCCGGAGGTGCCGGTGCAGCAGGCGCTTGCACTCTACGTTGCATCCGGCCTCCGCGACCGGGGATTGGACGTACTCGTCACCGGCAACCCTTCGGTGCTCGGCCTCCTGAAAGTCTCGGACCCGAAAGGCGTCTACATTACAAAGACGTTCGTGCTGGAGATGTGCATTGCGGAGATCGTTGAGAAAAAACGGGACTGCACGCTCTGCATCGTTTTTGCGCATAACGATGCGGCCATCGCGTACGCGGCGACCATGCGCCACCTGCTCCCGGGGAGCCGGTTTATCGTCGTCATCTTCGGGAAAGACCCCGAACCGCTCGCAGCGGAGATCAATTTCCCCTGCGAGACAATCACAGAAAAAGCGGTGCACAACCCGGCGCAGCTCAAAGCGAAGATCAACAAGGTGCTTGGATGGGCTGTATCGAGAACCTGAAGTACGAGAAGATCCTCCCGCTGGGCGCTTCTTTTAAGGAATGCCGGGAGTACGTGGAGAAGAACTACGCCGAAGTCTGGTACGTGGAACCGGGCTACAAGCTCTTCGACGAGTACATCATAGGTCTCCCTCCCATTGTGCTTGGGATCGAAGAGGGGACGAAGATCACGTTTCCCTACACAAAGCCCTGCCACGGGACCTATCTCCTGCGTATCGAGGGAAAAGAAGAAGTTGAACGTGTCCGGAAAACGGCAAAGACAAAAAAACAGGCCGGTTACCGGTAAAACAAGGTGAAATTTAATGTCGAAGAAATGGCTGGTCAGGTATTCGGAGATATTTTTGAAGTCGGATCCGGTGCGCCGGCAATGGGAACGTGTCTTAATGAACAACATCCGGCAGGTGATGCCGGACTTAAAGATCCAGAGCGAGCGAGGCAGGATCTGGCTCAACGGTGATGTGCGGCCAGATTTGTTAAAGAATATCTTTGGGATCGTCTCGTTTTCTGAAGTTGAACACGTCCCGCATGAGGAATCGCTGGAAGATTCGCTTATCGAATACTGCCGGTCACACGGGATAGAGCAGGCAAAGACGTTTGCCCTGCGGATAAAACGGGTGGGGCGGCACGGCTTTTCCTCGAATGACAAGGCAATCGAACTGGGCGATGTCGTCAGGAAGGCGTTCCCGCACCTGAAAGTGAACCTTGCCGCTCCCGACAAGGAGATCCACGTAGAGATCCGGCAGGACGAGTGCTATCTCTACGACACCGTGATAAAAGGTGTCGGTGGCCTCCCGCTCGGGGTCGAGGGGACGCTCGTTGCACTCGTTTCGGGAGGCATTGACTCTCCCGTCGCGGCGTGGATGATGATGAAGCGGGGCTGCAGGATCGTCCCGATCTTTGTCGCGCTCGACACATTCCTTGACGAGACGGTGCTTGCCCGGGCCAAACGGGTGGTGGAGGTGCTGCGAAAGTACCAACCTGATATCCAGCTCCGGGTGATTCACGACCCGTACTTAGCGGCGGCAAAAAAAGAACTGATCAGGAACCGGCAGGAGAAATACACCTGCCTTTTCTGCAAGCGCCGGATGTACCGGATTGCTGAAAAAGTCGCACAGGAGGTTGGGGCAAAGGGGATCGTGAACGGCGAGTCGCTCGGGCAGGTCGCGAGCCAGACCCTCGACAACCTTGTTGTCCTCTCCGATGCGGCCACGATCCCGGTCTACCGCCCGCTCATTGGCTTTGACAAAGCGGATGCGATTGTACTCGCCCGGGAGATCGGGACCTACGATGAATCCACGAGCAGGGCGACCGGATGCAAAGCGGTACCCAAGGGGCCTTCGACCAAAGCCCATTTAACTGAAATCCTGGAGATGGAACGGAATATGGAAGCGACGAAGATGCCGTTGCCGGTGGGGTGAACGCGAGGCCGTTGTGTCCCCCAGCGGTTACACCCGTCCCAGCAGCCACCCAGTACGTGATGAGAATTGTGGGCTTTACGGAGGGGGTATCCTTCCAGAACCCATCGTTCAGGGAACTGGAAATCCTGTTCACAATGATGTATTTATGCTCCCTGCGGACAAACATATCAGAAAGAGCCAGTTACCCGCGATATATATGGGAGGCAGAAATCTTGGCAGCACAACCTATGGATCAGCGTGAATTTGAAACACTCCAGTACTACCTCAAGGAATACGGACAGCAGGCCGAGGTCTTTGCCGGCCAGCTCGAACTTATGGAGAACGGGCGCATGGAGGCGTTTGCCGCGATCGAGGCGCTTGAAGCGCTCGTGGCTTCTGACGATGGCACCGTGCTCCTCCAGATCGGCGCCGGGGCAAGTCTCCGGGCAAAGATCCTCGAACCGGAGAAAGTCCTCCTCAATATCGGTTCCGATGTGATCGTGGAGAAGACCAACCCGGATGCGGTCGGGTACCTTAAGGACCGGATCACCGAGATGGAAGCCTCACAGAAGAAGGTTGCCGAGGCACTGGAGAAACTCAAAAACCAGATGAACGAGATCGCAAAACGGCTCGAACAGGGATATTCCCAGGCAGCAGCGCCGGAAAGCCACGCCGGCCACAATCATAACCACGCGCACGACAACGAAGAGAACGACGAAGAATAACCGGGGAACTCTCGTCCATGTTTTCGGGTCTCAGGGAACGTTTGCAGGCCGCACGGAACCGGCTTGCCGGCAGCATCGGGGCAGCAGCGGAAGTGGCATCGCCAGCGCCGGTTGAACAGCCCTCCCTGTCTCCTCCCGCAACCCCGCAAAAGAACCCGACGCTTGCAGAAAAAGTCAAGATCCTTGTCATCGACCGCGAACTGGTTGTCTCTGAAAAGAATGTCGCCGAGGCGCTCGACGAACTGGAGATGACCCTGCTCGAAAGTGACGTAGCCCTGCCGGTTGCCGATGCGATCATCGCAGACATCCGTGCCGGTCTTGTCGGGAAACACCGGAAGATCGGCGAATCTGTCGATGCGCTTGTTATGAGGGCTCTCAAAACTGCCCTCTTAAACGTGCTCGGTAAAGGTCTTGATCTTCCCGCCTATATCCGGAGCCATGACCGGCCGGTCAAAATCCTCTTTACCGGGGTGAATGGGACCGGCAAGACCACGACCGTCGCAAAGATCGGCGCGTACCTCAAGAAGCAGGGCTTCTCGGTCGTGATCGGGGCCGGCGACACCTACCGGGCCGGGGCCATCGAGCAGATCGGCGTGCACGCTGAACGGCTTGGCATCAAGATCATAGAGCACCAGACCGGCGCCGATCCTTCTGCGGTGCTCTTCGATACCGTGCAGTACGCCGTCTCCCACAAGATTGACGTGGTGCTCGCGGATACTGCAGGCCGGTTCCACACCAAGGCAAACCTCATGAGCCAGCTCGACAAGATACGGCGTGTGATGAAACCTGACCTCATCATCTACGTCGATGAAGCCGTGGCAGGGAACGATGCGGTCGTCAGGGCTGCGGAGTTTGACCGGACGGTCGGGGCCGATGCCATCGTGCTCACCAAGGCCGATATGGACTCACGGGGCGGGGCGGCGATCTCGATTGCCCACACCATCGGAAAACCCCTGCTCTTTCTGGGCACCGGGCAGGCATACGAGGATATTATGCCATTCGAGCCCGGTGCAGTCGTTGAGGAACTTCTCGGAGGTGGTCTCTCGTGATGGATACGCTCTCATCCTCGCTCAAGGATGCGCTCAAAAAGCTTGCCGGTAAAGCCGTTGTCGACCGCGCTGCAGTCGATGAACTGGTCAAAAATCTCCAGCGTGCGCTCATCTCGGCTGATGTGAATGTCAAACTCGTCATGGATCTCTCGAAGGCGATCCGGACCCGGTCGCTTGACGAGGAGCTGCCGAAAAATACCAATGTCCGCGAACACGTCCTCCGCATCGTCTACCAGGAGCTTGTCCGGCTCGTCTATGCAACAGCGGACTTAAAACTCGAACCGCAGGTCATCCTGATGGCCGGCCTCCAGGGGAGCGGCAAGACCACGACGACGGCAAAGATCGCCCGTTACTTCCAGAAAAAAGGCATGAAGGTCGGCGTGATCTGCGCCGATACCTTCCGGCCCGGTGCCTATGGCCAGCTCTCGACACTCTGCGAGAAGATCAACGTCCCCTGCTTTGGCGACCCGAAGGCTACCGATGCACGGAAGATTGTCAGAGAGGGACTTGTCGCAATCAAGGACCTCGAAGTGATCATCGTCGATACCCAGGGACGCCACGCGCTGGAGCCGGATCTCATTCAGGAGATCATCGACCTCAACGCGATCACCAAAGCCACCCACCGCTGGCTCGTGATAGACGCCGCACTCGGCCAGCAGGCAAGCGAGCAGGCACGCCGGTTCCATGAAGCGATCGGGATAGATGGCGTGATCATCACGAAAATGGACGGCACTGCAAAAGGTGGCGGTGCCCTCTCTGCCGTTGCCGAGACCAAGAGCGGCATTGTCTTTATCGGCGCCGGGGAGACCATCGAGAACCTCGAACGCTTCGATGCGAACGGCTTTATCTCCCGGCTCCTCGGGATGGGCGATCTCCAGGCACTCTATGAGAAGGTCCAGGAGGCCCAGATGGCCGAAGAGGTGGACATGGAAGCGATGATGAAGGGCCACTTCACCCTCCGCGACATGTACAAGCAGCTCGAAGCCCTCAACAAGATGGGCCCCTTAAAGCAGATCATGAG
>NZ_JBAVMX010000104.1:0-14854 GCF_049690535.1 Methanoregula sp. | reverse complement strand
CTGGACGTCGCTGCCGGCCTGATACTGGTTCGTCCCGGCGATATACGCCGTCAGGTTCGGGGTGCCGTCCAGGTAGTTTGTCCCGGCGAGCGCCGGCACTACGAGGAGGGCGGATAGGATTATCAGGATTATTATGGGGATTCGTATCGATATCATCCGGGGATCACCTGTGCCTCTTATAAAAATGTGTTTCTTTATTGTACGTTAATTGGTTATGTATTTTGTCCGGCATATCGATGTACTAACGGTGACAGAATCCTAATTATATTATACTGTTTTGACAATTTTTTATATCATTCTCTTTTTTGTGCAGGTCATTGCTATTATATGTGATGGATACAAGCCGGTGTTTTCAATATACATAAATAACTGGAAAAACTGTACACATTGATAATGACTACTCGTATCTGTCTAACGGTTCTTGTATTTACAGCGGCTCTCCTCCTGATCGCCGGTTGTGTAACACCTCCGTCATCAACCACAACGACCTCGACTTCCAGTGGTTACTATGCAACCGAAACGAGCACTCTGGGAACGACGTCACCCCCCTCGTATGTGACTGCAGTTACTCCGTTTGTAACACCCGGTTCTGTTGAACAGACCAGTACTCAGGGAACGAATATCTATACTGCTGCTCCTACCCCCCTTCCGTCAGATTTATCCTGCCTCATCTATCTCAATACGCAGTTTTACTCCTATAATACGACCGCGGTTTCGTTTGATCTAAAAAATCCTCCGATGTATATCAACTATACCGTCATTCCTTTCAATATCACGGTTAATAAGTACGTTGAATCAAAGCAGGGTGCCAACAATTGGGTAACTCTGCAGTATTCGGATTTTGCCCCGTATTCGTGGTTTGAGATCACGGTCAGGAATAAAACCTCCGGTCAGATCTACCTTCAGGACGGGTTTGGAAAAGCCCAGGGGTTAAGCGTATACACATCTGCATCTTTAGGACCAATCCTTAATTCCGATGATCTTCAGGTTGAGATGACCGGGAATAACATCACGGCAACGACCGGCATCTGGGTAAAACCGGTTGGCAATTTTAATGATCCGCAGAACCAGTCCTTCCCTGAGTGTAAATACTGGGGCGGGCATCCGCAGAATTATCTGGAGTATGCGACAACAACTGCGACACCTACATGGACTCCGGTTAATGTGCAGACGCCCAATTATTGATAAAATCAATTTTTTCTCTGCAAACTGGCTTAGATTAACAAACCGCTAATTTTTTTAGGTGAGATATTTAAGGGATGAAAACGATTTAAGTAAGGCAGGTAATCAGATAACGCAAGTCCCGGTGGGGTAGTGGACATCCTAGAAGATTGCGGATCTTTTGACCCGGGTTCGAGTCCCGGCCGGGGCGTTAAAATTTTCCATTATTTCTTTTGAAATTTTTACCATAGCATCATTTGGGTGTTTTATATATCCAATTTGGTTCTCTGTTGTTCTTGTCACTGTAAAGAATAATCAGGGAGGTTGTAAGAATAAAACTCAAAAAGATCACCAAACCATGATTTTTTCCAGCACCGGACTATACGTAATCAGATGAAATCTGACGTCAAAACATAATAAAAATTTATCAGATATACTGTTACTTTCAAATTAACGGATACAGATTTTTCCAAGTAATGTACGTTTTCTCGAAAATGCACATAATTCTTTAAACGTGCTATGTTATAAAAAAGGAAAAAAATTACAGCGCTGGTTTTGTTTTCAGTGCAGCGACCAGCAGGTTCACACCACCTTCGATATCCCGGATGTCCAAAACCTCAACCGGTGAGTGGATGTACCGGGCAGGTGGGCTGATCGTGGTGCTTGGGATGCCGCCCCGGGTCAGATGGATGGAGGTTGCATCGGTCGTTCCCCCGGTACCGACCTCTACCTGTACCGGGATATCGTGGGACTCGGCAGCATTTTTCAACCACTGGACAACCTTGCGGTTTGCAATCAGACCTCTTCCGCTGCTGTCGACAATTGTAATGACCGGCCCTTTCCCCATCTCGATTGCTGCATCCCTCATCTCAATGCCCGGGTGATCGCCAGGGATCGTGACATCAGTCGCAATTGCCCAGTCAGGATTGATGGTAAATGCACTGGTCTTTGCCCCTTTAAGACCAACTTCTTCCTGGACTGTAAAGACCGCGTAGACTGTGAAAGGTGATTTCATCTTCTGCATGGTCTTGATGAGCATCGCGACACCGGCCCGGTTATCGAATGCTTTCCCGGTCACCCGGTTGTTGGAAAGCTCGGCGAATTCCCGGTCGATCGTGATTGGTGTTCCGATCTCAATACCAATGTCCGCGACTTCGTCCCTGTTCTGCGCCCCGACATCGATAAACATATCGTCGGGCTTGACACCTTTTTTGCGCTCCTCGTCGTCCATCATATGCGGGGGCTTGCCACCTATGACACCGATCCGGTCGCCTTTTGTCCCGTGGATGATGACGCGCTGGTTATAGAGGGTCGGCGCATACCAGCCGCCAAGCGTGATAAACCGGAGAAAACCTTTGTCATCGATGTACTTTACCATGAGCCCGATCTCGTCCATGTGGGCTGCAAGCATCACTTTCGATTTATTCCCGTGCTTGACGGCAATGAGGTTTCCCATGGAGTCCTCGGTGATCTCATCGACATATCCTTTGAGTTCCTTTTTTATTACGGCAAACACACTGCCTTCGCTGCCCGATACCCCGTGGGCATTGGACAATTTCCGCAAAAGTTCTTTTACCATATTATTCACCTGTTGCTTTTTTGATCCTATCAAGAGCTCTCTTGAGATTGTCCCGGGACGAGGCATAACTCAGTCGGGCATAATCCGGTGCGTTTGCTCCGAATGCTGAACCCGGTGTAAGAATAACGCCTTGGTCTATAATCTTCTGGACGAGCGCCTGCTTCATCGGGACAAATGCATAAAACGCACCCTCGGGACGCGGAAGTGAAAAGCCCAGTCCGGAAAGTCCCTGAACCAGCAGGTCCCGCCGTGCCTGGTATTCGGTGCGCATCCCGACAACTGCTGATTGGTCGCCGGTGTATGCAGCAAGTGCCGCGTACTGCGAGATAGATGTCGCGCAGGCCTGGCAGTACTGGTGAACCTTGAGGCACTGGCCGACAATTTCGGGAGATGCCGCAAGGTACCCGAGCCGCCAGCCGGTCATCGCGTAGGTCTTGCTCGCCGCGTTTACCGTGATTACGTTGTCGCCAAACCGTGCAGCACTCCAGTGTTTCTTGCCGTAGATGAAATGCTCGTACACTTCATCGCTGACAATAGTGACACCGGCGTCGTGTGCACACTCGACAAGTGTCTTGATGGATTCTTTGCTCTCCACGGCACCGGTCGGATTTGCCGGAGAGTTAAGCACAAAGAGGCGGGCCCCCTTCATGAGTTCCTGCGCCTTGTCGAGATTGATATGCAGGGTCTCATCCAGCGGGACGCCGACCGGCCGGCCCCCGGCGAGCGTTGCAAGCGCTGCATAGGAGACAAAACCCGGGTCGGCACAGAGAACGCGATCGCCTTCGCTCACGAGCGCCTGCATCACAATATGGAGTGCCTCGCTTGCTCCGGCAGTGACAACGATCTGGTCGGGAGTATACGCCACTTCGTTCTCTTTTTTGAATTTGGCACTGATCGCATCCCGGAGTTCGGGAATCCCCGTGTTTGCCGTATACCCGGTCTTTCCCGCACGGATGGCGGCTATGGCCGCATCCTTTATGTGCTGCGGTGTATCAAAATCCGGCTGGCCGAGACCCAGGTTAATCGAATCCGGACCTGCCGCTTCAAAGATCTTACGTATCCCCGAGATCTCTATTCCCTTTACCCGGGGCGAAAAGTGTTCAGTCATCTGTTCTCACCCTACCAGATATTATTCAATATTCGCATGCCGGTTCTTGAGTGCGGATTCATCGGTTTTCGTGATCTCCATAAGCCGTGAGATCACAGCATCGCCAAAGATCATCGAGGTCGTTTCAAAGAGCGTCCCGAGCGGTGCAAACGATTTGTGGTCCCCGAGTACCTGTCGGATTTCGAACTCCGCTGCATCGTCCTTCACCTCATCACGCTGGTGTTCGATGATCACTTTGCAGTCGGCAATCTTTCCTATCCGTGAATTGGCGTTCGAAGTGATCAGGCAGATATGCGCCCCAATCTCCTTACCGGTCTCGGCAATATCTGCCACGGTCTTTGTCTTTCCGGATCCTGAAAAGATTACAATGACGTCGCCTTTCTGGAGCGCGGGTGTGATCGTTTCGCCAACAACATACGACTGGAGACCGAGGTGCATCAGGCGCATGGCAAACCCCTTCGCGACGAGCCCCGACCGTCCTGCACCCATCACATAAATGCGCCGTGCATGCAGGATCTCAGTGATGAACGCATCCACATCCTTATCTGAAATTGTAGTCGCGATCGCCCGGATCTTTGATGCCATCAGCTGCATCATTTCCTGAACCCTGTGATTTTCCATCCTTCTCGTAAGAATGATGCCACCCAATAGTAGATGAGAATTTCGTGTCTGCCAGGATATTATGACCAGATCAGCAAAAACGGGCAACGAAATTGGGGAGTATTACCGGCAAAAAAAGGGTATTCTTGTTTTAAGAGTCCGTGACGCTGTATCTCATAATTTCACCATAGGGTGCCAGTTTCCCATTCTCGAGAACCGAGACTGCACCGTGACCGCCACAGATCCGGCAGCGTTTCTGCTGCGGGACAAGCGCCCGATCTGTTTCTGCCGCAAGTTCGAGAAGTGCCTTACGTTCTTTACGCGCGAGATCGCTGTCAACATTTACGGATGTAACAAGAAAATCCGCAAGCGAGTTATAGGCCGCTCGTTCCTGGGTGAGGCTGGAAAAATTAATGACCGCATCGGCAGTAAAGAGCAGACCTTCCGAACCTGAATAAAGGTAAATCTGTCCGTACGTATGGCCGCCCAGCCCTTCAAGCACTTCGAGTTCGAGATCGCCAATTTTGACAGTTCCAAGAACCGGAAAGATACTGCGAATTGCCACACCGGCTGGCGGAAGACAGGTAATCTTTTTTGAAGGGTTGATCTGCGAGAAGAGATTGATCATCTTGGTGTAAAACGCTTCGAGGACAGAATGCTCGCTCCGCGAACCATATGCCCGGTTGTTCGTTTTTATGATATCCCGGGTTCCCGTATGCATGAGCACACCTGCCGGGAAAAATCCCCCGGCGCCGCAGTGATCCGCATCCGCATGGGAGATAATAATCTGGCTAAAGCGGAGCTCATCGCCAAGACCGTAGTGCGAGAACATCGCCATGACATCGCTGTGATAAATGCCATAACCGGTATCGATCATCAGAGCCTCATCCGGGGTGACCAGGATATAGATACTCCCGCCGCAGGGCATCTGGAAACAGAACAGGTCGATACGGGGGGTTACGCGGATTTTCTGGACGTCCGCATAGAAATTCCGGCCTGTCGTGGCACGCAGGGTTCTGCCGGTCAGGAGTACGCTGTCGAAGACCTGGCGGGGATTGTTCCCCCGGTTCATCAGTTCCTGTGCGATATGGTTGGTGTCTGCCAGAAACGAGAGCAGGAATGTATTCTCAGATTCCCCGATCAGCTCCCGTATCTCCTGGGCAAACCGGACATAGAAGATTGTATCATCAAGATGCTTTCCCGTTGTATCGTATTCGAGGATCTCAATCTGGTAGCGTGATTTCAGTTCATCGAGCAACCGGTCGACAGCGGTGGTGTCTTCAAGGTTCAGGCTGACTGTCAGACGATCCGGATGTCTTCCGGCATCATCAAAATCAATAAACCCGATATTTGCACCTGAATCTGTTGTATATTTCAGGAAGCGACAGAGTGAACCTGCCGTATGGGGGATATGCACAGAAAATTTGAGAAAACTCAGCGGCTTCAAGGAAGTCTGGAGGTAGCCAATAGCCGCGAGATCGCTCGTGATGCTCGCATACGCATCTGCAGATGCGGTTACCTCATAGAATACCGTACAGGGATCGATCCTGCGATCATACTGGATGCGGTTGATATTGCCCTCATATTTTTTGATAATCCCGGCAGCCCGCTCAAGAGAGCCGGGTTCATCCGGCATATGTGCAATAAATCCAAATTTTTCCAAAATAATGAGCCTCGTTTGCAGGAATGAAACTTGTTCCTGTAAAAATAAAAAACTGGTGCCTTTTCGGGCACCTGTCCCGGTAGTCCGGAGATTCTGATTATGGTATTCTTTTTCGTATTGTTGCGAAAAGTGCCATTGCACCAATAAAACCGAAGATTGCCACAAAGGGTGACAACGGGATTCCTGATGGTGCGTTCACCATTTCCGGTGAAATCTCTGTTGGTTTATCTGCGGAAACTACAACGTCAATAGAAACGGAGAGATAACCGGGGGATTTGAGTTCTACCGTGTGCGCTCCCGGAGAGACTGAGTCAAGCGTCAGGGGAGTTTTTCCCACCATTGCTGAATCGAGATAAACCGATGCGCCAACCGGTTTTGATGAGACGATAAGGGTTCCATTAACCGGTGAAACAGTAGTTTGCATATTTGTGGGGTTGGCCGCCGGCTGGGTTGGAATTCCTGTTACAGTTGTACCCGGCAGAACAGCCTGACCCGCAGTGGCATTCCCGACAGTTGTTGCATTTGTATTTGTTGCAGTAATGGTCAAAGTTTTTGTGAGACTCTGAAGCATCGAGGGACTGGTGATCGTGACCGTATACTGGCCGGGCGGCATATCCACGTGGAATCCATAATTAAAGAATCCTCCTGCACTGACTGGTGAGGTGAACGTGTGCACTTTGTTTCCTGAAGAGTCCAGCACATTGATCTCAAGTGAGCTTGCCCCGTTCTCCGCATCACCCGCTATCTGGATATAATCATCAATTCTTGCGGGATTCGGGCTCATCGTTACGTAAAATTCCGGTTTTTTGAGCATAATGGAGACCGAGGTAGTGATCTCCGGGTGGCTCAGGTCATATGCCGTTAACGTATACTGGGCGGTATACAGGTTTTCAATTCCGATTGTACGGGAGGTGTCCCAGTAAAAGGCCCAGGTTCCCGATGCGTCCGTGACTGCGGTGTTCCCGGTTCCCGGAATATCGGTCAGGTTATACGGGGGGACACCTGCTGCCGGGAGTCCGGGGCCGGTGATCCTTATTACGGTCGTGTTGCCGATGGTATTCTTTCCGTCAAATGCAATACTGTCACCGACATAGTAACCGCCGGCACCCCGGTAAGTGATGGATATGCCGCCATTGTCTGCATAGGCTGGCACAATACACAATGACAGGATAATCAGAAGAAGGACCGCGGGAAAAATCCCCGGGATTTTACTGAAACGCATTTCTTTTCCTCACCTTAAAGAGAATATCTCCGTGAGGGAATAAATATTGTTATTGACTTTTTCATCAAAATAAAACCTTTTCACGAGCCGGGATGAGGACCGGTGTCGGCAAAGGATTGCACTCATAACGAAACTATATGTATGGCTGCGCAGTAACCCATAATTGGAGGGGATATTCCTGACCGACGTTACGCTGGCCAAAAAAACCGGAAATGAGCAATTGAAAAATAAAATGGCCTCTATATCTCGCGAATTTTCTTACGAGGACACAGCCTACCATCTTCCCGTATCGTATGCCCTGACGGGGATCGCGGTGCACGATCGCAGCACGGCATCAGATGTCTTTACAAAGACCGGCAGCAATCCGCTCGTTGCAGCCGAGTGCCTGCTTGCGGAGACGACTGCTGCTGAAGGAAAGGAACCTGCACCGTACACGGGATTTATCAGCGATACGGTGATACGGAAACTGGGATATTCTCTCGTTGACGGGAGCATTCTTGGCCTTGCACTTCTTGTCGGTACCCCAAAGAGTGCTGAAAGCGCCGCTGCGATCTGCCGCGAACTCCAGGAAAAATACATGCTTACGTTCCTTTCCGGCGGTGTCATCCCATCACTCTCTTCTGCCGGTGTGAAACTGGGTCTCGATTACCGGCTTATCCCCCTCGGTTCGAAACCACTGCACAGCGTCCATTTTGTCGATATCGTTGCACGGGTCGCGATGATGTTCGGCGGTGTCTCCCCGGGTGACACCCACCGGCTGCTTACGTATGCAGCAGAACGGGCAAAAGCGATAGTGATTGTATTTCCCGGCCTCTCTGATGAGGAGATCGCATTTGTCGACGGGATGCGTGTGCTGGGATTCCCGATCCTTTCTCTTGGTGAGTACGAAAGCGGGGACTGGACACCTGCAACACCTTCGGATGTCGTACGGACCGGCATGGATATAAAAGGGATCCGGGTCACAGTGACTGCAATTCCCATCCCGATGGCCTGCTCGCCGGCGTTTGAGGGAAAGAGCATAAGAAAAGAGGAGATGCAGGTCGAGTTTGGCGGGGGCCGCTCGCCCGCATTTGAACTTTTGCGGATGCGAAATCCCGGTGAGATTGAGGATGGGAAAGTAACCGTGATCGGCCCGGAGATCGGCTCCATGAAGGAGGGCGCCGCCTACCCCCTGGGTATTGTCATCGAAGTTTCCGGCAAAACAATGAAAAAGGACTACGAACCGGTTCTTGAACGCCGGATCCACAACTTCATTAATTATGGCGAGGGGTCATGGCATGTCGCCCAGCGTGATCTCATCTGGGTCCGGATATCAAAGGAAGCATTTAGTAAAGGAGTAAAGATCGAGCATCTTGGAAAACTCCTTGCCAGTAAGTTCCGGATGGATTTTCCCCAGCTCCTCGATGCGGTTGCGGTGACCCTTATCACCGATCAGGACACGGTAGTCGCGGGAAAAAAAGAAGCGGAGAAGATTTACGAAGAGCGGGATGCCCGAATCAAAGGAATGCACGACAATGATGTCGATACCTATTATTCCTGCACGCTCTGCCAGACGTTTGCCCCGAACCACGTCTGCGTGATCACACCGGAGCGGCCGGCCCTCTGCGGGGCGATCAGCTGGCTTGACGGGAAGATCGCGTACGAGATCTCGCCATCCGGCGCGAACCAGCCGGTCGAGAAAGGGGCACTGGTGAATGCCCAGAATGGTGAGTTCGAAGGCGTGAACCGGTTCGTGAAAAAAGCGAGCCACGGTGAGATCGAGCGCTGCTCTCTTTACAGCGTGATGGAATTCCCGATGACCTGCTGCGGGTGTTTCGAGGCAATCGCCCTGATGCTGCCTGAAGTAAACGGGATCATGGTTGTCAACCGGGAATACAAGGGCATGACTCCCTCTGGCATGACATTTTCGACCCTTGCCGGCACCATCGGCGGAGGAGCACAGACCCCGGGCTTTGCCGGGATCTCGAAGAATTATATCCTTTCGGACCGGTTCCTTCAGGGAGAGGGCGGAATAGAACGCCTGGTCTGGATGCCGGCACAGTTAAAAGAAGAACTTAAACCCCGGCTCGTACCGCTGCTCGCGGCGAAGGGACATCCTGACCTCTTCGAAAAAATTGCCGATGAGAATAGTGCAGCGACCATTGAGGACCTGACCTCTTTTCTCGCCCGTGTCGGCCACCCGGCGCTTGCGATGAAACCCCTGATGTGAGGTGAGAGATGATACCTGACCCAAACTTTGGCTGGACCAGCACTGTTGGAGAAGTTGTTCTTGGCGCAACCCGTGCCGAGGGTGGCACCCGGTCGCGCACCTACCGGATCGGCGGCTGCACTACCCTGCCATTCATGGAAAAAGGCACCCCGTCCCCCTCACCGCTTATCGCCTTTGAGATCTGCGATGACCCGCGGTACTGGTCAGCAATCGTAAACGAGTTCTGCGGGGATATCGTCCATGATCCCGGCGCGTGGGCAAAGACTGCCGAGACCACCTATGGAGCGGATCTCGTCCGGCTCTGCCTCACGAGCACCAAACAGCGGGATTTTTCCGATATCCTGTCACTCGGAAAAACGGTTGAGACCGTTCTTGCTTCGACAACGCTGCCGCTCATTATCGAAGGGAGCAACGAGCCGAAGATCGACAGCGAGGTGTTTTTAAAATGCGGGGAGACCGGGCAGGGAGAACGTCTCCTGCTCGGGACCGCGGAGGCCGGACGGTACCGGAGCATCGCTGCCGCGGCCCTTGCGTACAATCACTCAATTATCGCGCAGTCTCCTATCGATATCAACCTTGCAAAGCAGCTCAATATCCTCCTCTCGGAGATCGGCGTCCAGAAAGATCACATCGTTATCGATCCTTATACCGGCGCGCTCGGCTACGGGTTTGAGTACTCCTATTCTGCGATGGAACGGATCCGGTTCTCCGCGCTCAAGGGGGATGCGGATCTTGCGATGCCGATGATCTGCGCCCCTTCGGATTCGCTCACGATAAAAGAGGTACGTGAAGCTGATGCAGATGTCAGAAATGCTATCGCCGTGGAATGGGAACTTGCGACAAGCCTTGCCGCTGCCGTTGCAGGAGCGGAGATTATCTGCGTCCGTCACCCGGACACGGTAAAACGGCTCAAGGCAGCATTTACCGGGCTCAAAACCCGGTCAGGGGTGTAAAACATGGCACTCAAGGCCTTGGATATCTACAAGCTCCTCCCAAAGAAAAACTGCAAGGAATGCGGTGATCCTACCTGCCTGACCTTTGCGATGAAGCTTGCTGCAGGCAAGGCCGATATCGAGCTCTGCCCGTACCTGGACGAGAACGCAAAATCTGTTCTCGGGGCAACGACACGGCCTCCGATAAAACTGGTAAAACTCGGGGTCGGCGAGCGTTCGTTTGCGGTCGGCGAGGAATTTGTCCTGTACCGTCATGACAAGACATTCTACCATCCCCCGGGGATTATGTTTAAGATCGAGGATACAGAAAGCGAAGAAGAGATCATGGCGATCACTGCCCGGGTGCGCGATGAAACTTTGTCCCGTGTCGGTGCCGATTTGAAATTCAACGGGACGGCCATTGTTAATACGAGCGGAACGGCTGAAGCGTATGCAAAGGCTGTTGCCGCCGTGGAAAAAACCGCCGGCCTTCCTGAAGTCCTTGTCTCGGATAACCCGGCTGCCCTTGCCGCTGCGCTTGTCCTGTGCGGGAGTTACCATCCCCTTATCTGTGCGGCAACGCCGGAAAACTACAAACCGGTGTGCGCCCTTGCAAAACAGCACGGGTGCCGTCTCGTGGTGCGGGCTCCCTCCCTTGAAGCACTCGCCCGGCTGACAAAAGACTGCGTCGCAGAGGGTGTAACAAACCTCCTCATCGATCCCGCCCCGCAGACGCTGGGGGATTTTATTACCCGGTCGACCGCGATCCGGCAGCTTGCCATTACCCGGGCAGTCCCGGATCTGGGGTACCCGGTATACTTGGATGCAACAGCATTCGATGATGAGGACGCGGCAATTGCCCTCGGTATTGTCAAGTACGCCTCTGTCATCGTCACCTCCCCTCTCTCCCCGGCCTCTGCAAAGGCTGCGCTCACCCTCCGCCAGAATATCTATACCGACCCGCAGAAACCCATCCAGATGAACCCCGGGCTGTACCGTGTCGGTACGCCGGGCAGGGATGCACCGGTGCTCATGACGGTCAACTTCTCCCTCACGTATTTCACGCTCCAGGGATACCTCGAATCCAGCCGGGTCCCCTGCTTCATGCTGATCGTGGATACTGAGGGTCTCTCGGTGCTCACGTCAGTTGCAGCCGGCAAGCTCAACGAGACGCTGGTGCGGGACGCGATAAAGAAATTCGGCGTGGAAAACGAGGTCACGCACCGGAAACTGATTATTCCCGGATACTCAGCCCCCCTCTCGGGACGGATTGAAGAAGCAACCGGCTGGAAAGTGCTGGTCGGACCCCGGGACGCGGCAGAGATCGGCGACTTCCTCCACGAGGAATGGAAACCCTAAATGCGCACTGTTACCTTCCTCCCCGGGTATAACAAGATCATTACACCCCGAGGGACGACAATTCTCGACGCCGCCCAGCGCGCCGGCATCAACATGAACGTTGTCTGTGGCGGGCAGGGCAAGTGCGGCAAATGCGTAGTCTATGTCCAGTCCGGCAAGATCGAATTCGACCGGCAGAAGTACGGACGGTTCTTTACTGAAGAGGAACTCAAAAAAGGCGCATGCCTTGCCTGTGTGACTACGATCCAGGGTGACCTCCAGGTCGTTATTCCTGAAAGTACGCTGATCCAGGAACAGAAAATTCTCGTGAACGGTATAGACACGGAGATCGAGTTCCATCCGTCCGTGAAAAAATATTATGTCGAACTCCAGCCGCCGACCCTTGCCGACCCGTCGCCGGACCTCTCGCGGCTGCTCTGGGGGATCCAGAAGACGGGCGGCCCGGTTGCGGAGAAGATGTATGCGCCGCTTGAAGTGATGCGCGAGATCCCCGCCCTGCTCCGGCACAGCGACTGGAAGGTGACCGGTACCATCGCCCTTGTGCCCGGTGGCTACCGGCTCATCGATCTCCAGGAGAATGATACCTCGCACCGTCTCTATGGGGCGGCAGTCGATCTCGGCTCCACCACAGTCGTCGCGTACCTCTGGGACCTTATTACGGGCAAAGTCGCTGCGGTTGCCTCCAACTACAACCGGCAGATCAGCTGCGGGGAGGATATCCTTGCCCGCGTGAATTATGCCCAGAAGAACGGGATCGAGAAACTTCAGGCGCTTGCCGTTGAGAGTATTAACGCCGCGCTGACATCAGCGTCCAATACTGCCGGGATCGACCGTGAGGATATCTACGAGGTCGTTGTCGCAGGAAACACCGTGATGACGCACATGCTGCTCGGGATCGATCCTGCGTATATCATCAAGGAACCCTATGTCCCGGTCGTCCAGCGGGCGCTCTCGGTCGCTGCCGCACGGATCGGTCTGACCTGCAACAAGAACTGCGGGCTCTTTGCTTT
Organism: Methanoregula sp.; assembly: GCF_049690535.1. Classification (GTDB taxonomy): domain Archaea; phylum Halobacteriota; class Methanomicrobia; order Methanomicrobiales; family Methanospirillaceae; genus Methanoregula. Next base: position 2,011 of record NZ_JBAVMX010000104.1, on the reverse strand, counting down.
CCCGGCCGTGAGCGACTTTATCGGGGGCGATATTATCGCCGACATCCTTGCCTGCGGCATGAGCGAGAACGAGGAGATCTCGCTTCTTGTTGATATCGGGACAAACTTCGAAGTTGTGCTCGGGAACAGGGAATGGATGTTCTCCTGCGCCGGGGCAGCCGGGCCGGCGCTTGAAGGCGGCGAGGTGCTCTTTGGGATGCGGGCAAACCCCGGCGCCATCGAGAAGATCACGATCGACCCGGTCACCCTAGCCCCCACGTTCTTTACCATCAACGAGACGAAAGCCCGGGGCATCACCGGCTCCGGCCTCATTGATATCCTCGCCGAACTGCTCTCGGCAGGAGTCATTGACCGGACCGGGCGGATAAATATGGAGATCAAAAATCCCCGGATCCGCACCGGCGCACACTTCCCGGAGTATGTCATCGCGTGGGCGCGTGAGACCGATATCGGGAAAGATATCGTGATAACGGAAAACGACATCAAGAACCTGATCATGAGTAAGGCCTCCATTCACGCCGCCTGTGTGACGCTCATGAAGGAAGCCGGGGTGACCCGGCTCGATATCACCACGATCTATTTTGCCGGGGCCTTTGGCAACTACATCAACAAAAAGAACGCGACGATTGTCGGGCTGATCCCGGAGATCGATCTCGAACGGATCAAAAATATCGGGAACGGTGCAGTGGCCGGTGCAAACCTCGCGCTCATCAACCGTCGGAAGCGAAAACTTCTCGATGGGATCGCGGGCCAGATTGCCTATATCGAGCTCAACGCGGAGCCGTCCTTCATGGACGATTACACATCGAGCGCTTTTTTGCCGCACACCGATCTCTCTCTCTTCCCCCGGGTCCAGGCACTCCTCGAATCCATACGGGAGAAAAAAGAGGTGACCTGAATGTCACGGATGATCCCACCCCCGAATTCCCGGGCAACCGGTGTCGGTGCCCTCCCGCATACCGACCCGGTGCTCGCGTGCAGCGATGTGCTCGACATCTTCCCGGAATTCCCATATGCCCCCACGCTCCCGGACCGCGGCCTCCTTGAAAGCATCGTCTTCAACGATTCCGCCCAGCTCCCGGGCCAGCTCATCCGTGAGGACCGGCTGCTGTACGACAGCACCCGGGACAATACGGCCGCCATGGAGCAGGTGTACCTGGACTTTGTCGGGGAAAATTTTTCGCCGTACGGCCTTGACCGTGCGCATGCATCTGCGTTTGCCGAGATGATGACCCGGCAGTTCCCGCAGGCGCAGGCGCTCAAGTGCCAGGTGACCGGCCCGGTCACCTTCGGGATGCAGGTTGTCGATGCAGACAAACGCCCGATCTATTACGACTCCCAGCTTGCCGATGTCCTCTCGAAAATGATCGCGCTCAAGGCGCGCTGGTGCGAGAACGAAATGCAGGCCCGGACCAGCGTCAAAGAGACACTCGTTGTCCTGAACGAACCTTACTTTGCCTCGCTGGGCTCTTCAGTCGTGCCGCTCGATAAGGAGTCTGTCCGTTCCGGCTGGCACGATATCGCGTCGCTCGTGAAAGGCGGGCTGGGCGTCCACTGCTGCTCGAACACGGACTGGGGTTTTGTCATCGGCCTTGACCCCTCGATGATCTCGCTTGACGCGTACTCGACGGCAAAAGAATTTCTCCTCTACGCCGATTCCATCAGGGAATACATGGAACGGGGTGGCGTTGTCGCGTGGGGAATCGTCCCTGCCGAGTACAAACTCTTTGCCGGTGAGACGGTCGACTCGCTGTATGCACGCTACTGCGCGATACGCACCCAGCTTACAAAGCAGGTACCGGCAGAACTTTTCGATGCCCAGTCGCTGATCACACCGAGCTGCGGGATCCGGTTTGCGGACCGGAACGGCGCTCTCGCGATCCAGCGGGCAGCCGCCGAGATATCCCGGAGGATCCGGGCAGAAGCGAAGATTCCCTGATTGTTTTATTTACTTGAGACCTGTTACCATGACCCGACGCCCGTTTACGATTGCACTTTCAGGAAAAGGCGG
>NZ_JBAVMX010000103.1:0-10066 GCF_049690535.1 Methanoregula sp. | reverse complement strand
GTCTTTGTCGGGGGGCTCCGGGTCACCGATCAGGAGACGCTGGAGATTGCCCAAATGGTGCTCGTCGGCAAGATCAACAAGGGCATCATCTCGCTTATCGCCAAATGCGGTGCAAAGGGTGTCGGGCTCTCGGGAAGTGATGGCAATATCATCATCGCAAAGAAGATGGACCTCCAGAAGGTCAATGTAAAGGGTGTTGAGCAGGAAGTGGACCTCGGGCACGTCGGGGAGATCGAATGGATCGATCCCGCACTCCTCAACACACTCCTTGAACGAGATTATATCCCGGTTATCTCTCCGATTGCCATCGACCGGTTCGGAGGCAGCCTCAACATCAATGCAGATACCGCTGCAGGTGATATTGCCGTGGCGCTCAAGGCATTCAAACTGATCAACATGACCGATGTTGATGGCGTGATGGATGCAAAGAGGACGCATGTCTTCCGCAAACTCACGATCTCTGAAGCCCGCGACCTCCTTGCATCGGGCGCGATTGGCGAGGGCATGATCCCGAAGGTGACCTCTGTCATAAGGGCGGTAGAAAACGGGGTGAAATACTCCCACATCATTAACGGCAACGTCGAGCACAACCTGATCCTTGAGCTCTTCACCCACGATGGCGTAGGGACGATGATCTCCCTCCAGTAGGTTTTTTTAGGGGCTGGACTCAACACTCCTCTTGGATTATACAAAGGAGCTCCCGGATGGATAAGATCATCAAGATTTTTATTGCGGTTTTTGCCATAATCGCCATTGCTACGGTTGTGTTTGTTACGGCGCACGGCAGCGCAGAGGCTGCAACCGCAACTTCATCATCTGCACCTGGAATTGCTGCCGATGACAGCGTTGTCTACTACTTCTATGGCCAGGGCTGCCCGCACTGTGCAGCTATTGAACCATTTATGGAGAATATGACAAAAAAATACCCGGATGTGGATATCCGGAAGCTGGAAGTGTGGTACAACACGACCAACGAGCAGATCTATACCCAGGTAAACGCGGCAGCCGGTATCTCCTCTCCCTCTGGTGTCCCTGAGATCGTTATCGGGAAGGTCGTGCTTGTCGGACAACAGGAAATCCCCGATAAACTTGAAGGGTATCTTCAGGCTATTGAAAAAAAAAAGGTGAATACAGCGCAGTAAGCGCGACCCCCTCCACCGCCCCCCCTTCTTTTAACCAGTCTGTCACGGCGTACTTCTTCTATGGCGACGGCTGCAGCCACTGCGATGCCATAAAGCCTTTTGTCGAGGAAACCGCATCCAAGTACCCGACGCTTGACTTCGAGCAGCTGGAAGTCTACCATAACGCAACGAGCCAGGCCCGGTTTATCGCTATGGACAAGGCCCTCGGCATCGACTCGCCCGGGGTGCCCACCATTATTATCGGAAATCAGGCTCTGGTTGGCGAGGACCAAATCCGGGACCGGCTGGACGCCGCGATCCGGCAGGAACTTGCCTCTCCCGATCAGGGCCAGACCGGAAACGCGGCGGCTAACAGCACAGCCACGGAAAACTGCCCCGGGACGGTCTCTGCCTTGACGGTGCCCCTTGTCATCTTGTGTGCCGGGATCGCGAGCATCAACCCATGCGGCCTTGCCGTACTCGCCATCCTCCTGCTCTCGATCATCGCTCTCCAGACCCGCCGTCAGGTGCTGATGGTCGGGATCACCTATATCGCCGCGGTCTTTTTGTTCTATTTCATCTCGGGCCTCGGCTTCCTCTCATTTATCAACGCCTCGGGGCCGGGGATATCGTCCCTCATTGCGACAGCGGCGGCGGCGATAGCGATCGTCCTTGGGGCGGTAAATATCATCGATGCTGCGGTAAGAAAGGACGGATTCCTCCTTGCCATCCCGGAGTCCAAAAAACCGGTGATCGAGCGGTATATCAGGACGGCAACTCTTCCGGCGGCGTTTGTCCTGGGGGTCCTTGTCGGGATCTTCGAACTGCCCTGCGCTGGCGGGATCTACCTGACGATCCTAGGTCTCATGAGCAACACGATGACGCTCGCAGAAGGAATCCCCTATTTGCTCCTGTTCAACGTTATCTTCATCCTGCCACTGATCGTGATCCTGCTCGTGGTCGTCTTCGGGATACCCCCGGAGAGGGTTAACACGTGGCGTCTGGAGAACCGGCGGGCGCTCAGGATTGCCATCGGTGTCGTCATGGTCCTTGTGGGGATCTTTATCCTTTTCGGGTCCCGGTTCCTGTAGGCCCTAGGGACTGATGCCCATTTTTTATAAAAAAGTATCAGAAGGGTGTCTGACAAAACTTATCTGACAATTCTTTTTGGCGGGACGGATTTTCCCATGGTCGCCCGCTGTTCTTTCTCGTTCATTGAGATCAATGTTTCAAAGATGGTTTTTATCGGGACGGGATCGACATGATTTGCCTTTGCGAGTTTCATCACGTACTCCAGCACATCCGTTTTCCGCTGGTTGTCGTGGACCGGTATCCCTTCCGTCTGCTTGACTGATGCGACTTTTTTGGCAAGGTTCTGCCGCTGTGCGATAAGGTGGATGATCTCCTCATCGATCTGGGTGATCTCCGCCCGGACCTCTTCAATCGTCATACGAAAGTACATTGCCGGAAAAAGAGATAAACGTGATGACAGATCCGCTTGGCGTCGGACACGAAAACAGATATGAGATAAAAACCCTAACTGATCCGGTGGTTTCATGCTCGAACGAATTACCCGACGCGAAGAAGCTGATCTCTTTGTCGCGTGGATTGCCATATCCATCTCATTTGCGATCATTTTCATTTCGCCCGGCGGGTTTCTGAACTTTAACTCCAGCCGCATCAGTGCCTTTACCGCTCTCGTCTACTTCGGGGTATCCCTCGTGGTGGTCTTATTCGGGTTCATTCTCCACGAGATGGCGCACAAGTTTACCGCAATAAAATACGGATTCTGGGCAGAGTTCCGGAAAGACAACATGATGCTCCTTGTCGCAGTCGCCCTTGCCTCCATTGTGGGTGTCGTGTTTGCCGCCCCCGGTGCGACGATGATCTACAACATGAGGGCCGATGGCAGGATGATCAGCCGTGAGGAGAACGGGAAAATCTCGGCTGCCGGGCCGATTACAAACCTGATTCTCTGTATACCGTTTGCCGGGCTGCTCCTCTACGGCGGTATATCCTCCGGTTTCGGGGCAAATCTCTTTACCCTTGTCGGCATGGTCGGACTTCAGGTCAACGCGATGATTGCAGCGTTCAACATGCTGCCGGTCAGTGTGCTTGACGGACGGAAGGTGCTCGCGTGGAACCCGGCGATCTTTGTCATCCTGATCGTCGCCGCGTTTGGTGTCCTTGTGGCATCGTTCTATCCGTTCGCCATATAATCATTTTTTAAAGTGAAAAAAACGGAACATTTCCGGTTTCATGTACTTTTGAACGCTTGGATCTCCCGCACGACCTTCTGCCCTTTTTCGTATGCTTCTTTTAATGCGGTCGGGTGGTTTTTGATCCCGTTGTACTGGTCCATGTTGTTGGCAACGATATTTTCAGAATAGTCGAATCCCGTGCCGTGGAAGAATGCAGTGATTGCCGGGAACGCACTGTCGAATACATGGGCCTGGTTCTGCCCGGCAGTCGAGATGAAAACACCCTTATGGTGTTTGATGTGATCTTCGGAGAAGTCCAGTGTTTTGAGGATGAACTTCCGCGCCCAGAGGTACTGCGCCCGGTCGATGAACCCTTTGAGCTGGGCGGTGATCCCCATGCTGTAGATGGGGGACGCGACTACAACGCAGTCTGCGGCAAGGATCCGGTCATACAGGCCCGGGGCATCGTCTTTTACGACGCATTCACCGGTCTTGTGGCAGGCGTTGCACCCCCGGCAGGGGGAGTAATTGATCTCCCTGAGTACCACTTTTTCCACCGAGGCTCCCGCAGATTTCGCGCCGTCAAGGAAACTGTCCAGGAGCGTCTCGGTGTTGCCATGCCGGCGCGGACTTCCTGAGATGCCGAGAACCGTAACGGTCATCCCTGTGCTCCCGTACCCAGACGTTTTTTTTCTTCAGCGATGACGGTCTTTCCCAGTTTTATGGCATCAGAGCGGGCAGTCGGGTGGAGCTCGATTGCCCCTTTCTCATCAACGCCGTTTACCATCAGGTAGCTGATGTCTGCGTCCTTGATATCGATGACATGGTAAAAACACTTGACCGAGGGCACCGCCGCGTCAAAGACGTACAGCCAGGTTTGCCCTGCTGTCGCAAGGAACACTCCCAGGCGTTTTCCTTTCCGTTCAGGAGGAACTATGGGGAGTTTGAGAACATATTTCCGGGACCGGAAGACCTGCGCCCGGTCCACGAGAGCTTTTACCTGCGATGCAAGGCCCATACAGAAGATGGGGGAGGAGAGGACAATGCAGTCCGCTTCGATGATCTTATCGTGATATGTGTCCATTCCGTCGCGCTGGATGCACTTGTTGAGTTTTTCGCACGCGTTGCACCCCCGGCAGGGATTGATGTTTGCCTCGGTGAGCGGAACCTTCTCAACTGTGACGTCCGGTTCTTCTGCCATGGACGCGAGCACCCAGTCAAGCAGGGTCTCCGAATTGCCGTGCCGGCGCGGGCTCCCGGCAAACGCGAGGACTTTTATGGGCATAGATGATGCTTGGATATGGTGGCTGAAAAATCATTTGATGCGGTACGTGGCAGGTACTGACCCATCTCGTTTCCCGGAATCCCGCAGAAGATATACGGTACTGCAACATCAAAAAAATTAAAAAAGGGAGTCCGGCCCGGTACTTACGGCCCGCTCATACGCTCTTGAAACAGAGATACCAGTCTTTGCACTCGTATCCTTCGCTTAAGCGCTTGTCCATCTCGGCTGCGGTCTTTGGCGGCGCCACGACCACCTTGTCGCCCGGCTGCCAGTTTGCGGGCGTCGACACCTTGTACTTGTCGGTCGTCTGGAGCGCTGTTACCAGCCGGATGATCTCGGGCATGAACCTCCCGTTCTGTAATGGGTAATAGATCATCGCCCGCATGATACCCTTGTCATCGATGAAGAACACGCACCTGACCGCTGCAGTAGAGCTCTGCGCCGGGTGGATCATGCCGTACTTCTTTGCCACTTTCATATTCAGGTCGGCAATGACCGGGAATGGGATGGTGACACCCATTTTCTCCTTGATGTTCCTGACCCAGGCAAGATGCGCCGATACGCTGTCAACGGAAAGCCCGACGAGCTTCACATTAAGCGCTGCGAGTTCATCGTGAATCGCGGCAAACGCCATAAATTCTGTTGTACAGACCGGGGTGAAATCGGCAGGGTGCGAAAACAGCACTACCCATTTCCCCTTCAGGTCCGAGAGTTTGATCGGACCCTGCGTGGTCTCCGCTTCAAAATCCGGTGCAGGTTCACCCAGAACCGGAAAACTCGTGCATACCTCTTCTGTCATACCGGCACTCCGGGTTATTTCTTCATGACTTCATCGAGCTGGGCCTTGCCGTATACGTACGCCGGCATCCCCGAGAGCAGGAACGTGACCCGGAGCGCCTCTTCCACCTCGGCTTTTGTGACACCGAGATTCGCCGCCCCTATCAACTGGGCATGGACTGCGTGCTGGTCTCGGAGTGCCGCTGCAATCGCGATCGCGATCAGCTTCTTGGTCTTCCTTGTGAGCTTACCATCGTCCCAGATGTGATCTTCCATCTTGATGACGAGGTTGTACATCTCGGGGTCGTTGATGGTCAGCTCCTTGAAGAACTTGGGCACTTTCCCGATCTTCTTTCCAAGGCTTTTGAGCTCTTTTTCGGTACCTTTCCTTACTACAGGTTTCTTTGTAACAGGCTTCTTTACTACCATACTCATTCACTCTCCAGTTTCATGGGTTCCCCGCAGCAGATCAGTTCTCCGCCGCCGGCTTCTTTTACGATCACAACATTCCCGCAGATCTCGCATTTGAAGACCTGCCCTTCTGCGGATACATTCACCATACTGAATTTCTTCCTTTCGTTAAACGGGTTAATCCATATGCATGTGCTTTTTTTCGCACGGGCCCCGAAAATCCCCGGTGGGCTCCCCGGGCATTCACAACTGGCAGTACCGTTGCCGGAAAAATGAGAAATTACTGGAAACTCTTGCCGCGTCTTGGCGGGTTCTTTGCATCTTCGGGAGTTTTGATGTCCGGGCGGATGTGGGTCATCGGGAAACACTGGTACTCCTCGCAGGAACAGGCCGGGCATTTTCGGAGATCCTGCTCGCTCTTGTCGAGGGTGTACTCCTTGCCGCAGTCGATGCACACGTACTTTCCCGGCCCGACCTTCTGGCCTGCCGTATACGTCTTTTGTTCGGTCAGATTTATCACCAGATTTCACTTCTATGTCAAAGATATATATCAGTTGTGTTAGTAGGTTCTGTCAAGTTGTCGGCAGGTCGGCACTTACCAAAATCCCTGTCAAAAATCGGCAGGTGATGAAGGATGACAAATAACCGTCGCGAATCCATCAATTCTGCAACATTCGTGTGTTTGTGTTTTATGCTGGGGGGAGCGATCTCACTTGCCTTTATGCTGATGTTTGGAAACTTCTTTCGGAGTTTCGGGATTTGGTTGATTTTGTTGGTGGGGGGGTTGGCAATTTGCGGCACTATCGGATTGAGCCTTTTGAGTCTCATCGAAGACTGCTAATTTTTCTTTAAATTTTTTGGGTGTTAATCCCCATAGTATGGGTAAACTTGCTATTACTGTAAAGAAGAATAATATAACAGCTAACCACGTGCTGATCCTAGCATAATTTTCTTGTTGGATCACATCCGATCCACTGACATGTACTGTGTAATCGGAATAATACTCTGATGTATCCGTCCCGTTATTAAACAAAACAATTAGGTATGGATGATAATCCCCTTGAATATCCCATGTTATAGATTGGTAATATGGCCACAGCGATCCGCTATCGGACCATCGAGGGATTCTTAACATACTCGCATCAACGGCCTCTAATGCCACTGGGGCCTCCCCATTTGGTGTGAGGAAATTTGCATTTGATTCGTTATAGAGCGACGCTCCTTCAAATCCGACCCAAACCGGATTGTTTACTATATTTTCCTTGTTTTGGGAACCAGCAACAAATATCGAGGGAATATTAACTTTTTGACCATCGGGATAGAGAAATCCAACGGCAGATACATTTACTTTCGTCCCCTCGGCCAAAGTCCCGTTATACTGTAAGCAAATATCTACAGAGAGTAATGGCAAACTTACAGGAGTACCATTTGGACGCAATGCAGGCATAGGAGGCATTGTATTGGGATATAAAAGATGAATAACGTGGTAATGAGGTTGATCCGAGGGATTTATTCTCAAATAATCCACTTTTACGTTATAAAATTGAATGTAGGAGATCACACCCAAAACAAGGATAATAAGAATTAGAACCCCGAACAATCCTGTTTTGAGATGCTCTCCCCTTGATTTGGGCATTTATATCAATCGCTCAATGAGTCATTGATATAGAACGGTATTAATTCGTCGGTTTTCTTTGTTTTTATTTAATCTCTCATAATCTCGATTTTTAACCCTTCGCTCTCGATACACCATCTGAAACGGTGCCCTTTTTTCAATTCGAGTTTAGCCACGATGTAACTGGGGATCGTCGTTCTAAGTGACATGCTATTAGTTGTTGCCGGGTTCAGTACCGACTCATCCGCTCTTGCATTTTTTGTCATGTATAGGATATTGGTTGCCTTTTTATTTAAGTTTTGTTGCCTTTTTAATTACCCATAAATTAATATACTTATCCAACATATAGGTAATTAACAAGTAAATAAGTAGGTGAAAACAATGCTGCAACTAACCACAACCCGGCAGGAACGAGGCGAGGCAATCGCAAAGAAGGTCGGTCAAATCAGGAGGCTTGATGAGATCCATTACATCGTTAAGTCACAGTCCCGCAGCGATCAACTCTATGAAGTATCGCAGACCGAGATTGGATGGAATTGCAGTTGCCCCGATCATCAGTCACGCGGTGTCGAGTGCAAACACATCATCGCCGTGAAATTCTCGTTTGCGATGCGGAAACAGGTTAAGGCAAGAGTAGTCCTAGACCCGATCATTGTAACCAACTGCCCCGCATGCGGATCGGAAATGATCAAAAAGGCAGGAATCCGGCGCAACAGGAGCGGAGACATTCAGCGGTATTCATGCGAGGCATGTGGCAAGTTGTTTAGTATCAACGTCGGTTTTGAGCGCATGAAGCACAACCCGAAGGCAATCACGGCAGCGATGCAACTCTACTTTAGCGGCGAATCCCTGCGGAACACTCAGCGGTCGTTAAAACTTCTCGGCGCAGATGTAAGCCACCAGACGATTGCTAACTGGATCGAGAAGTACACGATTCTGATGAAGGGGTATGTTGACAAGATCGGCCCGAATGTTGGCGATGTGTGGAGAGCGGATGAGGTTTACATTAAGGTCAAAGGCAACATGAAGTATCTCTTTGCCCTGATTGACGACGAGACCCGGTACTGGATCGCGCAGGAAGTCGCCGATTCAAAGCACAAACACGACGCGCAGGGATTATTCCATGAGGGCAAGGTACTGATGGACAAAGTGCCGGGCGTTCTGATCACCGATGGATTACCGGCTTACCACGACGCATTTAAGAGAGAGTTTTACAGCCGAGTGTACCCTCAGCCACGACACATTAACGCGATCAAAATCACCGGACACCAGAATGAAGCAAACAATAACAAAATGGAGAGGATCAACGGAGAGATCCGCGACAGGGAAAAGACAATGCGCGGCCTGAAAAAGAAGAATACCCCGATCCTTCAAGGGATGCAGGTTTATCATAACTTCATAAAACCGCATGAAGGGCTTGACGGAAAAACACCGGCCGAGGCATGCGGGATTACCGTCAATGGAGAGAATAAGTGGATGACGTTGATACAGAACGCAGCACAGGCAAAATAATTTTTAAAACACAGACAAACTTTATCATTTATTAGTGGGATATAAGTTCTATAACCCACTGGATTTTGATTGTTATGGGAAACAAAGGGTCCGCGAATAAGGTTGAAAAATCTATCAGACTTGATGATGTTCATTGGAATATCATACGAGGGTTGGTTCCTTTCTATGGCACATCGGAAACAGAAGTTGTTAGAACAATAGTCACTATGTGGTTAGATCAAAATCTTGGATCAAAGACGATTGAGAAGTTACAAGAACTTGATGCGATTAAATTAACACAATTGAAAGCAGGAGTTGAAAAACTATGAAACTCTGGATAAAAGGAGGTCTTTTTCTAAGTGCGTACTTACCTCTATTTTTAATTCTAATGATCAAAAACTGGTATAATCCGATTACTGTTGCTGTTTTCCTCGGTGTCCTTTTATACAGTTTCGTTTGGTTTTTATTAATTTGGTATATACAGAAGTCTACCTCTGAATCGTTTAGCGTGATAAAAGTTGAAGATAAAACAAAAGAGTCGTTAGCCTATCTAGTACCCTACATAATTTCATTTATTACAATCAATTTTAGTGATTTAAGGGATACCATATCATTAGGAGTTTTACTTGTAATCTTATTTGTAGTTTATATCAACTCGGATCTCTTATTCGTAAATCCACTATTATCCTTTTTTAACTTCAAAATTTATGCCGCAGAAGTTTGTAAAACAACTGTCGGTTGTGAAGATGTTACAAATACAATCACACTTATAACAAAAAGAACTATAAAACCACGCGATGATATCCTTGTCTGGGATATATCAGAAAATGTAGTATTAGAGCGTGAAAAAGATGGAGGAACTTCTTAAGTCTTTAAATGAATCGGATGAAAATTTAGTTAAACTCTTTTTTATCAAGAAACTTGAAAAACAAAGCGGAACTTCATATGAATTTGTAAAATCATCTATAACCCCTGCAATAGGTAAGGATCTAAAAACACATGCTTCCGATCAAGTTTTGAAAAACTTAAAAAATAAGATAATTGGTTATGATATCCTCCCATGCACAGATGGAGATACAGTTATTGAGACTTTGCCACTTAAAGACGTCCCCCATCTTTCAGAGTTTATCGCAGGAATTGCCGATAAAAATATAAAAATAATTAC
>NZ_JBAVMX010000102.1:0-7405 GCF_049690535.1 Methanoregula sp. | reverse complement strand
ATCGAATGGTGCTTGAATTTCTGATGTTCAAATTCGGCGTGCGTGCCCTGATCGGGGGGCTGATCGTGGCAGTGACCTGCGCGAGTCTCGGGGTATTTATCGTACTGCGCAGGCTCTCGCTTATCTCCGATGGTCTCGGCCACGTGGCCTTTGGCGGTATTGCCCTTGGGTTCTGGACCGGGATTTACCCGCTCTATACGGCGGTTGCATCGGTCATCGCAGGGGCTCTGGGGATTCACGCGCTGGGAAAACTCCGGGTCGCCTCCGATGCGGCGATCGCGATCCTGTTTTCAGGAGGACTTGCCATCGGTATTGTCCTTATCAGCCTCGCGCAGTCAGCCCCGGCAGACCTCTTATCCTACCTGTTCGGGACGATTCTTGGCATCAACGACAACGATGTGTACCTTGCCGCAGGGCTCGGGATGATTGTCCTTGTGGTGCTTGGCCTGCTCTGGAAGGAATGGATCGCGATTACCCTAGATACGGATTTTGCCCGGGTCGCCGGGATGCCGGTGACAGCCCTTGAGATCCTCTTTACGGTCCTTGTCGGCCTCACCGTGGTCGTCGCGACCCGGCTTGTCGGGGTCCTCCTCGTGTCAAGCCTTATGATCATCCCCGCAATTGCAGCGATCCAGCTCAGGCTCCCGTTCCGGCGCACGGTCATCGCGGCACTGGCTATTGCGATCGCCTCGGTCGTCATCGGCCTCCAGTTCTCGTTCTCCTACAACATTGCATCCGGGGGAGCGATCGTGCTTGTCACCATTGCGTTCTTTATCCTGACCGCATCCTTTGCCCGGCTCTGGCCGAAGATGAAACGGGATCTGCCGGTCGATACCTGGAAGCACCAGTGCTCGGAACCGGGATACACGACACCAGAAGAGCAAAAAGGATCCGGTAAATCCTGAATTTTTCTTTTTTGATAATTTTAGAAAAACGACCTGATACCGGACAGCAGGAGCGGTGAGAAGAACCGGAAAAGCGACGGGTTTTTCATAAGGATACCGGCAATTTTTCCCGGCCGGTCCATGTCGCCGTACTTCACAATCTCATCAGTAATTCCCGGATCGCTCATCGCAAGGATCATCCGGTCGATTGTCTCCGTGGACAGGTTCCGGCGCATCTTGTAGAGACGGTACCCGAGAGCAAGTTCCCGCCCGACATCTGCCTGCCAGCGCCGCTCGTATTCTGCAAGCGCGGCGTCGGTGAATGTTTCGTGTTCGCAGCACGCTGCCGCGACTGCCGCTGCGTGGCGGGCCGAACGGATGCCGGTATAGACCCCGCCGCCGGATGTGGGCTTCGCAAACCCTGCTGAATCCCCCACAAAGAGAGTGCGGCGGCCAAATGTCCTTGGCATCACGCCAAGCGGGATCGTACCGGTGACCAGGTGAATATCAGACACAAGGCCGATCCTGCGGACAAATGCAGAAAACCGCTCAGGTAACAGTTCAGTCCCGCACAGCCCGACCCGGACCCGGCCATTCCCTGACGGGATCATCCAGCCAAAAAACTCCGGGGAAGCATCCGGGTAGAGTTCGACAAGCCCCGGTACGCAGTCATGCCTTCCTTCGGCCTGGATGCCGGCAAGGTACACCGGTGCCCGTTCCATCCCGTACATGCGGGCGATAGTACTCCGGGGCCCGTCTGCCGCGATCAGGATCTTAAAGGAAAACTCCTCGTGCCCGTTGATCCCCCGGGTGACTACCCGGTTCTCCCGGACATCGCAGACTGCGGTTTTGAGCCGGAAGTCTGCACCCGCATCTGCCGCAGCCCCGGCCATCTCGCGGTCGAGCATGCCCCGGTCCACTACGTGCGCCTTTGGGGTTTTTGCGTCGATGACTAGCGCGTGACCTGTACTGGATATGACACGTGCCCCGGTCACGGTATTGAGAATGGACCGCCAGGAAACCGCGCATTCTTCAAAAGCCGCAAGGGACAACAGGCCGGCGCACTGCACCGGATACCCGATACTCCCCTGCTCCTCAATGCAGAGTACCGAAAGCCCGGCCTCTGCGCATGCACGGGCGGCCGCACAGCCTGCCGGCCCGGCACCGGCGACAACGATATCATAAGCCGGGAGCATGCGTGGCGGCTCCTAAAAAAAAGTCAGATTCACCGGGGGGTTTTCTCATCCGGCTGTCCGCATGACTGGTCCTCTGTTCCTGCGGACGGGACTTGTGTCCCCGCGGCTTTTACCGGAAGCCCGCATGTTTTCAGGATGAGGACATGGGGGGGAATGGGCGCGGCTTCCCCTTCTTTTATGGTCAACCCCATGACAATTGCAAAGAGCCCGAGAACAAACGAGAACGTCCCGACAACGGTCATAATGATAACAGCGCTCATGGCAGGCACGAAGGTGATAAAGATATACAACAGGATGAGACTGCTCACAATCACGCTCGCGACCAGGTAATATTTTGATCGCGGCCGGGTCAGTGCAAACGATATCCCGGAGTACCCTGCATAGAACGCCAGCACTGCGACGACGAGAACAAAGATAAAGGAGAGGAAATTCGGGAACAGCATCTCGATTATTCCGACGACAATAAGGCCGGCGGAAAAGAGAAACCAGAGAAATGATTCTTCCGCAACGGAGGTAATGGCAATCAGTACGCAAAAGACAATTCCCGTCACCAGAAGCAACCAGAATATTCCCTTGAAAAACTCGAGTACTGTGCCCGGTACCACCAGTGCGAGACCACCAAATATCACTCCTATGAGCCCTTTGAGGAGGCAGGAAAGTTTCGCATCCATAGAAATACCTCTATTTTCTCGCGTTAATAGTTTCGTATGAGGGTGCCGTACGGGACGGCGACTGACAAAAATGCCATGTGCCGGTTTTTTTGGATTTCCCGGCAGAGGCGTACCGGAAAGTTGAGGATACATGATCTCCACCGGAGTATCACCATCATGGCGGGATCACCACCACATTCACTGCCGCGCAGAAGGGAACTGGCGCACTACGTATGCCATAGGGATATGATTCAGGAGCAGGCACATGAAATGATCCGGCACACCAGATTACAGGCCTGCCCACGATTCCGGTTGACAAGGCCCCGGGAAGGGGGAAAAATCGGGGATTTTAAAAAAACTGCAGGGTATTTTAAGTCCGGCCTAACCCGAAAAACTCTATCCCAAAAAGTTTCTCCATCACATACAGGAGCGCAAAGAAGATCACGGCGTACAGCACGAAACTCACGACGAGATTGATCCAGCCGGTCATACCTGCATCTGCCACAATAAGGTTCGAAAGTGCATTTGCGATAATGATAGCTACGAGGATCCCAAGGAAAAAGATCACCCATTTTTTGATAACGGCAAATTCCATATGAATAATTGGATGGTTCACCTATTAAAACCCTCAAAAGCCGGCACTAAAACTGCCGTTTTTTTTAAGATACAGTACGGTGTCACTTTTTATGGAACGATAAAAGCGGTGAACTCCCGGGCCGCCCCGGGAAAGTATTTGTTGTCATTCTGCGAATCTCACGCAGAGAACGGCCATTATTCCCGGTAATCCCTGCACGTGCAACAGGCCATATACGACTGCTACCGGAGTCTGCATAACAATAGTGTGCTGCAAGGCAGCAACGGGAGGACAAAACCATGTCAGGAAGAAATACCCTTGAATTGCTCAACGGGATCCTAACTAAAATTACAAACGTCAGCCAGCTGACTGAAGGATACCAGTATGAGGATTTTTTCCGGGATGAAAAACTGTATGCGAAGGTCAACGACAGTGTCAGGTCCATCGATGAAATGGCGCACCAGATCCCGACAATTATCCGGGTGAAATACGCGCTCCTGCCATGGAAAGAACTCTCGGCACTGGAAGAGGCGGTTGCACATGCCGATGCTGTCACCCGGCCCCGTCTCATCTGGAAGATCAGCACGGAAACACTCCCACGCATCCGGCCGCTGGTTGAAAGCCTGATCGATGAGATGGGAAAATAAGTCCGGGCAACCGGCCGGTCCGGGTACATGTTTATCCCGGACCAGAACAGGCCTGCTCTCCGGCATGGAGCGGATTTTAAGGGGCACGTAAATCCGCGAATGCTTATCTTTTAAGGAGCCTTTGATTATTGGTATGGATAACGAACCTGCGGAGATCACATCCGGCACCGGTTCACGGGATACGGCGGATCCTGTACCCATTCCCGCGGCACCTATGGGCCGGGGCTTCTGGGCAATGATGGCACTTCTCGGCGTGCTTGTCCTGCTCATTATCTACGCGCAGGTCCAGGGAGTCACGCGATCCGTGCCGGTAAACCTGACCGGCACGAACTGGACCCTGACCTACTATACCAATGAAAAAGGAACCATGGTCCCGGTCACAAACGGGACTGATGTGACCCTCCTGTTCAGCCCCGAAAACAGCACCATTCTTGGCGGATATTCCGGCTGTAACGCGTACAGCTTTAATTACACGATCTCCGGTTCCAGGCTGATCCTGGCACCCGGTGCCGGGGAAACGAATTCCATGGTCTGCCCGGCTCCAGGCGTGATGAATGTTGAAACATCTTACCTGCACGACCTCGAAAATACATCCACGGTACAGTTCCGGAGCGACAACCTGTACCTATATGATCCCGTAGAAAAACCACTCCTCATCCTTGAACAGACACCGGCCTGATCATTTTCTTTTTCCCATTTCAGGAACGAAACCCGGAGGAGGAACAACGAACGCACCGCACGTGCAGTCAGACGCCCTGGGATATAAATACGAACATTAAAAAAAGTCAGGTGCAAGAAGTATTATCCGGGAGATGAAAAAGAAACTATGGACGCAAAAAGCGAACGAAAGGAGGGTGTGCTTGTCTTTTTTATTAACGGGAGACTGGATGCATTCGGTGCCCAGCAGCTCGACGAGTGGATAAAAGGGACGCTACATGACGACGACAAGGAACTGGTGCTCGACCTTTCCGGCTCCACGTACCTTTCCAGTGGCGGCCTACGAACGTTCAACGTGCTGAAAAAGGAGATGAAACGCCGGAACGGGAGATTTGCCCTTGCCGGCGTCGGGGAATACCCGAAAAAAGTGCTTGATATGGCCGGGTTCACAACAATTCTTGAGATATTCCCGACCACCGATGCCGCTGTTGAGGACATAAAGAAAAAGCGCAAAAACCCGACGCTCTTTAACGAGATCTTCTACAAGAAGATCGAGGAGGAGGGTGTCACGCTTACGATCGAGCCGGGCTGGATGACAAGCCCCCCTGCCCTCCGTGTCACCGGGGATCTCCACAAGATCCTGCATGCACAGCTCACCGAAGCCGATATTAAGACACGGAAATTCTCCGAGATCACGTACTCGCTTGGCCTTGGCGCTCTCGGGGCCGACAAAAAAGAGGCAATGCCGCTTCTTGGCGAGATGATCACCCTGTACGGCTCCATGGTCTGGCTCCCGACTGACGGGAACAACACCCCGGATTTCCTGACACCGCTCGATGCAGAGACAGACGTACCGGTCTACACGGGATTTAACGTCACGCTGGACGGCCCGTTCAATGAATACCTGAGCCTCGATACGAAAGATCCGGAGGGGATCAGCATCACCGATATCTACCGCATGATCTTCGCAGGGGCTGTTGACCGGGGAGTAAAGACATACAAGGGCATCGTCGCAATTGCCATCTGGGGCGTTATTGCAGGTGTCGCCAGTTCCGGCATCAAAAAGGCACCGGTTGCAGGGACGGCGCTGCCGAAAGGAGCCTCAATCATGGACCCTGCGCAGTCCGCAACATGGATGGCTTCCGATACCAGCATGTCCTACAAAGGGGATACGCTCGTGAGCTTCGGGATCGGGATTGACCTGGCACACGATCTCTCGGGCTACAAAAAAGAGAATCTTGACGCCCTGTACTACGCGAACCCGGCAAACAAGGGTGCGTCAAAGGCGATGTACCTCCACAACCACGGCGTGGTCTTCCGGGGGGTGCCCTACGACAGCTCGCTTGACTTAAACTCACAGGTAAAAAAGATCGTCAGCGATGCCACGTTCGTGGATATGCGCCACCTCCTCGACAGCACCCGGATCAGGCGCGCAAAGATCGGTGTCGCGTACATCCAGGATATTGTAAAAGAGCAGTAAAGGATAATCCCGTTTTTTTTAAAGGACATTCTAATGGACCCTCACAAAGAGGGGCATTTTTTTTTTGTCAGGGTCAGGATATTTTTTGCCTTTTCGTACCGGTACGTGGCGTTGTCGGTTACTTTCCTGATAAGGAGAATACCAAGACCTCCGATCTCACGGTCATCGAGATTCGCAGACGTATCCGGCTCCGGTACCTGGAGAGGGTCAAATGCCGGGGCATCATCCGATATTTCAACGGTCACCTCGTCCGGCCCGGCCCGGCAGCAGATCCTGATGGTGCCCGGGGTACCGGCGTAGCCGTGCAGGATCGTGTTCGTGATCACCTCTTCTACGGCAAGCTGGAGATCGAGGGTCTGTTCATCGGAAAAACCCGATAATTTCAGCCACTGCTCAAGTTCAAAGGAGACCCCCGGGATCGCATCGAGAATTGCAGGAATATCAATGTTTGCTGACGGGGTCATGATCATACACCGGAAACCTGTAACGATGCCGGTGGTTCGCCCGGCGCCGGGACCGGGGTTTCAGAGCCCCGGGCCGGAAACCCGGACACCGTACCATTCTTTCGTGACAGGCACGGGGTGAAACGCGGTATCCGGCTCACAGGGATCATAAAGGAATGCTCCAACTATGGTTTGCACACCCACGTACATAAATAAGTCAGTCAGGGAAAAACAGAAAGATTATCTCGGCACAGGGAGGATATTTCTAAAGTACCTGATACGGCAAAAGGGCAATCCGGGGAGTAAACATGGAGATTACAACTACGAAGCATGACACCGCAATCGTCCTTGCAGTGACCGGCCGTGTGGATGCCATGACCGCAGGAACCCTCGAAACTGCCCTTAACGATCATATTGCAAAAGGGAGCCGGAAGATTATTCTCGATTTGACCGGTCTTGTCTATATCTCCAGCGGCGGCCTGCGGGTCTTACTTGCGACGGCAAAAAAGTTACATGACGATAGTGACCGATTCGCGCTCTGCGGCCTCTCACATGAGGTGCAGAAGATCATGAGACTTGCCGGGTTTACCACCATCTTCTCCATCTATACGACTGCACAGGAAGCGTCAGCTGCATTGAAGGGATCGCCGGGTCCCTGACCCTGAATTTTTTTTCGTTGAAGTGCAGATCCCGCTCAAACGATCCTCCCGGGCTGCGGGGATCTTATGCGGCCCCGTTCCTGACCCGTTCACGTTTTCCCGACGGTCGCAAGGTAGATTAAAAACTGCTCTTTCCCGTCAATTTCCAGGATCTCTGCCATCGCGTCATCATCGAACGCCGCAATGGCACAGACACCGCAGCCGACTGCTTCTGT
>NZ_JBAVMX010000101.1:0-2922 GCF_049690535.1 Methanoregula sp. | reverse complement strand
GAGACCCACATCGATCAGGGTAGAGACCACACCGATGAGAAAAAAACCGAGAATCTTTTCCCGGCCAACAATGGCCGGGATTTTACTCCAGGTCCCGTATTCATTCATACAGTTCATAAACAATGAGTTACCCGGAGCCTGCTGCCCCGGCACAGTCATACAGGGATCCGGAGGTCTGGCTCCCTGCCCCTGCAATGCCGGTTGTGTTCATTCCGGTTTCGTTCCCTGATGACAGGTCCACTGCCGTGCAGTGGGAACTCACCCAGCTGAAGATCCCGCTGTTCCCCGCGTTCATCCCCCCGCCTACACCCGCTGAACCACTGGTGAGGAAGTACCGGACTTTGCCCTCCTGGATCAGGGTTTCAAGGGAGGTTATGTTCAGGATCCGGTCGCTGCCCGAGAATCCCCCGATGGACATGACCGGTTTTCCCGTCTCGATGATCAGGTTCGCACCGGTCTGGCTGCTCGGAACCGCAAGAATCCAGGTCTCATTTGTAGTGTGGGAGAGCAGGTAATCCACGAGCCGGGTGTCTGATGTATTTCCCGTACCCGTCAGGGAGAAGGCTCCACGGCCTGATGCATAACCCGACGCATAACTGGCGTTCCCCGCACCGGAGAGTCGTTCCCGGCCCGAAAAATCCTGCGTTAAACGACCCGCATTGGTGCCCGGAATATTTCCTGTTCCAAGCCCCCGGTCTGTTCCGTACCCCGACCCCCCGCCGATTCGGGCTGCCGGGGGGCCCGCGACTCCCTGGTTGCTCCCGTATATCAGGGGCGTGCAGGACCAGACGAAGGGTGCGACAAAGAGGAGCCCGAGAGCGATGACAGCGATATATTTCTGACCGTTGTGTGAAACTGCATTTTTCCGTACCTTTAAGGATGCAAGAATTCCTGTACACACGATCGTCCCGAAAAGGACGAACGGGATCAGGAGACCGGACCATGCGGCGTCATACGAAAGGAAGAGGGCCTGGAGAAGCCCGGTGATGAGCACCGCCCCGATAAGGATCCAGCCTTTCCAGCCTTCTGTGAGGTACTCCCGGTACATCGCGACGGCACCGATCCCGACAAGGGCGGCAAGAGGTGGTGCGATGGTCGCGATATAGTAGGTATGCCCAAACGCGGTCGTAAAACTAAAAAACAGCAGGCCGGGCACGAGCCAGAGCAGCATCGCGATGAGGGTGAGCCCCTGTTCTCCTGCGATTCCGACGTCCTCAAACCCTTTGAGGGTAAGAGATGCCGGTCTCCGCACCCAGGCAAGGAGCCCGATAAGCGCAAGGGGGAGAAGCCAGGAGAATTGGCCGGCAAGCGTTTCCCCAAAGAACCGGGTGATGCCCGGCGTTCCCTCTCCGTTTGCCATGCCACCGGCTGCACCGCCCTGGGCAGCACCCTGGTCTTCATAGGGATTCACACCGGCAGCCCTCGCACCGCTTCCCGTTTGCGGCTCATCCTCCCGAATGGCACCGGTCCTCTGATCCCTGGTACCATCAGCCATGCCGGGCATTCCGCGGTTTTCCAGTCCCAGTCGCTCGAGGCCGTTGTAGTTGATGATGAGACCAAGGACCGTGTTGTCCCCGCTCCCACCGATATAGGGACGCTCGTTTGCCGGAACCATATCGACCGCGACCGCCCATGAGAGAGAGACCGCAAGGAGAACGAGGACGGCAATGCCAAGGTGGAGCGCACGCTTCCTGAACGAAAAGTCAGTTGTGCCAAGGAAATAGATTACAAGAACGGCGGGAACCACGACAAAAGCCTGGATCATCTTGATATTGAACCCGATCCCGATGAGGCAGACCGAGACAAGAAGCCACGACAGGGATCGTTCCCGTGTTGCCCTGAGGACGGCCCAGACCGCCAGAAGAAGAACAAAGATGAGCTGGGTGTCCATGGTGCCGTTCCGTGAGACTGCGACAAGGATTGGGGTTACGGCAAGAGCAAGAGCAGCAACAAGGCCTGCCGGTTTTCCGAACGGCCGGGCGACAATGAAATAGATGAGGGCGACCGAGCCGATCCCCGCAAGGGCCTGCGGAAGGACGAGGACCCAGCCTTTAAAACCAAGTACTGCGGCAAAGGCAGCCTGTACCCAGAGGCCAACCGGAGGTTTGTCCACGGTCACAAAGCCGGCAGGATCAAAGGAGTTAAAGAAGCCGGCGGCCGGGTTGACGAGCGTGCTCTTTACCGCGGCGGCATAAAAGGTATTCGTGAGGCCCTGGTTCCAGATGTTCCAGATGTTCAGGAACGCGGATACGACCAGTATGCCGGCAAGAAGGATCTCTGCCTTGTATTTCAGGATAAAGTCCCGGTTGATCAGATCAATCACCTGGTAACGCGACAGGACACTGGCTCAAGCCCATGCTGCCGGGGTACATGTTGTCATGTTTATGGGACATATTGTAATATATGTTTTACCCGAGTTCTGGTAAAGCTGACTATCCAGTGTTGTATCCGGTGTCCACAGGACAACCAGATTCTCTGGCGGTCACATCACCCCTCGCCGGCATTCCTGTGGATCATTATCATTATCCTCCTGCGCACCTGCTCCCGGCAAAAAACGAAAAAATGCGATTATGCGGTTTTTTCTGACAGGGCCGGATAAAAGATGTAACGATACTGGTACGACCAAACCCCGCAAAGATACCCTTAAGACCCTCACTTGCGAACCTAAAGTCCGGTGAATCATATGGCCAAGGTAACAGTCGGCCCGATGCCGTACATGAGTGTCATGCCCACCGTGCTCGTGGGTGCGAACGTGAAAGGAAAACCGAACTACATGACCGCTGCGTGGGCCACGGTCGCCTGCATGGCGCCCCCGATGGTCTGCGTAGCGCTCAACAAGATGCGGTATACCGTAAAGGGCATCGAAGAGAACAAGACCTTTTCCCTGAATGTGCCGTCGGTTCAGCAGGTTGTTGAGACCGA
>NZ_JBAVMX010000100.1:0-20857 GCF_049690535.1 Methanoregula sp. | reverse complement strand
TCGGCGATGATGCCTGCAACACGCTCCCGGCCCAAAAGAAAACGTCCTGGTCCTATGGCCAGTTCCTCACCAGCACTTCAGTCAAGATCGCGAAAAACCCGGTCCCGATACTCCTTATTGCAGCGCTCATCGCCGTGATCGGGTTCCAGATCGACCCGCTTATCCCGATTGAGGCAAACGAGAACAATTTCGTCCCGAGCGATATGCCGGCAAAGATCCAGATGGACAAGGTCACACGGATCCTGGGGGCAACGAGTACTGCCGACTTCTACGTTGAGGGAGGCCGGGTCACAGACCTCGATACGATCCAGTGGATGAAATCGTTCCAGGATTTCGAACTGTCCAGACATTCGGAACTGACCTCATCGACCAGTATCGTGACATACATCCTCGCTTATAACAACGGGGAGATGCCCCAGACCCAGAGCCAGCTCAACCGGGTGCTTGACAAAATACCCTCCGGCGTAAAAGACCAGTACATCAGCGGGTCGATGCGGGGCGTCATTCACTTTGGAACTATTTCCCTCCAGATCCCTCAGGAAGAGGATCTCAAGAAAGTAATGGTCAGTGATATCGCCTTCCTCCAGCCTCCGCCGGGGATCACTGTCCAGCCCGTGGGAAGCTTCGATATCATGACCACCCTCATCGGCGGGCTGTCCTCCTCAAAGGATGACATGACCTACCTTGGCTTCGGGCTGATCTTTGTGTTCCTGGCCCTCGTGTACCGGCACGTCCACGCTATCTCACCGCTCATCCCGATCGTTCTGGTCGTCGGATGGAACTCGGTGGCGATGTATATCATGGGCATCTCGTACTCCCCGCTCACGGCAACCCTCGGGTCGATGACCATCGGGGTGGCTGCGGAATACACCATCCTCGTGATGGAACGGTACTCCGAAGAGGAGGAGCGCCTGCATGACCATATTGCCGCCATCCAGGAAAGCGTGAACAGGATCGGGACCGCCATTACGGTCTCGGGTCTCGCTACATTCTTTGGGTTCTCGGCACTCTGCCTCGCCAGTTTCCCCATCACCAGTAACTTCGGGATCTCCACACTCATCGCCGTCGGGTTCTCCCTCATCGGCGCAATCTTCATCATGCCCGCCGTGCTCTCCCTCATGGGCCAGTTCACCGAATGGATGGAGAAAAGAAAGTCTGCCCGGCAGGAGACGGATAATGACCCTGCAGCGTAACCCTCACCGGGGCCCTGAAGTTACGAAAAAAGCCCGTGAAACCGTCATCTTTGGATAGCATGATATTTATGGAGCAATAACCCTCTAGAGCAAGAGCATTCGCACATGGATCACACAAACCTCACGGTCGCACTCATCCAGATGGAGGTCCGGCCGGACATCGATGAGAACCTCAAAACGGCGCTTGCACGAGTGGAGACCGCTGCACAGAAAGGGGCACAGATCATCTGCCTGCCCGAACTGTTCCGTACCCGGTACTTCCCGCAGCAGATTGGCACCCATGTGGATCAGTTTGCAGAGAGTGTACCCGGTGAATCGACAGAGGCATTTGTCCGGCTCGCCCGCCAGTATGCAGCCGTCATCATCGTCCCGGTCTTCGAGCGCTCCCCGTCAGGAAGGTTCTACAACACGGCCGTCGTGATCGATGCCGATGGGAGCCTGCATGCACCCTATCATAAGATCCATATCCCACAGGATCCGGGATTCTTTGAGAAATGCTACTTCTATCCGGGCGAGCACTATGCAGTGCATACTACCCGGTACGGGCGCATCGCAGTCCTCATCTGCTATGACCAGTGGTTCCCCGAGGCAGCCCGGTCCGTGGCCCTTGACGGGGCGGAGATGATCTTCTACCCCACAGCGATAGGGAACCCCTGCGCAGAGCCGCCGGGAGAGGGAGACTGGCAGGAAGCATGGGAACTGATCCAGCGCAGCCATGCCATCGCAAACAGCGTGCATGTGGCGGCGGCGAACCGGGTTGGACAGGAAGGAGAAATCCGGTTCTTCGGGGGATCGTTTGTCTGCGATGCATTCGGGAAACTGCTTGCCCATGCCGGGGATACAGAAGAGATCATTTTCGCCCGTATCGATGTGGGGATGAATACGGCAATCAGGGATTCATGGGGGTTTTTCAGGAACCGACGGCCCGATACGTACAGCACGCTCTGTGCACGGGTGCCGGAACACGATGCGACAGCCCCCATCCCGAGGAAAGGCGATACCCCGAGGAAACTGGGGTATTTCATGCCTGCAGAGTGGGAACCGCACGATGCCGTCTGGCTCTCGTGGCCGCATAACACGAACACATTCCCCCACTTGAGGGACGTCGAAGACGGATATGTCAGATTTATCGCCGCAGTTGCCCCATCGGAACGCGTCGAGCTCTTTGTTCCCAACCCCATGGTAAACAGGATGGTAAAGGCACGACTGAGGAGTGCGGAGATCGACATGACCCGGGTCACGATACGGACGATCACCTATTCTGACGTGTGGATCCGTGATTACGGCCCCACGTTCGTGGTAAACCCGGCACTTCAGAGATCCGCGATGATCCGCTGGGAATTCAATGCATGGGGCGGGAAATATGAAGACCAGATTGCCGACGGAAAGATCCCCACCGATATGAACAGGTGGCTGGACCAGCCCGTGTTCCGGCCGGGGATTATTCTCGAAGGTGGATCGATCGATACAAACGGCAGCGGTACGGTACTGACCACCCGCGCCTGCCTCCTCAACCCGAACCGGAACCCGGACCTCACGCAGGAGGATCTCGAAGACTATCTCAAAGAATATCTCGGCGTGGTAAACATCATCTGGCTGAACCGCGGTGTAACCGGTGATGATACCGATGGCCATGTCGACGATATCGCGCGGTTTGTTTCGCCATCGGTCATCGTCTGTGCATTCGAAAAGAACCCCGCAGACGAAAATTACGCGGCTCTCAAAGAGAACTACGAGATCCTGACCCGGGCGACCGACCAGGAGAACAAAACATTCACGATCATAAAACTCCCGATGCCGGCCCCTGTTGTCAGCGGGGATGAACGTTTCCCGGCGAGTTATACAAACTTCTATATCGGAAACACCGTGGTGATCGTGCCGGTCTTTGACGATCCCCACGACGATGAGGCGATCCGTATCCTCCAGAAACTCTTCCCGGACCGGACCGTAACCGGAGTAAACGCCCGTGCAATGGTCGAGGGGTTCGGGACATTCCACTGCGCCACCCAGCAGCAGCCCAGACCATAAGCGTTTTCGTTTTTAAAGCCTGCATCATCCGAAAATGGATTCAGGAATTTCCCGGATATAGCACGCAAAGGGTAATGGTTGTGCTGCCGTTCATAAAGAGTTAAAAAAAGATTAGTGCCGTTTTATCAGAATCATCGCAAGCCCGGCAATCCCGATACCGGCAATTACCGTCGGGAGAGAAACCGGGGATGTCGTCGTGGGCTCTGCTGCAGTCGTTGAAAGTACCGTGGGGGTTACGGGTGCGGATGTTTCTGAACCGGCAGCCAGCGAAGGGGTGGTAACGACCGGCGCGGGAGAGCTGGACGACGTGCCGTTGGGGGATGATAACGCCGTACCGACAGCAGTTGTCCCCGTAGTGACGGGTGATGTAGTCACGGAGGTAGTTACGGTACCAGTACTCACCGGTGTCTGGACGGCAGTCCCGTTTGCCGGAACCATCTGGGTAGTCGCGGCAGCGACCGACACACCGAGTGCCGAAACCGGCGTCATCACAATCAGCACCAGAATCAGGATAATCGAAAAAGCCACAGGCATGGAAATTTTTTGGAGCATATGAAACGTTTGTATGTACAACGATATGACCATTATGGTATCCTGACATGACCCGTTGGGAAGTACCCTTATGATGCCGGCGCACCCACTTTTTTCTGGTACTAATGAGTGTTCAGGATACCCCGGTCCCGCGTGCGTTGATCCCTGAACGAAAGATGATGTATTATCTTTTCCTGCTGGGATTTTTTGCTATATTCTCGACGACTATCTCCAAGAACCCGGTCCTGCCCCTGTTCTCGCAGGCAATCGGGGCAGACAGTACCGTTATCGGCCTCATCGCGGCATTCTCCCCCCTTGCAGGTATCCTCTTCTCGTTTCCGGTCGGGGTGATCTCCGATCGCATCGGGAGAAAGCGACTGCTGGTCGCGTCCGGTGTGGTATTCCTCATCGCCCCGGTGCTTTACCTCTTCATCACGGCGCCGGTCTGGCTTATCCCGGTCAGGTTCTTCCACGGGATGGCAACCGCGATCCTCGGTCCGGTCATCTCCGCGGTTATCGCTGAACGGTTCCCGGACACCAAGGGCGAGATGCTCGGGCAGTACGCCTCTGCGACGCTGATCGGTCGGACACTTGCACCGCTTGCAGGTGGTGCCATCATCACCTGTTTTGTCATGTACCCCGGACTGCTGCCATACCGGCTGGTCTATGTCGCCGCAGCGCTCGCCGCGGTGCCGGTCTTTGTCATGACACTGCTGTATACGGAAAAACAGTCTCTCCCGCTTAATACCCTCCCGTTTTCAGTCTTCCGCGAGAGTTTTATTACGTTCTTTTCCAACCGCCGGCTCCGGGGGACGGCCTTTGTTGACATGGCGTCGTACTTCGCGTTCGGGGCAGTCGAAACCTTCCTCCCGCTCTACCTCTTCAGTCTGGGGATCGGTGCGTTCCAGACGGGTATCATCTTTGCCGCACAGGTGCTTGTCATTGCCGGGACAAAACCGTTCTTTGGCAGGATAGCAGACCGGGTGGACAAGCGTATCCAGATTGTCGCAGGGCTCGCCATTACCGGCGGTGCTGTCGCAGCAATCTCCCTTGCCGCATCATTTACCCAGTTCTTTTTGGTGAGCGCAGTTTTCGGGATAGGCATGTCACTTTCCACGGTCGCCACGAGCGCCTATGTCGCTGATGTCGCAAAAAAAGAGCAGATCGGGGCATCCATGGGCGCACTCTCATCGATCATGGATATCGGTCAGTCCGGGGGGCCGCTCGCGACCGGGATCATCGTCACCGCAATCGGGTATGCAGCGGGATTTTTTGCGAGTTGCGCACTTGCTCTCGTCGTCTGCATCATATTTATCCTGTCGGTCCGCGGTTCATCGGCTGAAGGTCAAAAGGAGACCGACCAGACTATCTAAACGGCTACCGCTTAAACGTCGTGACCACCTGCGCCTCCCCGAGCGTATGACCCCCAAGCGCCCCTTCAATGGAAGCACGGTCTGCGGTCGGCTGGGTGATCACCATATCCACCGCGTACAGCCGGAAGATGTACCGGTGGAGTTTCCCGGCCGGGGGGCAGGGAGGGTAATATCCCCTCAAGCCGGCGCTGTTGATGCCGATCTGGGCCCCGTCAGACAGCACTTTCACATCGGGTTGTGCCGGATCGATACTTTGGGTATCCGGCGGGATATTGTAGACCAGCCAGTGGGTAAATGTTCCGGAGGGTGCGTCAGGATCATCGAGGATCAAAACAAAACTTTTGGTTCCTGACGGGAGATTTACCCAGGAGAGGCCGGGCGTCCGGGATGCCCCGGCACAGGTGAATTCCTGCGGGAGCGTGGCCCCGGGTGTGACCGAGTCCACGGTGAGAGTAAAATTTTCGGACGGCGTGGATATGAGCGTCGGAATGGATGCGTCTATTGGCGAGGAGTTCGCGTCAGGGGACGGCGTATCAGGAGCCGTGCAGCCGCAGATGAGAACCAATACAACCATCAGGCACGGCGAGAAAATCCGCAGGATTTTCATGAACCGGATATCACCTGCCGGACAGATATACCTGATGAAGCCGGTGGAGGTGCCGGGTCCCTGACCTGACAAGAGATGACAACTCCCACGGCCACAGGAGGCACCACACGACTTCGGGCGCCGGACTGGAACGCCAGTACCACAACTGTGCGGGCCTGCACGTCGTCATACCCTCCTGCAACTCTTATACGCTCCTACACACAATAACAGATACCGCAGGCAGGGACCGGTTCTTTCACCGGTCACGTTCAAAGGACATGCCACCATGAAGACTCATAGCACCCCACAGTTCCCGCAAGACTCAGAGAAGGCAGCATCGCCGCAGGCTCCAGGCCCGGTCCCGCTCAACTTCTGCATTATTCTGTCAAAGGACGGCAGGATCGACCGGCTCGTTGATCGCCCGCTGGAAGAATACCTCACAGCAATCCCCAGTGCAAGTATTGCATGGATCGATTACAGCACGCGGGACGATGTACAGGATATCGAGCAGATAGCACAAGCAGCCGGGTTCACAAAACTCCCCATTCCCAAACTCTCCACCGGGTTCTACTCGGCGTACGAGGACTACGACACCGAACTGGGCATCATGCTCCCGTCGGTGACCATGAAGGGCGACGATATGACGGTTCACCCGCTCTTTGTCCTGATCCGTGAAAATTTCATCCTGACCCTCCATTCCGAGGATATCAACCGCCTGCTCCGGTTCTCCCGGTATGCCCAGCCGTTTTTCAAGCGTATCAGTGCCGAGTGTACCTGCGACAAGATCACCCTGATGCTCGAGCGGATCATCGACGAGAATAACGACCGGAACTTTGAGTACCTCCGGGAGATCGAAATGCACGGCGATGATATCAGCAAATCGCTGATCGAGGAGAACATCGCAAAAAGGCAGATCGCCCACCAGATCTACCGGATGAAGCATGTCCTGATCGATTACTTAAACGTTCTCTGGGCGACAAAAGACGTGATTAACTCGCTCCAGTACGGGGACGCAGACCTGATCACAAACGACGAGAAGCTGCTGGGCCGGATCGGGATCCTCTCCGACAACATCGAGCGCCACATCGAACTCTCGGAGCAGATGTCAAACGTGCTCGCCTCGGGGCTCGAAGTGATGCAGAGCATCTACAACAACCAGCTCCAGAGCCTCAACAACCGGTTTGCCCTTGTGACTGCTTACCTGACCGTGCTCGGCACCGCTTTTCTGGTCCCGAATACCATTGCCACCATCGCCGGGAGTGGGATCATGGCCGGGCAGATGGCAGCACAGTGGTGGTATCTGCCGCTCCTCATCGTGTCGACGATCGTCGCGACGGCCACGTCGTTCCTCTGGGTGGTGCACGTCTGGAGGGGGCGGAAAGAGGAGATTTAACCACTTTTTTGGGGGGTTCCTCCTTTTTGATCTGCGCAAGTTCGGGCTCAAACCATGTCCCGATGCACTGCCTGACCACGCCGAGACCCGCATCGCTGTCAAGAAAGATTGCGCCGATGATGGCTTCCATGGTATCGGCGAGGATCGTGTCTTCCCCGGATCGCCAGAGGTCTTTTTCTCCCCGCCCGAGCCGGATGAACCTTTTGATCTTCATGCGCCTGCCGACTTTCGCAAGGCTGCCATTGTCCTCCAGCTGTTCTTTTACGCTGGTAATCCCGCCTTTACTCTGGATGCCTTTTTCCATCAGAAACAAGATAAGGCTGGTCTTGAGCACCGCGTCGCCAAGAGTGCTGTAGGCCTCCTGGGTAAGGCAGATCCGGTTTTTCTGGATTAACTCATTTGCATAGGCCGGGTGTGTCAGTGCCCGGATCAGGTGCTGACGCTCGAAAAAATGGTACCCGATGATCGTCTCTATCGCTTGCAGATCGTCCTTTTTTTCCATGATCTTCACTTTAGCCGTCAGCGGATAACCACATAAAGAGCACGGCCCCGGCAACGATTTTTCCGGATTTTAAACAAATGCAATTACAACAGGATCAGTCTGCCGGTTCTTCAGGGAGGGGTGTTTTTTGGAGCAGGAGTGCCGCAGAGTTCATGCAGTAACGTCTGCCCGTGGGCTGTGGGCCATCGTCGAAGACATGCCCGAGATGCGCCCCGCACCGGGCGCAGAGGACTTCGGTGCGCACCATCCCTTGGGAGGAGTCTGTCCGGGTGACGACATTGAGCGGCGAAACCGGCGCAAAGAAACTCGGCCAACCGGTGCCGGAGTCGAATTTGGTCTCTGATCCAAAAAGGGCAGTCCGGCAGCAGGCGCACCGGTAGATCCCGTGCGCCTTGCAGTCATGGTACGCACCGGTAAAGGGATATTCGGTTTCCTGCTTTCGTGCGACCGCAAACTGCCGGGGGGTCAGTTGCGCCTGCCATTCTGCGTCTGTCTTTACCACCGGGACTACCTCTTCTTCCCGCCCGGTTTCCGGATTGAAGATGGGGATGGTACCGTGCCTACCCGAGGTCTCTGCAGTTTCATGGTCCATTTTATTCTCTCTACCATGAGGATGGGAGCAGCGGATGATAGCCTTTCTGATGCTGACACGGCTACGGGGCATCACATGCCGAAGAAACTCAGGATACGGCGTTTCGGGTCCTTATAGAAGATCCTCGCCCCGTCCTTGATATTCCTGACATCCTCGATGGTATAGAGAAGATCCGGGTATTCCCGGGAGATGAGCGAGAGGAGCCGGGAGAGCTCCTTTCTCGGGACGATCATAAAGATGATGCTGACCGTGCCGGAGAAGCTCCCGGTTCCTTCGATCCGGGTCATGCCATAGCCAAGCGTGGAGAGACGGGACATGAGGATCTGCGGGTCACCGGGCGTGATGAGCCGGACGATGACAAACCCGATCGAAATAAGGTTCTCGATCGCCATGCCGAGCACCGTCCCGATACCGTATCCCGCGAGGTATGCGAAGAGGTTCCAGTACTGCGTGAAGTTGGTAAGGACAAGCCCGGTGGAGATCAGCCAGATACCGGTCTTGACGATCCCGACGTATGCTGCGAGGTTCGCATGCCCCTTGCTGATGTAGATCGTCCTGACCGATTCAAGGCTCGCTTCCCCGATACGGGCGACGAGGATCAGGAGGGGTATTGCGATTACTGACCAGATGGTACCGATATCCATGCGTCGTGTGACTCCTAACCACAGTAATCGAACCGGATCGGTTGTATATGTTACGGAATGATCTGCAAGAGCATTTTGTTTAAAAGAGGGGAACTCGTGTAAAACCGGCCCACAACCGCAGAAAGCGGGGGGAGGGTACCCCCAACCCGGGCCGGCACAAGGGGAGGGGGGTATGCCCCCCTATCAGGTCTAACTGGGTGGGGGGTACCCCCCATCCCCCTCCCCCCCTTGGCCGCAGACAACGAACCTGCTCCGACGAAGACTCCACGCGAAACACAGGATCATGGTGCTGGAACCATAAGGGGGTAGCCCCACCCGGGCCGGCACATGGGGAGGGAGGTGATCCCCCTTCTCAGGTCTAACTGGGTGGGGGGATACCCCCCACCCCCCTCCCCCACCTTGACCGCAAACAACAAGCCAGATCTGATGAAACCTCCACACGAAACACAGGATCACGGTGCTGGAACCAAGGGAGGTAACCCCCGCTTTCATTTCGCCACGTTAATCCCCATCCCCGCCACACACTCTCTCAAGGCGACCATCGATGGCATTCCGGTGTCAGCAGTGCGGGGAATGTTGCAGTTACATGGGGGACATCATCGGCATCGAAGACCGGATCGATCCCATGAACTTCCGGATCCGCTTCTCTGTTACCGGGGAAGAGCGGATGGTTACCCTCGATCCGGACAAGGTGGATCTTTTCCGCTCGCAGGATATCGGGCAGATCCGTCCGATGGCATGCCCGTTTCTCAGGTTCCGGGATCCGAAACACGCTTTCTGCACAGTCCATCATTCCCGTCCCGATCTCTGCCGCCAGTATGCCTGTTTTCGCCTTCTCATTCTCGACCGTCAGGGCAACCATATCGGCCGGGTACAGGATGGATCGCGCTTCTTTTCCACGGTGAATGCTGACCTTCGCGGACTCTGGGACACTGATATAGCAGGAGTGAATATTCCAGATGAGGCTGCATGGGAAGAACATGTGGCAGACGTTTTTTCCTGGGCCGGGTACTGGATCGTAAGGTGAACGGGAGACCTGCATCGTTCTCCTTCGCTTCTTTCCACCCGGGCATTCATACCAGTTACCAGACGAGAACGTATCATCCGTGACGTGCGATAACCGGCACGATTTTTTTACTTTTATGCAGGTGAAGATACACTCGATCAGATACTATCGCGTCCGCTGCCAGAACGCCCATAAACCGTATACGAGTATATACAAACGCGACAGGCTGTCGCAATACCTGCGGAACAGTCTTCGGAGAGGATACCAGAAAACAGGAAGTTTTAAGGAGGGAGCCACGGCCAGAGAGCACACCCTCCTCCCGGGCCGGGGGATACTTTCACCATGCACGGCCGGCGCTTATCTCCTCGCTGCCATCAAAAGATTACCTGAAATGAGGAAAGGTGCACACCTTATCATAGGGATACTGGCATTTCTGGGTTACGCGTACCTGATCAGTCTCATACGTGAAACCACCAGTGAGTTCTTCATACTCGGACTTTTCGCAGTTGTCACCGGCTCACTCATGCCGGATATCCTGGAAGCGCCGACCAGCTGGAGACACCGGGGAATATTCCACAGTAAACGAGCGCTGAAATGCATGGTGGGAACGTTTGGCATAACTGCGGCAGCCGGTTTACTGCCATCGCCGCTGATCTCCCATGCGTTCCTTGTCTCTGGCATCTCCTGCTTTGCCCTGGGATACCTCTTCCATCTTCTGGCCGATTCCACAACAAAAAGAGGACTGCCGGAATAACACGGATCGGTGCCGTTCCATCCCGGATAATCAGTATCCAAAAAAATCGGGAGTTAACCCTGCGTTCCGAGAACCCGGAGAACTGCGTCGCCGAACTCCCGGGTCCCGGCCGACCCGCCGAGGTCCCGGGTCCGGGTACCCGACGCCAAGACCTGCTGAATGGCGGATTCTATCCGCACAGCCCCATCCGGATCGCCGAGGTGCGAAACGAGCATCGCAGCACTCCGCAGGGCGGCGATCGGATTTGCCCGGTTTTTCCCTGCGATATCCGGGGCACTGCCGTGCACCGGTTCAAAGAGGGCATACCGGTCGCCGATGTTTGCGCTTGGCACAAGGCCGAGACCCCCGACGAGGTACGAGGCAACATCGGAGAGGATATCGCCAAAGATGTTCGTCGTCACGATCACATCGTAGGCCTGCGGGTGCTGGAGGACGTCAAGACCGAGAGCATCGATAAATTTTTCGTTATACGACACCCCGGCCTTTTTCGCCTCCGCCATGCAGATATCGCGGAAGAAGACGTCGGACTTGAGCACGTTTGCCTTGTGCCCGATCGTGAGTTTCCCCTGCCGCTGCTGTGCAAGACGGATCGCCGCTCTCACGATCCGTTCGGTTCCCGCCCGGGTCACCACCCGGAGCGTCGTCGCACGGTCCGGACCAATTTCTTCTATCCCCGAGTACAAGCCCTCGGTGTTCTCCCGCACGATCATGATATCAAATCCGTCACCTTTTACCGGACGCAGGTTTGCGTACAGGTCGAGCGCCTTTCTTATCCGGAGGATAACGCTCTGGTAATCCTTCATCGGCGGGGTCGTAACCGCCCCGAACAGGACGGCGTCCGCAGTCTTGAGCTCCGCAATATCGCGGTCCGCACAGGGGCAACCGGTCTGTTCCCAGCGCCCGTACCCCACTTCAACCGGGAAGTATTCGTACTCGGGATGGAGCACGGCAAGCACTTTTTGTGCAACCGGGATTACCTCATGGCCGATCCCGTCACCTTCGACAACTGCAATCCGCGTCATCGCTTCCTCCACTGACTGACCAGTTCCTGTACCGACCGGGCAATCTTTGCGGGACTGGCACCCCAGTGAACAATTGCCCCGAACTTCCCGTTCCAGGTTCCGACACCTTCCCGTTCCGACCGGCAGCACCGGGCGATAAACGGCTCTTCTTTGATCTGCTCCAGCGGGCAGATGTTTTCAAGGGTGAAGTCCTTCCCGTGGCACTCCGTGCAGAACTGCATTGCCGTAAGGCAGCCGGCCACCCGTTCGCCACCCTGCAGCGGGTCGGCATCCAGCGTCCGCGTGTAGCCGGCAGCCCGGCAGGGGTAGATATCGGCGGGCACTGTAGTGATGTCCCGGATATGGTGGTCAAATATCACCGAAAGTTCCCCAAAGAGCCCGATTGCCTCCATCTCTTTTAAGCTCGCCGAAAGGGTCGGGCGGGGAGGGATCACATCGTAGACATGTACGGTAAGGAATCCCGCAAGATCGGGATCGAGTACGAACGTCATGTTTTCTTCGACCCCGGTAAAGACGGTGCACCGGTACCCGCTTTCAAGGGCAAGCCGGACGAGCCGGGTCCGGTCGTTGAGCTGCACCTTCTCCGGGTAATGCCTGACCTCAGCGGGTGTTGCAAGGACCCGGGACGAGACAATATCCCGCATGACCGTTTTTTTCGCAGAGTCAAGGGAGACCTCGACAAGTTCATACCCGGCCTCCGTTTCCCGCAGAAGATACCGGCTGATGGCATAGACCTTGTCGCCGCAGGGTTTGGTCGAGGCAAGCCCGACGACTTTGCAGTGCTCCGGGAAGATCACCAGTGAACCCTCCAGTATTCCACAAGGCCGCCGGCCATGAGAATCTCCTGCATCCGGGGGGACAACGGGCGGATCGTATGCTGTGTCCCTTCGGTTTCGACCCAGCCTTCGGAAATATCAAACGCGACCGTGCTTCCTTCTTTACAGGTCAGGTCTGATTCGATGAGCGGAAGGCCGAGGTTGATCGCGTTCCGGAAGAAGATCCGTGCAAACGATGGGGCGATCACGGCGACACCGCCGGCTTCCCGGAGTGCAATGGCTGCCTGCTCCCGCGATGACCCGCACCCGAAGTTCCTGCCGGCAACAATGACTGCCCCTTTGAGCCGGGCGGCAAGTGTAGGATCGAGATCCTCAAAGACGTGGGTGGCCCAGATACTCCGGTCCTTGGTCCGCAGGTACCGGCCGGCGATGATAACGTCGGTGTCGATGTCGGCAGGCAGGCAGACTGCTGTGCCCTTGCCCTGCATTATGCCGCCTCCGGGGACGTGATCTCGCCTGCGAGGGCGCTTGCTGCGGCAGTGGCGACCGAGCCAAGGTAGATCTCCCCGCCGACACCCATGCGGTTTTTGAAGTTACGGTTGGCGGTCGAAAGACAGACCTCCCCCTCCCCGAGCACGCCCATGTGGTAGCCAAGGCAGGGACCGCAGCCCGGTGTCCCGAGGGTGCAGCCCGCTTCGACAAGATCGGCAAGCACACCGGTCCGGATCGCTTTTTTAAGGATCTCCTCCGAAGCAGGGACCACAATTGTCCGCACCGCGACTTTCCTGCCTTTGACCAGCCGGGCGAACCGGGCGAGATCGGAATATCTCCCGTTCGTGCAGGTGCCGACAAACACCTGGTCAAGTGAGAGGCCTGCCAGGTCATCTACAGGCTTAACGGTGTCCACCCGGGGAGGAACTGCAACCAGCGGAACGATATCGGCGAGATCAATATCAATCTCACTAAGGTACGAGCAGGCTTCGGGCACCTGTGGCAAGACCGCATGACCCCGCTCTTTCAGGTAACGCACCGTTACATCATCCGCATAAAAAAGCCCGGCCTTTGCCCCGGCTTCCATCGAGAGATTGGAGAGGACAAGACGTTCATCGATGGAGAGATGGTGTGCCCCCTCACCGACAAATTCGAGTGCCTGGTAGGTAGCCCCGTCCACACCGAGTTTTCCCACATAGGTAAGCGCGAGGTCTTTTGCCTCGGCCGCACCGCTCAGCTTCCCGGTGAGGTTGACTCCCACGGATTCGGGGACCCGGAACCATGTCTCCCCGGTCAGCCAGATTCCCGCCATGTCGGTCGCACCGACACCCGTAGCAAACGCCCCGAATGCCCCGGGCGTGACACTGTGGGAGTCGGCACCGACTACGATCTCACCGGGCAGGACGACGCCTTCGCTCATCAGCTGGTGGCAGATGCCGCAGCCGATATCCGAGAAGTGCATGGAGGTCCTGTGTGCAAAATCCCTGAGTTCGTGCTGGAGGGTCGCCGTCGTGCTGTTGTTGGCCGGCGCGATGTGATCGAACTGGAGATAGTATTCGGTCTCTTTCCCCAACCGGTCGCCCCCCATCTTCTTCCAGGCTTCAAGCGCAAGAACCCCGGTCCCGTCGTGGGCATACGCCCGGTCAACATTCCGGTCGACATACTCCCCTGCGGCGGCGCCGAGGATCCGCTCCGAGAGCGTGCTCATACAGGTGTCTCCTGCTGCACCCGCCGGATCAGTTTTTGTAAAACGGCGGGCGTGATGCTGCACTTCTGTTCGGAATGTTCCTTAACAAGGTCAAGCAACCGGCAGATCTGCGGTTCAGAAAGGTCGCAGCCAAGGGTGGCTACGACATGTTCGAGCGCTTTTCTCCCGGTGTGCTTGCCGAGGAGGAAATGCCGTTCGCCACCCACCAGTTCCGGGGAAAAATACTCGTAGGTAGCAGGATCCTGAAGGATGGCGGCGATGTGGATACCGCTCTCGTGCGAGAACGCAAGTTCCCCGGTGACCGGCTTGTTCTTCGGGAGCGCGATCCCGGAGTATTTCTCAACCTTGTGGGAGAGGGTGGTGAGGTGCGAGAGGTCATACCGGTCGATACCACCTTTCTGCCGCAGGATGACGAGCACCTCCTCAAGCGAGGCATTGCCCGACCGCTCGCCGATACCGTTCACCGTAGTGTGGAGCTGGAAGGCCCCGGCCTGCGCTGCGGTGATCGTGTTTGCAACAGCGCAGCCCATGTCGTTGTGGCAGTGGGCGCAGAACGGCCGGTCGACCGACGAGACGAGATCGGTCATGATCGTGCGCATCTCGTCAGGAATCAAACTGCCCACCGTGTCGGCAAAACTGAGCAGGACAGCACCGTGCTCTGCGGCCCGCCGGTACACCTCTTTGAGGAATACGATGTCGGTCCGGGAGGCATCCTCCGCAGCAAACCGCACCCTGACCCCGTGATCCCGGGCAAAATCGATCATGGCAAGGGCATCGTCAAGCACCTGTTCGCGGGGTTTTTTGAACTTGAGCCTGATGTGAAGATCCGAAGTCGGGATAAAGATGGAGACCATGTCGACGCCGCAGTCGATGGCGGTCGTGATATCCTCTTTTTTCGCCCGGGCAAAACCGCAGATCCGTGCATCGAGCCCGAGATGTGCGATGGTCTTTACGCACCTCTTTTCGTTCTCGGAAACTGCCGGGAACCCTGCCTCGATCACCTCGATGCCGATGGCATCCAGGGTCCGGGCGATATCCACCTTCTCTTCGCAGGAGAACGACACCCCGGGTGTCTGCTCCCCGTCTCTCAACGTTACGTCACAGATCTCAACATTCCACGGTTTCATGATGTGCCCCCTTTGGGCATGCTGCTTCCACAACCACGGTAACCGGTGCATCCGGGTGACAGATGACCTCGCGGAGGCGGCGTTCATCTTCCGCACGGCAGATAACCGGATCGGCCCAGGCAAGGTAGGGGACGGGATCGAAGGCGGGCTGGCCACCGGTCATCGCGGTGCAGTGATTCTTCATCACGATGCACAGGAGCGGAAGTCTCTTTTCATACACATCGATCAGGGCGTTTACCCCGGAGTGGAGCAGCGCATAATCCCCGATAAGCGCCACGTGCGTACTCCGTGCGGCGACCGCGATGCTCGAACCCATACCGTAACTGGCAACACCGAGTTCGTAGGGGGGAGTCATCCCGAACACCGAGCACCCCGCATCGCAGATTAGCCGCAGGTCCCGGCTTTTGAGAAGGTCCAGCAGCGGCTTGAACGGACATTCTTTACAGAATGTCCTGTAGAACCCCCGGTCTTCCCTCGATTCGGGCCCTTTCTGCGGATCGGGTGGCATCACCCCGCGGTGATCCCGGACAAACGGCCTGCCGTACTCGTGAACCTCGTGCAGCTCTGCGACACGGGCAGGAAGGGGATTTGCCGTCACGACCCGGGAACGTCCCGGGGCCGGACCGGCACCGAGCGGTTCCCCATCCCACCGGTTCAAGGGGGACGCATCAGACCACGCAAACATCGTCCGGTAGACGTCCTCTGCAGCGGTCACCCGCCCGTTCATCGTCCAGGTCCGGTCGGATAACCGGCCCTTCCGGTCTCCCCGGGGGACCACCGTACCACAGGCATCGGCGTCCAGCAGCTGCGGGGTGAGCCGGAGCATGGCAACCCGGGAGAACTGTTCGGAGGCAGAAAGTGCGGCTTCGACCCCGGAATAGCAGGTAGTCCCGTCTGGCTCGATCACGGGAAGCTCCGCCAGTTCCCCGTAATAACGGGAGTCCTGCGCCGTCTGGGAACCTTTTGCCTCGGGATCGTCACCGACAACAAGGAGAACTCCGCCGATAAGTCCCTGTGCGGAGGCCTGGAGCAGGGGATCGGCGCAGGCATTCACGCCCACATTCTTTATGATCACCGCAGCTCGTTTGCCGGAAAGGGAATCCCCCAGCGCATATTCGAGCGCCGTCTTCTCGTTGATGACCACCTCAGCCCGGGCAAGCGCACCCAGCTCCGTTACCGGGAAGCCCGGGACCGTGTACTGCCGGTCGGTACCGGCACAGATCGCCTCAGCAAGAGCCTCCACACCCTTCATTCATCCCTCCCGGGCACGAGATCGCACCCTGCACAGTTTGTGCACATCGTAAGGGCACCGGAGGGATCGAGTCCTGCGGCAGCAATCGCCCGGGCATGCACGGTATAGAGGTTTTTTAGTCGTTCTGCTGACGGGCGGGGAGTCCCGGTGAACCCGGCAACCGGGTTGAGCGGGCGCAGGACCGGGATCACACCATGGGACGTGAGCCGGGTGATACAGGCCTCCATTTCAGCATCGGTCTCCCCAAGTCCGATGATGACATTGGAGAAGACCCGGTTCTTACCGAAGAGTTCAACTGAGCGATCGAGGACCCGCCAGAGGCGGTCATAATCAAGACCGGGACACTGCGTAGCAAATAGTTCCGGGGTCGCTGCCTCTATATTGAATTTCACCTCTGCTACACCAAGGGAAAATAGTTTATCCGGGGTGTTTTCTGTTGGGTAGATGGAAACACCGATGGGCAGGTCAAAGAAGGAAAGGTGCCGGATCACTTCGCAGACATAGGCTTCTTCCTCCTCTATGCTCCCGGCAACACCACTCGTGAGGGAGATTGCGCTGATCCGGTGCCGGACCGACTCAACGAGATTCATGATCTCTTCAATCGTCTTGCGTTTCCCGGAGAGACGGGGAACGGTGCAGTAACGGCAGGAAAAAATGCAGCTCTCCGTTACCGTGATGAATGCCTGGTCCGGGCAGTGGAGCCCCGGCCGGATGAGCCGGCCCGGGATCTGCTGGTCCTCAAAATACAGGTCGGCGACACCGCCGCCCCGGTGGGCGATCTCTACCGGGGATGACGGGTTGATCGCAAGCTTGACCCGGTGGCTGCCCATGGCAAAGAACACCGAGCCTTTTCCCCCTGCACCCGGGCCTGCCGTGGATTTGGCGATAAAATCCTCCGCAGGTTCACCGCTTATCCGGGCAGAACCGGCCGACAGCAGACGGGCTTTTAGGTCTTTCCACTGCATAACTCAAGCGCCTCCTCATATCGCGTATAAAACGGCAGGGCCGCCACCGCCCCGGTAATCCCCCTCCCGTTCATGATCACGCGAAGAGCGGGATCGGTAAGGTTCTGTACAAGGTCTGGTCCGACCTCACCCCGTTTCACGTTCCGCCCGTACGCGAGCAGGGCATCAGAGGGGGAAAAACCGGTATATACCGCCATACCGGTCTTCTGTGAAAGGGTGTATTTTTCAAGCAGTTCACGGAACCGCTCTGTCAGGTGTTCAGGTTCAGTCGTGGCAAACTCCACGACCAGACTTACGCAGTTCTTGGTCCGGTACGGAACCGGGAAGAGCTGGACAATTGTGTGCGAAAGGTAGACCGACTGCTCGTCCTCCACGGCTTTTGCGATATTGTGGACAAGCGTCCACGTCGCTCCCTCCTCGCTGGTATCGGTATCATCAACACCGATCAGCACCCGCTGCCGCCGGGGAAGCCAGAGCGTGGCGCCGGCAATTTTCCCTCCACCGGCGGGATCGCAGCGTTCCCGCAGCACGCCTTTTGCAGCAGCACGGCAGGAAGTTGCACCCACACCCCCGCCGCCCATGCCGATGTAGGTTATCGCGATCTCGTTTTCTGTCACCGACACACCGGAGATCCCGGCGGGGAACCGGGAGCCTTCGAGAGCCAGGTCCACGGCACCGGGCCGGAGCATGAACCGTGTCGTCGACCCTACAGACTGGACACTCTCGACAAGCGGACTCTTCTGGTAATGATGCTGCGTCCACATGGCCCCCCCTACGCAGTCAAAGAATTCGATCAGTTCGACCCTGCTCCCGCTCTCGTCCGCCACCGCAACGATCTGCGGGTACTTAATCACGTAGGGATCAGAGATGCTCGCCATACAACCCCGCCGCCTCAATTCCCCGGTTCGCCCAGAGCACCGCACCGAGTGCACCGATCCTCCCCTTCCGCCCGGTATGGTCGAGATACTCGATACCAAGCCTCCGTGCCTCCCGTTCGGCATCATCAAGGATCACAATCTCCATCTTGATGGCTTTTGCCGCCGGGGAGTCCTTTAAAGAGCCTATACCCTGGATGAACGCGATCCCGGTATCCTTTGAGAAGGTATGCTCCTCAACAAACGTGCAGACAAATTTACGGAGTGCTTCAATACTTTCGGGTCGTGCGGCGAAGTTCAGCGCAGAACCAACACAGTTTGTCGTCTTGTTGGGGACGGCCGGGTTGAGCTGGACAAGACGCATGTTCAGGAATTCCACTCCCTCGATTTTGCACGCCTCTGCACACTTGAGGGCCATGACCCAGGTCGCACCTTCCTGCTTTGTGTCCGTATCGTCAATACCAAAACAGATCTTCTCGTACCGGGGCGAGATGATACGGACATGGTTGGTCCGTGCTCCACCCACATTAAGATCATCCTCTGAGGGATATTCCGTCCGGGTGACACCCGGTGCCTGCGGGAGGCAGGCCGCGATACCGACACCGGCGCCGGCAATACCGGCCCATGTCGTGATGACCTCGTCGCCGTTCACTTCTACACCTTCAAGGGCCTGCCCGCCTATTGTATCACCGGCAGCCCCGAAATTGACCTTGTGCTGGCCAAGATGTGCCCGTATCGTCATCGTGCTCCCCTCGACTGCACACGATGCCACCGCACCACCGGCGCGGGATCGGTTCATCGCGTCCCACTCGATCGTGCCACGGGCGCGACACTGCTCAAGGATCTCTGCGAAACCCGCCTTTTCGTCAACCATCACCAGAAATTTCTTTGAGAAGAGCGGGCCGAACCGCTGCTTCACGTCGTCGGGTGTAAGTGTGATCATGTTATCGCCGAAATTTTCGTTAACAAACTATTCGGCAATAAAAATATTTATAGAATTCCATGACTGCAAAAATTTTTTCCAGGAAAAAAGAGATTTTAAAGGACTTTTTCAAGTTCCAGCTTGAAGGGTCCGAGACTGCCGCCAAAGTTCCCGGCAGAAATGAACTTCACACCCGGTACCTGCACTGCTGCCTTGATACCGGCTCCCATCGCAGCGGCAACGCTCTTCTCGTCAACACCGTCGATAACAATTTCGTAGACCGCCTTGATGCCGGCCGGGACCTTGCTGTCTGCCACTTTCTCGCGGAGTGTCGGGCAGTACTTCTCGTTCGTCGTTGCAACCATGAACTTGTACTTCAGGCTGCCCACCTTGGAACCGCTCGCCACGACTCCACCTGGGAAACTCGTGATAACGCCCTTTACTCCCGCAATCGCGTCCGAAGCTGCCTGGGCACCCACCAGGGCTGCCATCTGGTTCTCGCCCATGATAAAGAAGTTGCCTCCGGCAACACCCTTGACAATACCGAATTCCTCTTCACCGATGTACTCGCCGTTCATGATCGGAATCGCCCAGCACTTCCTGCCGCCAACTTCCTTCTGGTACTCGTACCCGTCACCAAAGAAGTGAAGCTTGACCGGGATCTTCTCTTCTGCATCGGTGATACCGTTGAAGACCGCTGTTGTCGGTGCAGTCAGGACACATTCGGCAAGCCGTTCCACGACCTGCTCCTTGAGTTTCTTCTTGCTTGCGCAGATCAGGATAGCTACACCCGGCCTTCCGTCAGGTGTCTCGCTCCCGGAAAGGACGCTCTCGATGCCCGCTTCGCACGGGCAGCCGATAGCCGAGGTCGCAAACCCGGTTGCCTCGGTCGCTGCCTTAAGGGCCCAGTCTTTTGTCACTGCTGTAATGATCACCCGGCAGACCCAGGTCGGGAATGCTTCTGCATAGGTGTTGTCGATTGTAACGCCATTAATTTCCATTCTAACATAACCTCCGGTATATCAACAGTACCACAATTATTACTGAATAAATTTTCTCATTTGATTACAAGGTACAGAGCGCACCGGAATATGACCAAAAAGTACACCATAATTGCTTAACACGACGGGACTGCTTATAAAGGAAAATTAAAAAAAATGAATAAAATGGCCGTTTATCAGCGATAAATTTCAGAACATTTATCTAGATTCTTCCACCACTCTTTTGATAATCGATTTTGGAATCGATCA
The DNA here is from genome assembly GCF_049690535.1 of Methanoregula sp. Lineage (GTDB taxonomy): Archaea > Halobacteriota > Methanomicrobia > Methanomicrobiales > Methanospirillaceae > Methanoregula. The sequence goes on along the minus strand of NZ_JBAVMX010000100.1, from coordinate 367 downwards.
TAGCTGGTGCGTGAACTCATGGCATGTGCAGTGCATATCAAAAGGGAGCATTGTACCGGCTGTAATAATTGTGTTGTTGCATGTCCTGTGGACGCGCTGGAACTTCACAGAGTAGATCCGGTATCAGCCGAAAATATCTACTTAGTCCGGGACGGTACATCGGTTGTCCCTGACATTAACGGTGAACTTTGCGCCGGGAGTGGCGTATACATCCAGGCATGTCTGCATGATGTTATCAGTCTGACAGGGCTCTGGGAAACCAGAGCAGAGGCAAAGGTGCAATAGAGGAACAGCGTGAGGGTTAATTTCATGGCATTGTTTCCAAAGTTTTCCAAAAAGAGGGATGGTGTCAACGTTGTGATGGAGC
>NZ_JBAVMX010000099.1:0-35943 GCF_049690535.1 Methanoregula sp. | reverse complement strand
GACAGTCCATGGTTGCCCTCCACAAGAGCGGCGTCAAGGACGGCAGGATTGTCGGCGCTGAAGGCGCTATCCCCTTCATTGAGAATCTCAATGATGCGGCGATCAAGCGCTTCCAGGAGCAGATCACTGTCGTCAATATCATGGAGAGCGAGGACCTCAACGCCATCAAGGCCAAGATCAACGAACTCAAGGCCAAAGACCCAGGCGCCTTTGCCGCCGACCCTATTGTCGTCGAAGTCAAGGAAGCCGCGGGCGGGGCTGAAGTCGCAGCAGCAGGGGCAAACCCCCAGTTCCTCGAAATCGAGAAGAGACTCGACAAGATCGAAAAGAAAATCGAGTTCGTGGATGCTGAAGTGGCACAGCGTGTTGGGAGAAAGATCGGACGGGACATCGGCATACTGTACGGCCTCGTTGCAGGCATAATCGTATTCATCATGCTGCTGTTTATGCTCCAGAAATTGATGGCATTGGTGTAATGGAGGTGTAAAAACATGTTCAAGTTTGAAAAAGAACAGAGTGTCTGGGACTTCAACGGCACCAAAATTGGTGGACAGCCCGGCGAATACCCGACCGTATTGGGTGCTTCAATCTTCTACAACAAACAGGAGATTGTTCTTGACGACAAGACAGGAAAGATCGACAAGGTAAAGGCAGAAGCACTCTGGAACCGCTGTCAGGAACTCTCTGATTTAACCGGCGTTCCGCATTTCATCCAGATCATTGCGGAATACGGGGAAGCATTCGAGAGCTACTTCTCGTGGTTCGACAGTATCGACAACAAGACTGCATTCCTGATGGACTCATCGGTTCCGAAGGCGCTCGCCCACGCGTGCGAGTACGTGACCGAGGTCGGGCTTGCACACCGCGCGATCTACAACTCGATCAACGGTTCAATCCTGCCCGAAAGCATCGAGGCACTCAAGAACAGCGACGTAGACGCTGCGATTGTGCTCGCGTTCAACCCTGCAGACCCATCCGTTGCCGGCCGTGAGAAAGTACTCACCGAAGGCGGCGTTGCAGGTCAGACCAAGGGTATGCTCGAGATCGCAGAGTACTGCGGTATCAAGCGCCCGATCCTGGATACAGCAGCAACCCCGCTCGGCCTCGGCTCCGGTGGTTCCTACCGTGAGATCCTCGCCTGCAAAGCTATCCACGGGTACCCGACCGGTGGTGCATACCACAACATGACGGTCTCCTGGACCTGGCTCAAGCGCTGGAAGGGCACGAGCAAGACCCCGTCAGTCCTCGCAGCAGGATACAAAGGCAAGGACGCCCTGCTCGAACAGATGTCCCACCACTACCTCGGCGGTATTGAGGGGATCAAGCAGGCTGCATGGTCCGCACCCGATATCGGCTGCAACATGATTGCAAGCACCCTTGGTGCCGACCTGATTATGTACGGACCTATCGAGAACGTCGAAGCAATGATCACCGCACAGGCCTACACGGATATCACTGTCCTTGAGGCAACCCGCCAGCTTGGCGTCGAGTGCAAATCTGAAAGCCACCCAATCTTTAAACTCATTTAATGCCCCGTTAACGCGGGAAAAATACCCCCCTATTTTTTAACGTTTTAAGGCGGATCCGGGAGACGGCTTGAACTCATCTAAATTTTTTTTTGCGTCCTCGGCCAATAGTTAAAAGAGAGTTTTCCCCGTAGTGGTCGCCGGGTTTAACGTGCCATCGTGCGGCACCCTCACTTGTCAAAAACGTGCTGGTGGCTCTCGTCCGCCTCCGCACTCCGGCCCAGCCGGCGCAGGGCCTCGGCCCGGTGCTGCCAGACAAAGGTGTTAATTGGGTTGATGCTGATCGCCAGGTCAAATGCGGCAAGTGCTTTCTCGTTCCGGCCAAGGCCCAGGAGGGCGATCCCCTTGGCAGTCATCGCCCGTATATTATTCGGGCCGGCATCAAGGATCCGTTCGAAGCAGGCAACGGCATCCTCGTACCTCCCGAGTGCATTCAAGGCATAACCTTTGTTTGCGAGCGCGAGTGTGTAGTCCGGGTCGAGGGAGAGCGCACGCTCAAAACAGGTGATTGACTCCGCAAACCTGCCAATTTTGCGCAGCGTGTACCCCTTCTCGTACCAGGTCGTCATGAGGTGCGGGTTCATCTCAAGTGCTTTGTCGTAACAGGCAATGGCGTCCTCGTGCCGGCCAAGGGCGTAGAAGACGTTCCCCTTCTGTTCGAGCGCCGTGGTGCTGGAGGGGTCTGCTGTAAGAACCCTGTCGTATTCGGCGATCGCGTCGTCATACCTTCCGACCCGGGCCAGGTGATGCGCTACCTCAAGCATTGCCGTTACGTCCATAACCCATCATACACTGGTACACACCAGCTGGGATAAAACCCGCGTATGAAAAAAGGGACCTTGAACAAAAACGTGCTGTTACCGGCGGGTTGCCCGGTACAGGATGAAACCGGTACCGGCCAGCACCGCGATGATGGCGGTTACGGGTGGCACTGCTGCCTGCGTGGTGGCCGTTGCAGCTGCGGTAGTGGAGACGGCAGGCACCGGCGTGGTCGGCTGCTGGATGGGGGTTGGAGCAGTAGGGGTTGTGATCGCCTCGGACGGCACCGAGGGAATGGTAACTTCCGGCGTGGAGACATACTCTTCAGGGTTCAGCGTGTAGGACGTGCTGCCACCGGTTCCCGTGCGGGTACCGGGATCTTTGAGGTACACTGAGAGGGTCTTGTATGTGTCGCTCCCGCCCAGATGCGAGTAATCGACAGGTTCAGTGGATACATAGACGAGATAGGTCCCGGGATCAATATCGTTCCAGATCCGTGACGTATCCCATTTCAGCGACCAGTGCTGGCTGCTGTCGAGGTCGATAATGGTGAACTGCCCCTGGTCGGCACGCTGGCTTACGTCAGTAAGCGTCACGCCATCGGCGGGAAGACCCGGACCGGTCATAAACAGGAAGACCTGGGTACCATGATAGGAGTACCCCTGCAGGTCGATCGTATCCCCCAGATACCCGGTATAGTATACATCGGCTGCACAGGCACCTGCAACAAGCAGGCATGAGGCCATAAAGAAAAGCACGACCACAGCGACTTTGGGACGGTGGGAAAACAAAGGGCGTAGCGGGTTCATTATGGGATATAAACTGCCGGGAGGTATATTTATTGTGGGCAGTGCGAAAGATTGGGCGTCTGAGCGTATTTTAAAATAGTGAGATGGAGGAGACGGGGATACGTAGGGATCACCTCGATCCAGAGAATACATAAGAACTGCCAAAAAATTCAATTTTTCAGAGGGCCCATCGACAGAATGGGTTCACAGTATAAAGAAATCATGACTAGAATATACAAGTGGTTGAGATACGAGGCCGTTGATAACCTCCAAGCACTCAATAAACTCATAGAGAAACTGGGATCGACAATGAGTAATCCCATCCGGAAGAGATGTAATCAGTGTCACGAGAGGGATGCAGGACAGACATCTTTTTCGATGATTTGCACCGTACCGATATCAAGAGGGGATTCCATGTTATTCAAACCGCGCCGGCGCAATCATAGAGTGCATACCGATGACGTAGTATGAGGGTGTCGTCCCCGATTCCGCTCCATTCTGATGATGGAACAAGCATACAATGATCCGTCACCCACGTGTAGATCGCGGCATTCTCACCAACGTCTTTGATTCCAATAGATGTACTAACTAGGGTGGGATCATTGGCGGGAACAAGAAAATATCGCACAGTTTCGCTGTGAATCAGATAGGGGAGGTTACTAGCCGGGAGGATCTGATCAGCCCCAAAATAGCCACCTAGCGCCATGACCGGTTTTCCGGTCCTGATAATCAGGGATGCACCCATATCCTCGCCATCAGGCACCGCGGCAATGTAGGTTTCATTATCCTCATGAGAGCGCAGGAAATCGGCTAACGCGATATCCGTACGATCCGGTACAGATCCCTTCATGAGTGGAGAACAGGACCATACCGCGGGTGCAACGAAGAGAACAGCGACAGCGATACATGCCAAGGATACTGAGTACCCGTTGGCACACTGCACATTTTTTGCCCGCAGCCATACAAGTATTCCCACACAAAGAATACACCCGACCAGATCAACCACAAGAATCAAACCGTACCCCAGTGGGTCATAGAAAAAAAGTCGTGATTCCATCCAGGCCTGCACCAAGCCGGTAACCAGAACAGCCAAAACAAGCACCCAGCCCGTGACCCGGTCGTTCCAGTATTCACGGTACATCGCCACAGCACCGATCCCCACCAGACCCGCAAGCGGGGGTGCAATAGTGGCAAGGTAATACGGTTCCCAGTGTCCGACTGTACAACTGAAATAGAGCAAACCCGGCAGCAACCATAGGCAGAGCGCGATAAGAGTGATTCCTTTTTCAGAAAAGAAACCGATCTCTCTGATACCGGCAAGCGAGTACGATACCGGGCGCCGCCACCATACAAATAAACTGATCAGAGCAAACGGCAACAGCCAGCTGAAATAAATATCAATTCCCTGACTGAACAACCGGAACGGACCAGAAGGTGGATTACCAATGCTTGTTGCACCCACAAATGCCTCCACCCCATTGTGACCCAGCATCAACCCAAAAACAGAATTGTCCCCGCTGCTCCCGATATAGGGGCGCTGGTCGGCAGGAATCGCATCAACGACTATTGCCCACGAGAGTGATACCGCGGCAAGCACCAGCAACGCGATAGAAAGGTGAATGATTTTTTTCCAAGGAGGGAGAGCAGCGCCGAACAGATAGATTGCAATGATGGCCGGGACAACCACAAATGCCTGAATCATCTTGATATTAAACCCGATCCCGACAAGTACTGCGGAGAGAATAAGAAGCCAGAACGAATGATCGCGTGCCGCTTTGAGCGCAATCCAGACCGCAAGCAGGATCACGAAAATCAGCTGGGTATCCATAGTTCCAAGTCGCGACGTCATGACAAAAATCGGCGTTATTGCAAGGGCAAATGCTGAGATCAGCCCGGCGAGTTTCCCAAACGGTCTTTTGACGATGAAGTAGATGAGAACGACCGATCCGATGCCGGCAAGAGCCTGAGGGATTATTACCGACCAGTTACTAAACCCGAATACTGCTGCACTTGCAGCTTGGGCCCAGATACCGACCGGGGGTTTATCAACGGTCACAAACCCCACCGCATCAAAGGAGTTAAAGAATGCAAGGCCGGGATTGGATAGCATGCTCCGGACTGCTGCCGCATAATAGGGATTGTCGAATCCCTGGTTCCAGATATTCCAGAGATCGAGAAACCCGGTGAGGAATATAATTCCCAGAAGGATGAGCTCGGCCCAGTACTTCGATATCCATTCGCTTTTCATGATCCCTGACATCTCACAAACATGCCGCCATATCCCTTCAATACAAGCGGTAAATGAAGAACCCCTCCTGCTCGTGCTCGGTCTGGTCATAATCAGCGAGCAGGTTCTTCCGGTTGCCATAGGTGAGCATCCGTTTCCTGAGCGGTTCCATCCCGCAGGTGTGATAGATCAGTTTTTTGATCTCCTCGTTTGCCTGCCGGATCTCCTTTGTCTTGACCTTCCCGAGCAGGTCAGCAGGATAGGATTCGAGGTCAAAATAGGCAAAGAGAGATTCAAGGCAGATGAGCCAGATTTTGTCCTGCACTGCATTCTCTGCAGCCTGTGTTGCCTCCTCATCGGAGAGCACAAGATATGCCTCATCATTACCGTGGAAAAAAGCCCTGAATCCGTACAGGTGGCCGTTCGAGATGCGGAGCGCGGTGTTATCCACGCCAAGGAACCGGGCGAGCGCCTCACGCTTCTCCTGCATCACCGGATCCTGACTCTTGTGCATTGGACACCTCCATACCATCAGTGGATGGAATCATGTACGTAGTGTGTGCACACTCAGCATGGATGTATAAGGTATTAAGATACGCCATTTACTCCCGTATACACGTCGAAGATGCCAGACTGGAAAAAAGGGAGGAGGTAAGCCGGGGTTCTCTCCCGGTGATCCTACTGGAGATAGAGCGGCTCGAAACCCTGTTTTAACACTTTCCCGAACTGGACATCGATCTTCGGATCCTGTGCACAGACAGGACAGGTATAATCATCAGGCAGATCATCGAACTTTGTCCCGGGCTTTATGCCCCGATGGGGTTCGCCGCGATTCTCATCATACACGTACCCGCAGATCGAACAGATGTACCTGGTGGGCACCCACTCGTCAAAACCCCATGTACCGATCCTGCCCCGGCCCTGGTACCCGCAGACCGGGCAGACATAATCCTCGGGAAGGTCTTCAAAGGGGGTTCCTGCCGGGATACCGTTTTGCGGTTCCCCGCGGAGCGGCGAGTAGACATATCCACAGAGCCGGCACCGGTACCGCTTCAGCTTGTAAGTTGGTATCTTTTTTGCCGAAGATTTTTTTGCGATCTTTTTCCCGCCGGACTTTCCTTTTTGGGACGCGCCGGTTCTCTGCACGGATGCAGTCTTCCCTTTTGTGATCCCTGCAGATTTCTTTGTCGGTGCTGCCCTTTTCGTCCGTGCGGGGGGTTTTACGGTCGTCACGGCCCCCGTTCCAGATTTTGATCCGGAAGATCCGGAATCTTTCTTTGTTGCTGCCATCGATGCTCTCCAAACCGGGCCACCCGTCGGATCGTGCCGACCCGGGAAACGCCCGTTATAACGGAGGATAGTTGCTACCGGATATTATATATTATGAATGATGCAAATGGCTCGACGGGGGCTCTGATGGAGGCCACACCCCGGTAAAATCCCGTGAATTTATCCGTCAGAACCGCACATGATCTGAAGTATAGATATGGCAGACCTCGTTTCAGGTATAATCTATGCGTTTGCGGCGCTCTTTGTGATCCTCGATCCGATCTTATCGGTTCCGATCTTTGCTGGCATGACAAAAGGACAGCCCTCGCGGGAGATCCACAAGCAGGCATTCATTGCAGTCGCAGTCGCCGGCGTGCTGATGTATATATTCCTCATCTTCAATACCGCCATTTTTGAGATCCTCGGCCTGACGCTCTCTACCTTCCAGATCGCCGGCGGGATCCTGTTGTTCCTGCTGGGCATGGAGATGGCACTGGGGATCGAGCTCTGCAAGTCCAAAGATCACTCCCCGACAGCAGCCGGTGTGGTGATAGGAACGCCACTTCTCTGCGGTCCCGGGGCGATCACGACCGTAATGCTCCTCTCAAAGGATTATGGCATTCTCATCCCGTTTGTCGCGATCACCCTTTGCCTTGCAGTAACCTGGGTAATTCTGTATTTTTCAGCGGGCATCCAGAGGATTCTTGGTACCGTCGTCACGGATATCATGGGAAAGGTGCTGGGGATGCTGGTCGCAGCCATTGCAATACGGATCATTTTTTCAGGAATTATCGGGACGCTGGGCCTGCCCATTACGATCTAAAACGAACGGAGTGCTCTTCTTTTTTTAAAACCTCCGCACCGCTCCCGCGGCCCAAGCTATGAAAAAAGGTTCAGGGCAGGAGAACGCATAGATCACTGTTTGAGCGACCAGACCTCGACCATATGGTGCGGATGGTACCGCATCTTTGCCTCGCGGAGACCGCCTACGCCAAGGTCGCTCTCCCGGTTGATGTACTCCACTTCACCGGCAAGAAGTGCCGCCGTCTCCGCGTTTATGGCCTTGTAGATCCCTTCGCAGTCCGGCAGCCCTTTCTCGAAATGGACAAGTGCCGTATCAGAGTTAAGGCGCTCGAACAGGGATATGGCAGCGACCTGCGACATGACCCTGATCAGGAGGCCCCGCAGGGGGAGATCTGCGAAATGCTCGATCGCATAGAAAACCGCCTCCTTTTCATGGGCAAGCACAAGGTCGTTCTCGCACCCTTTCCACTCGCACCACTTCACCAGAAATCCCATCACCTCTTCCCGGTTGGCAGGTGTAATCGGTTCGACCGTGTGCAGGCAGTTCTTCCGGAATTTGTTGATCTGGCTGCGGATCTTGAGGTAATTCTTTCCCGGGAGTTCCGCGAGATCGAGAGCCCGGTAGACGTACTCGAAGTGGTTCCGGTCCGGGATGAGGGTGAGGGTAGGATCAAGTTCCTGTATCCACTGCGCGGTTGCCGGATCGATCAGGACGAGCGGGGTATCGTCGCCATGCTCCATCGCAAAACGGATGAGATCCTTCATGAGCACAGGGTCGCGGGGGCCAATGGGCGGGCGGAACCGGGTAATGCCGGCGATCGTGCTTGCCAGGATCACATTCCCGTTCACGTACGCGTACCGGTACTGGGCAAAATGGTTCCAGCAGACCATATTCGTGAACGTATTGTCGCTGTGAGACTGCGGGTACCGCGCGTAGTGGCGCTCAAAAAATGCCCGGTCGGCAAGGGTCACCGGTTTGAAATCTTCCTGACCAATCATCACTGATCACCCCGGTAGATCAGGGGAACATGTCCCTCCATCCGGCCAAACCCGAGAGAGAGATAGAACGGCTCCGAATCAGGTTCAGCAACGAGCGCGATCCAGCTGATACCCGCATCTTTGCACCGCGTGATGAGCAGGGAAACTATCGCAGTTCCCAGATCCATCCGACGGTACCGGGGCAGCACGACAAGATCCTGGATGTACGCATCCGAGACCCCGTCCGAGATCACCCGCCCCATCCCGACGGCATGACCGGTGTTCTTATCGGACGCGACGACGAACGCAAAACTGCCGTTGATAAGCCCGGGGATTTCGGCAGGATCGAACTCGTCCTTCCACCAGCCACCGGCACGGTAGAGTGCAACAATCTCTTCCGCATTCCACGAGCGTACAAGTGAAACGCTGATATCATCCGCATTCATTGAACGCAGCCTCCCGGGTAAAAAGACGACTGATAAGAAAAGAACGGTTTTTTCTGAAGGTACCTGGCTATCGGTGTCATTACCAGACCGGCTATACTGCCTTTTGAGGCGCCACCTTCAACTGCCCGATCGCAGTATCAACAATTGTCCCAAGCTCCCCGACCCCCCAGTGCTCTGAGTTGAGGATGAGATGGTACAGGGAAAGATCGTTGATGTCGATGTCGTAGTACTGCCGATACCGCACCGCTTCGCAGTGCTCGCGTTCGAGCGTGATCGCCTTTGCAGTTTCAACATCGGCGATCTGGTCGCGGAACACGATCCGTTCGAGCCGGCAACCGATGGGGGCAAAGAGCCAGATTTTGAGATCCGCCTTCTCCACCATCCATCCCGAGAGCCGGCCCTCGACAATGATATTGTCTTTCTTTTCTGCGATCTCTTTTTGCCGGGCATCGATCATCTTGTCGTAGGCCGGATCCTTCTCGGCAAGCCTGCCGAATTCGGCAAGTTCCATGTGATGCTCTTTTGCACATTCACGGAAAACCTCGCCGGCCGAGATCATGGTAAAACCGTGGCGTTCCGCGAGATACCGTGAGAGCGAGGTCGTCCCGCTGCCGGGAAGCCCGCTCACGGTGATCCGCATCAGATTCCCCCGATATTGAGGGCCTTCCTGATCACCTGACTGATCGTGATAGAGCAGATCATATACCAGATGATCCATGCGGGAATGACCCAGATCAGGGGCGCCGTCAGGCTCAGCGTACCATAATAGGGAAGAGTGATCGTGTTGTGGATCTGGCTGAGGCGGTACAGGAGCCAGAAGAAGATCGGGACCGTCAGTACCAGAATATACGCCATCGGCTTGAACTGCTGCTGGGAGAGCTCAAGCTGCTCGCGCATCATCCGGTCTTTTTTCGTATCCAGTTTCTTGATCCTCTTCTCATCCTGGGAGAGCATGGCTTCCCGGTACTCTTTCTGGAAATCCTTCATCCGGTCCTGCACGTCTGTCATCCGTTCGTAATCTATCGTGTATTTCTGGATGATAGAGGAGTACAGGCCGGTGGCTGCCGAAAGGATCACGATCAGGATAAAGAAAGGTATATTGAAGCTTTCCACGAGCGGTGCAAAAACGGAATCAATACCCTTTCCTACGCCGAGCCGCAGCCAAGAGATGCTGTACGAGACCATCATCAGCAGCATAAAGAGCAGCGCGACGTATAATCCGTACTTTTCCCAGAATTTTCCAAAGTCCATGAAGTCACCTTAAATTGGGTTACCTGAGGACGTCCGCCATATCAGCAGCGGCAAGATCCAGCAAGTGATCGGCGTTGGTGATAATCTTTATCGTACACCCGGTTACCATGGCATACGCAGCGGCGATAGACCGGTTGAACTGCTGGTGCTCTGCAATCGCACGCGCACCCTCCTTGTCCCGGGTTCTCGTCTCATCGGTCAAGCGTCGCATGAGGATCTGGTCATTATCCGTTTCAACGAGAATGATAACATCTGGCATGATCTCGCGGAGCACCCATTCGGGAAGCCCTGCAAGGTAGCCCTTGGGGGTTTTCACCGATGCGTGTGTATCGATCATGACGTTGCCTGGGATCTTTGCGATCGCCTGCGCCGCACGCTGCTGGAGCCGTTTCTGATCGGCCCGGTCGAGCGTCCGCATCTGGTCGCGGTTTTCAACAAGCCCCTCGCTCTTGGCCACTTCGAACATGAAGGAGCCAAAATTGATGGGCTGGTAGTCCACCCCTTCGCTTTTGAGTTTGTTTAATGCCTCGTTGATGACCGTTGTCTTACCGACACCCGGCACACCCGTGATAATGACCTTTTTTCCTGCCATTCCTGTCCCTTCATTCCTCAAATCATTCTTTGCCAAAGAATGTTCGCATGAACGGATACATTTCCATGATCTGCTGGCTTGCTATCTCTTCGTACAGTCTGTACGTGATACTCACCGTCAGTAACAACCCCGTACCGCTGACAGAGCCGATAACACCAAAGAGGTTCGCGGCCACACTGAGGAGACCGATGAACACACCACCGATGATCGTGACACGGGGGATGTACCGGTCCAGGTACTTCTCTAGCACCTGCGGATTTCTCCGGTAACCGGGGATCGACATTCCGGACAACTGGATCTGTCGTGCCACATCTTTTGAATCGAGACCTGCGGTCTTGATCCAGAAGAGTGCGAAGATCGCACCACCCACCACCATGAATGTGGTATCAACCCCCATGCGCAGGAGGACTTCCCATGGTGCATGCCCGAGATCGGTCGCCCACCACATCCAGGTGGACGGGCCGTTGATAGGCGCAAGGAAGTACATCAGACCGGAGGTTGGCGTCTGGCCGTTAAATTTACCCAGGATAGTGATGCCCACATTGGAGAGGAACATCCCCACCATCTGGATGTTTGCCTGAAGTACCCGCACGAGGATCATTGGCAGGACACTGGCGTAGATCAGTTTGACCGGGAAACGTGCCCGGGCACCTCTTACCTGTGCATGGGCAAGGGGGATCTCAATACGGGTGGATTCCACGTAGACAATGATCAGGAAGATTGCAATCGTCGTGACAAAGGCAAGGAGATCATTGCCGAAATACTGGAGGAAATTCGCGCCATCAAACACGACAGCGAACAGGCGCGGGAAGAACCCGACCGGATAGGGATCGCTGACTGCGGTCCAGTTGATAAACCCGTTCACGAGTGCCTGGGAGATACCGGCAATGATAAAGAGTCCGACACCGGAACCGATCCCCCATTTGGTGACCACTTCATCCATAAAGAAAACGAGGACACCACCGATACAGATCTGAACAAAGATCAACAGCGAGACCGCAAAGAGGTTTCCGCCGAAGAACTGTGCTGCGATCGTGGGGTCGGGCTGCATGAACCCGCCGATGAGGTTCGGTGCGGCCTCGATCACAATCATGACGAGAATGAGGATCTTCTGAAGACCCATGTACATGACCTGTCCACGGGCCTCGCTCGTATCGATATGGAGGATATCAGCACCTTTTAAGAGCTGGAGCACGATGGATGCAGTGACGATCGGCCCGATACCGAGGTGCACAATCGAACCGCTTGCACCGGCGAGCAGGGCACGCCAGTACACGAAAACATCCTGTGAACTGGACGCAAGCCCGAATACCGGGATATTCGTGAGCGCAAAATACAGAATTAAAATTCCCAATGTCCACAGCAGCTTATTCTTGAAGTGGACATGCCCCTCCGGGCTCTTGACTGCGGGCATCGCAGCAAGAATGGGTTCCATTCGATCCAGCAGGTCTCCCATTATTTCACCAAAAAATCAGGTGGATCAGACGATTTGCGTCTTTCCACCAGTCTTCTCGATCTTTGCCTTTGCCTGTTCCGAGAACGCCGCTGCGGAGATGTTAAGTTTCTGTGTGACTTTCCCGCTGCCCAGCACCTTTTCGATGCCTATATCGGCGGCGTTCAAGACAATTGCATCTCCTTCCTGTTTTGCGATCCCCTGTGCAAGGAGCGAGGGTACGATCTGATCGATAATCCCGACATCCATTGTGGAAACGGTGACAGCAGGGTTATGGAAGAACCCGTCCTTACCAAAGACTGGCCCGCCCATTTCCATATACCACTTGACAAAGTGGTGGGCGTTGATGCCTGCGCGTCCCCTTCCGCCACGGTTGCCTGCACCCCGGCGGTTCTTGTGGGTTCCGCCGCCACACGTCCGCGATCCGCGGTATTTTGAACGTTTGTTGGTTGGCATCTCTTCACCTCATCTTATAGAGGAGAGTATTGATCTCCGGACCATAATAGCCAAGCGCTCCGCCCTGTACGAATGTGCGCTTTGTTGTCTTGTATCCCTTGCGCGGTGGGTGAAGCCGGAGAACCGGCTTGAGGCCCGGGATGTCGCGCAACTTTGACTCGCCCTTTGCCAGTGCCTGTGCAAATTCGATGATAGTGCTGAATGTCGAGTTGGACTGTATATACTCGTCTGTCAGGGGAGAATCACCAATTACACGGCCACGGGTCTTGAGCAGGGTCTCAAGAGTCGCCGCATCCACTTCACCATACGCAACGTAGTCCTTCACTTTTCGGATCATACCGAGGTTTTCGGGACTGTCTGCTACGAGCACGCAGTGGTTGATGTGGTGCAGACGGAGCATTTTTAACGTGTCTTTGATGTCCTTGCGTGTATTGACCACGCCACGGACCTGCACGACTGCGTACATTTACTCTGACCCCCCTGTACGGATCATATTGGTTTCTTTTAACGCGTTAAACGTCGCCTTGGCGAAATTGATCGTCGTGCGCGTCTGTCCGCGTGCAAAGGTCCAGACATCCTTGATACCGGCGAGCTCGAGCACTTTCTTGCTGATATCACCCGTGACAAGGCCGATACCCTGCGGTGCCGGCTTGAGGGTGACCCGGACACTGCCGGCCGCTCCTTCAACCTGCATCGGGATGGAGTGCGTAACATCGCACCCGCATTCCCAGCTGCCGCACCCACGGCGCACCTTTACGAGATTCATCTTTGCTTTGGTGATCGCTTTCTTGATTGCGTCACCGACCTGAACATCTTTTCCCTGGCCAAAGCCGATGTACCCGTTCCGGTTGCCGACAATCACGACGGCACGGAACTGGACACGGCGGCCCGAGTCGGTCATCCTCTGCATCATAGCGATATCGAGAACTTCGTCTTCGAGGTCCGGGAGGAACATATCGACGATCTCAGGTTCCTTGATCGGTCTGCCGCTCTCAAGGACCTGATCGATACTCTTGATCTCCCCTGATGCGACAAGCTTGCCAAGACCGGTGACCGGGCGCCATTCTGCCTTTTCGTATGCCATTTACACCAGCTCCTTCTTTATGGCGGCTGCCACCTGTTCGACATTCTTGACGATATCTTTGGCTTTCGGGTTATAGGCCGCGATATGCGCACCCTTAAGCCGTTCCTCTGAGGGAACGATCCCTTCGCCGTAAGGAATCTCAAGGCCTGCATCGACTGCACCCTTAAGAGCGGCAAAGACACGGGCTCCCGGGGTTGCCCGGTTGAGGCCGATATCAAGGATCGCGCGATCCTGTCCGGCTTTTTTTGCCTTTGCGGCAAAGAGCATGCCTGTAAGGTATGCTGCAGGTGTGTTCGCCGTTGCCCCGGTGTATCCGTACTGTTCAAGTTCGGAAGAATTCGCCGACACGAGGGTCTTGTCCCCTTCCATCTCAGCGGTGACCAGCTGGATAAGGACGTGCCGGTTGGTCCTGCGTACGACCATGCGCGGCGCATCAGCGACAACGAGTTTGGTTCTCTGGTAATAATCGGTTCTGCCTTCTCTCCGCCTGCGGAAAGCGACTAAATACCGTGGTCCGGTCGCCATGTTACTTCAGCCTCCCGGCGATGATCTCCATCTGTGCTTTCATGTGTGCGACACTCCGGAACTGCCCGCCGGCTGCCTTTCGGTAGATAACCCGGTAGAGGTGCCGGTCAATGGTACCGGCATCGCGGAGCGCTACGAGGGCCTTTCTGATTGCACGGATCTTCTGGATCCATGCCCGCTTGCTGGGGGTCCGTGCACCCTTTGCGCCTTTCCGTTTCCCGACTCCTTTGCGGTGGCCGTATGCACGCTGCGCGGTGCGTATGCGTGCCCTGCCACGGCTCACACCAGTCTTCTGGTGCGCCTTAATCGCACCATCGGTGATGAGCCCGCGCAGGTCCTCACGGGAGATGGCGTTCTCAATATCCGAAATGCGCTCGGGGTCAAACCAGACACGGTTGACACCGCATTTCAGGATTGATGCTGAGAGACGTTTCTGGCTGGCGACATCACTCATTCTTCTTCACCTCGGATGAGGATTTTTTCTTTGCTTTGGCCTTTTCTGCCGGGGCTTTCTCCCCGTCAGCAGGTTTTTTCTCGGATTTTAGAGGAGCGGCTTTCTTTGCAGGAGCCTTTGCCGCTTCTTTTGCCTTGGGCTTTGCGGCCTTCTCCTCTTTCTTTGCGGTTTCTTTTGCCGCAGGCTTGGACTTTGACGAGGTGGTTTTTACCGGCTTTTTCTCTTCAGCGCCTTTCTTCTTGGCATCTCCCGCCTTGGAAGCGCTTTTCTTTGCCGGGGCCTCTTTTGCCTTGGTCTCTTTCTTGTCCTTTGCCGCATCTTTTTCCGATTCGGCAGGCGTCTCCTTCTTTACGGGTGCTTTTATGACCCGGACGTTAAGGATCTTGAATCCTGCTTCTGTCGCCTTTTCCTGAAGGGCTTTGCGATTGCGTCCACCGACGCCGGCTGATATCCGGATCGCCTGGGTCTTCGTGTCCAGATTCTCAAGGTCTTTTTCCGTGAAAACCAGTACTTCAAAGAACCCGCTGGGGTGCATGCCGCGCACTGCAACCGGGCTTCCGTACCCGGGCTTTGGCAGTGCTCCTTTCGCCTTCTTCTGCTCCCGCTGTTTGTTGTGCTGTCCGCGGGGCTTTCTCCATGAATCGGAGAGCTGTTTCTTCTTGCCAAACCCGTCGCGCTTGAAGACGGCACCCTTCTCAGTGCGCACACGGATCAGTCGCTTGGTTTCAGTTGTCATTGTTGCTTTCAGCCCCTCTGTACCATGTATATGCCGTCCTGGAAGACCCGGGGGTCCCGGTAACGGATATGGGTTGCGTGCTCGATATTTGCCGCAGTATTTCCGACCTGTTCGCGGTTGATGCCGGTGAGGATGACCTCGTCGTTTGCTACCTTTGCGGTAACACCCTCTGTGATGTCGGCATACCGGGCTTTCTTCTCGCCCAGGAAATTGGCAATCTCAAGCCGGTTTCCCTGCAATTTAAGCTGGATCGGAAAGTGGCTGTAGACAACCTTCATCCGGTACTCGAATCCTTCCGAAACGCCACGGCACATATTCTTTGCGTGTGCCTCAAACGTCCCGACCATCGCAGTGATCTCCTTACGGCTGGATTCGGTTGCGATGACAATCTCCTTGTCGTCGCTGGTCACGCTCACCTGGGGGAACCTGACGCTGCGTGTCAGCTGGCCCTTTGGTCCTGTCACTATAAGCTGCGTTCCCTCGAGTTTTACTTTAACGCCTTCGGGGATCCTGACTTTTCTTACACTTGCCATGATTCGCACCCTCTAGTAGACATACCCGAGCAGTTCGCCACCGATACTTTCCTTGCGTGCCTGGACATGCGACATAACGCCATGCGAGGTTGAAAGGATGATGAGCCCGAAATTCTTGCCGGGCAGGTACTGCTTCTCCCAGAATTCCATCTCATCCATCTGGACCGAGAAACGCGGACAAATTGCGCCGCATTTGTTGATCTTGCCGGTGAGATGCACCTTGAGCTGGCCGCCACGGCCGTCCTCAATAAACTCGAAACCGGCGATGTAGCCGGCGTCCTGCATGATGCGCAGCATTGAGCCGAGGAGTTTGCTTGCGGGTTCGATGATGCACTCGGACTTGCCGGTGTCACCTGCGTTCTTTAACGCACTCATCCCGTCTGCAATAGTATTTAATCGTGTCATTGTGCAGTCACTCCTCAGTTCATCTTCTTAAAGCCCATTTTCTGTGCCCATTCACGGAAGCACTGCCTGCAGAACATGATGTGGTACCGGCGTACAAGTCCCTGCTTGCGTCCGCACATCTTGCACTCGTTTGCACCGCGACCGTAGATCTTCTTTCTTTCGCCACCCATTTAGCGCACCTCCACCGAGTATGCTTCTTTGAGGAATGCAACTGCATCCACCTTTTTCACGCGCTGTTTTTCGGGAAGCTTCTTCTTCTGCATTTTCCTGCGGGTGATCCTGATGCCGTTCCTCTCGAGCACAACATTTACATCCATCCCGAAAATCCCGATCTGTGGATCGTATGACATTCCGGGAAAGTCCGTGTGCTCTTCAATGCCGAACGAGAAGTTCCCGCTCTTGTCAAACTGGCTCTCAAAGATCGTCTTATTGACGATGGTCAAAGCGGTCTTAATAAAGTCTTCCGCAGATTTCCCACGAAGCGTGACCTTGCACCCGATCGGGGCGCCTTTTCTGATATTAAACGCCGGCTGCGTCATCTTTGCAACGCTGCGGATCGGGGTCTGCTTGGTGATCGTCTTCATGATATTCTCGGCCTTGACGAGCTTTTCACCACTCTCGCCAACACCCATGTGGACAACGACCTTATCGATGTGGATATCTCGCATTGCGGTCACTGTTCAATCCCCCGGCCTGCTTTTGAAACGGTCTCTTTTCCGATCATGTAGATGTAGGGGGCAATAGTATCGAACCGCTCCTTGGTCTTCTCGTCTTCAAGGATGACTTTGTTGGGGACACTGCCCGGGGTTTTGATGATCTCGACGATTCGCGCCACCTTGCCGGAGTGTTTACCACCGATGATTGTCGCCATGTTACCGACGGCAAACGGGTAGTGCTCAAGGATCTTGAACCGGTCCTCAGGTTTGAGGGAGATAACCACAGAGTCGTTTGACTTGTAGGAGTTATCAGCGAGGATGTTTGCCCCGTACCTGAGGTTTAACTGGACTTTACCATCGCGGACGGTAGTCTTGTTCTGGATCTTGCAGAGCCTTGTCTGGGCTGATTCAGCGTCGATCTCCACCGTCTTGTGCCGGCCTTTGAGATCCCGGAGAATCCGGTAATACTTACCGATACGGGGAAGAGAGATAACATCGAAAATACCGATGCCCATCTTGGGATCCCTGCAGGGTCTGCCGTTGATGACAACATCCTGCTGCTTGAGGATCTGCTTGACTTCCTTCATGGTGCGGGCAAGGCCCTGCTGGTCCCGGAGCCAGACTGCTACCGGCATGGCATTTGCATTGTGCGGGCCGGGCGCAGTCTTTGCGACAAATGTCGTGGTCTTCTTGGTGATGTGCCACGAGTCTGGCGCGTTGAGCCTTTTCAGATGATCTGACATTATTCCTTCTCCCCCAGTTTTTCGACGCGGCGCTTGTCATCGAGCTTGAGTTTGGTGATCTCCACCTTGGATGCATCGACCGGGCGCGGGACTTCGGTGCCGTCAACCTTGGTTGACGAAACGCCGTGGACAATGATCTTCACGTTACGGGTGTCGATGCCGTCAACGAGTCCTTCCTCGCCGACATGATCGCCACGGGTGACCTTAACGGTATCGCCCTTGATTACGCGGATCGTCTTCTTTGCATATTTTTCCTTGAGCGCTGCCGAAAGCGGCGCGTTGAGGAACTTTGACTTCATGTGCGAAGGTGCGTCGTACCGCGCCTTTCTCTGTTTGCGTGGTTGTGAACTTTCAATTCTTACCATGATTCGCCACCTCACACAATGATCGTCGCCATGGAGCCGAGTTTCGGGTACCGCTCTGCCACTTCACGGGCGACCGGTCCCTTAATTTCAGTTCCTTTTGGCTCGTTCTTCTCATCCACAACAACAACAGCGTTATCGTCAAAGGAGACGCGGATGCCATTGGGGCGGCGCATTTCCTTCTTCTGGCGAATGACAACCGCCCGGACGAGCTTTTTGCGCATGTCCGGGGTGCCCTTCTGGACACTCGCCGTGCAGATATCTCCCAAGCCCAGTTTGGGCTGGCGGCGCCTTACACCATGGTAGCCAAAGACAGAGATAATCTGAACTGTCCTAGCACCGGTATTATCGGCACATGCAAGCCTCGTTCCCGTCGCAAGAGCCCGTGGGATCTTGGACTGCTTTGCCTTCATGGCTGCTGCACCTCGACAACAACGTATGTCGTGCTCTTTGACAACGGTCTGCACTCAGCAATCTTCACGAGATCCCCCACCTTTGCCTGAATGCAGGGTGGGTTGTGAGCGTGAAGTTTGGAGATGCGCTTTTCGTACCGGTTGAACTTCCGGACGTAGTGCAGGTAATCCCGGGCAACTACGACCGTTCCCATCATTTTGTCGCTCACGACTTTACCGGTGATCACCTGGCCGCGTACCGGTAAAGTGCCGTGGAAGGGACAATTAACGTCCTTGCACTCCTGTTTGGGGGCCTGAACGTTCAATCCAATGTTTTGTGCCATTATGGTATCCTCTTTTTTTATGCTCGCTTGAGCCTCTTTTCTGGAGCCAGTATCAGTGCGGACCCATGAATCTCAACAAGGGTATTGTCAGGCAGACAGAGCCGGAAGGTGCTCCCAAGTTTTGGGATCTTCTTTATTCCGGTGTGCGCCTGTATGACAACAAGATTCCTTGTCTCATCGATGATGCGTCCGCTTACTTCCCGGTGAAACGGGTTTGCAGCTCCAGATACCAGAACGTCAAGGCCGATCAGTTCATGCCTTATCACGTTCTGGCAGGAGATCATACGCGGCTCCTGCGGGTCTTCTCGGTCATCAGGCGGGCAATGGTGCGACGGAGCTCCCGGATATGTCCGGGATTCTCAGTTGCGCCACCGGCACTGACTTTTCCGTAGTGCTGGACAAGCTCCATCCGGAGTTTTGTCAACTGTTCCTGCAGTTCGACATCAGTGAGCTGCTGGACATCGTGCGCCCGTAAGATTGCCATTTACTGCACCTCTTCATCGGTCGTCTCATCGGGAAGGGCCGGCTCTTCGGTGTCAATGTCGCCAATTGCAGTGACGGTGACCTTAGGGACTACCGGCTTCTTCTGTTCGATGATCGCAAAGTGGTCGGGCATCTTCGCATCTGCGGGAACAATCTTGACCTGAACACCGATCACGCCGAGTTTCTTGATTGCGATGGCGTAACCTTTCTCGACGATATTGATGCTCGGCTCACCGCAGTGCTTGATGTAACCTTCGGTAAACTTCTGGGTACGGGCACGTGCACCGGTTAACTTACCGGCGATAATGACCTCACATCCCAGCGCACCGGATTCCATGACCCGCCTCATGATGCTCGATCCGGCCTTACGGAAGTACCAGCCTCGCTCAAGGGCGTTTGCCAGCCGTTCCGCCATGATCTGGGCGTTGAAACTGGGGTTCTGGACCTGCTGTACCTCGATCTGCGGAGACTCGACCCCGTAGTTCTGGGCAAGATCCTGGGTCAGCTGGTGGACGAGTTTCCCACCTTTGCCGATCACAATCCCCGGCTTTTCTGCAAAGATGGTGACCTGGGTTCCAAGAGGCGTACGTGCGATGTCCATCCCGCCGAATCCTGCGCGCTTGAGTTCCTTTGTCAGGTACTTCTCGACACGGACCTTGCGGACACCTTCTGAAATGAATTTTCTTTCAACGGCCATTTATGCCACCTCACGAACCACGATCTCGATGTTGACGGTCTCGCGAGCTTTGGGGGATGCCCTTCCCATTGCCCGGGGGAAGAATGCCTTCTGGGCGCGCCCGCGGTTTGCCGAGACATGGATAATCTCCAGGTTCTCGGTGTCAAGACCGATGTATTCCGCGTTCTTTTTTATTGATTCGAGGATCCTGATGTAGGCCTTGGAAGCCTTTACCGGATACCTGCCCGCATCCCAGTTACCGGGGAGGCCGCGCTTGTGCGCAACATTCCGGTTAAAGTGCCGGAACGGGATGGCTTTCTTGAGCTCAACCACGTCAGCAAGGTAACTGAGTGCTTTATTGACGCGCTGGTGCCGGATGAATCCGGCGATCTCGATCGCGTGTTTGGGAGAGACGGAAAGCTCGTTTGCTTTGCCTCTGGCGATGTTGTCGCCTTCAACCTTCTTTGAGTATGCAATGCGTGCCATTTCCATCACTTCAGCGGTACGTACTTACTGCCCCTCGTTGCACCGATACCGGCGGAACCGTGGGAGACCTTCTTTCTGGTGAGTGCAAATTCTCCAAGATAATGGAAGACGGACTCGGGCTGGAACTCGACTTTCGTGAATTCCTTGCCGTTGTAGATCTCGATGCTCTTCCCAATCATCTCGGGCATGACAATCATGTCACGCACATGGGTCCTGACTTTCTCGTCCCCGCCCCGGATCTTTGCAAGCAACGTCTCTTCGCCGCGGTTAAGCCCGCGGTTGAATTTGCGTCGTGCACGGGCTGGCATCAGGGGAATGAGTTCGCTTAACCCCATCGCTTTGAGCTCGTCGATCTTGTACCCGCGATAGGTGAACTCCTCACGCCGTCTGGGCATTCTCTTCTGTGTCTTTTTTGGTGCTGCCATACCCTTCACTTCCTGCTCTTACCTGTCCTGCGTGCAGCCACAGATCCAACAGTCCTTCCCGGAGATGTTCCGCGCGCAATCGTCTTTGGCCGTCCTGTGTGCTGGTGGCCACCGCCACCGAACGGGTGGTCGATGACGTTCATTGCGACACCACGGACACGTGGCCAGTTCGACGCGGTGTTCGCCATCTTGTGGTACTTGTTACCGGCTTTTACAAACGGCTTATCAACACGCCCGCCACCGGCAACGATACCAATGGTCGCTCTGCAGCGTGCGTTAAACCATTTCGTCTTTCCGCTTGGCATCCTGACGCCGACGCGGTCTTCAATCTTGTCGACAACAACGGCCTGAACCCCGCTTGCGCGGACAAACTTACCGCCATCGTTCGGGCGTGACTCGATGTTGCAGATGTAGGACCCGGTCGGGATGCTCTGGAGCGGGAGCGTGTTCCCGTTCTTGACCTCGACATCGGTCCCCCAAGATACGACCTCGCCGATACCGATACCCTCGGTTACCAGCATGTAGATCTTGGATTTATCTTCGAGCTGCACAAGAGCAATCGGGGCATTTCTCGCCGGATCGTGTTCAATATCGATGATCGAGCCGGTGATCTTTGTCGTTCCGTCCCCGACATGCTTCAGTTCAGCCTTGTACCGGTGGGATGGGGCGCGATAGGTCGGGCCTCCCCTGCCCCGGTTCTGTGTTGTAATTCGATGTCCCATGTTCCCCACCTTACATAATGCCAAGCCGGCTCAGGATTTCCTCGGCGGCTTTCTCGTTCTCGAAACTCACAACGGCTTTCTTTTCACCATGCATGGTCATGAGCGTGTAGACGCGTTTTACCTTCTGGTCGAACGCTTTCTCGATGTCGCGCTTGATGTCCTGCTTGGTGGCCCTGTTATCGACAAGGAACTGGAGTTTGCTCTCGTTCTCCAGAAGCACCATGGCCTTTTCTGTGACAAACGGGTGTTTCAGGGTAGACATTTACTTTCCCTCCAGGCGTATGAGTGCGCTTTCAGTCCAGACGGTCAGACGTCCCGCCTGCATACCGGGAGCGAGATGCTCGACATTGAGCTGGTCAATGGTCACAACGTCAACACCGGCAAGGTTGCGTGCGGCACGAAACTCGGGGCCCGAAGTAACAATGAGCAGGCTCTTTCTCTGCCTGTACTTGCGGCCACGAAGTTTTCCCCTTCCTGCACGGATTTTGCGGCTGTCTTTTGCACGCTCGACATCGCTGTACACTCCAATGCTGGTCAGTGCAGAGATTACGTCCTGCGTGCGTCCAAGGGTCTCAAACTTATCCTCAAAGATCAGCGGAACCGCACCGTCAAAGGTGTGTCCCCTGCTGCTGAGGAGATCGGCACGGATACTTGCGGCAACCGCAGACCGGAACGCTTTCTGTTTCTCTTTCTGGTTGATCTCTTTTATCAGCACCTTTGCGGTGACCGGTGGGTGTGCCTCACGGCCGCCTTTTGCCTGCGGGACCTTTGCAGCACGTGAACCGTTCTTGAGACGGGGTACATGCGATGCACCACGACCGCTTCCCCAGCCCACTGCTGATGAGCAGATGCCGGCAAACGGGTAAGAGCCGTGCGGCTGACGTCTGACGCTCTGGAGTGCCATGACCGCTTTCTTGATCAGATCTGGGCGGTACTCTTCGGAAAACATGGCTGGGAGTTCAATGTCCTTTGCCACTCCGCCTTCAATTGTTTTAACCTGCGCTTTCATCTCTGATCACCCCTGCTTGCTCTGGACGCTCACAAACTGGATCGCGGGCGACCGTACAACGTGTTCACCCTGGCGGATTGCCGGGCGGATACGGATAAGTCTCTTTGCCGGGCCCGGGATGGACCCCTTGATGACAACGTATGCATTCCGGAGCACACCGTAGTTAAGGAATCCGCCTGCTGGTGTGATCTCGGCACCGTTCTCACCGATCTTTAAGATGCGTTTGTTAAACTCGGTACGCTGCTGGAAACCCATCTGGCCGCTCTGCGGGACCTGCCACCGTACATGGTGGGGGTTCCAGGGTCCGAGTGTACCAACATGACGCTCTTTCCCACCGACAGAGTGTTTCCTCTTTCTGAGAGCTACACCCCAGCGCTTGGCGGGTCCCTGCGTGCCTTTACCGATGGTGATTGCCGTGATATCGGCATACGCACCGGACTCGAGCACATTGGTGAGCCGGATCTCTTTTCCGAGCAACCCAAGGGCAAACTCGTACTGTTTTGAGCTGTCCCCGCCGGAGATCTTAATCTCCATGAGGTCGGGTACCTTTTTTGGCACACCGGTTATGGTTGCAGGCTGGGTGTACGCGACTGCGTAGATCTCTGCCACCTGATTTGCGGCAAGGGCATCAGCGAATTTCTTTTTTGCTGCTGCACTGTCGTAGTTCTTGGGCTCGGTCACCCTGCGGAGGAGCTGGGCGTCCAGTGGTTCTGCCCAGATCTCCGTAAACGCATGTTTGCCGTAGGTATCCTGCGAGTATGCCCGGATGGCGGCAACTTTCATGGTCGGGATCTCGATAATGGTAACCGGAACCATGATCTCCTTGCCCTCTGTCGGGCTGTCCTTGTGGTCATCAACCATGAGAACATGCGTCATCCCCACTTTGTAGCCTGCAAAGCCAAGCAATGCGGGTGCGCCCGTGTGCTGTGGCCAGGACTTGTATTTAGGTATGGGGCTCTGTGCACGTTTTCGTGGGCTGAATGCCAGTGAGCCTCGGCGTGGTCTGTTTATCTTTGGCATGTGTCAATCAATCCTTTACATTCGTGTTTTTGATTTTTTGCTGGACACGAACTCTTCTAGATGAATCCGAGACTGAAGTGATATCACTTGCCTGTCTGGTAAGCCAACACGCGATCCGGCATCACAACGCAGGATAAACAACACCCCGCATTTTGCGGATATTATCTATCCTGCCTGTGTGGTGGTTGCCTTGGAAACCGGCTGGCATGGATGGTTACATCCTGCCACCCGGTAACATTCCGGCGTTTTCTTTTTCTCGCGAAAGAAGACCCTGACATTGACGCATCCCCGGTTTTTAATGAGGGGAACAGGCTCGTTATGAAAACGTCCACCTTTACGTCACGGTCAGATCCAACTCTGTCAGCCCGTTGTGAAGAATCACAACTCCTTCTCGGGATCCTCCGCATGGACGCGGAGGTCACCAATCGGGGAAATACCCACGGCAGCATCATTCCCTGTGTCTAGTCCGGGATTGATTCCGCCGGTGCCACACGTATCCTGTGAATATATGTAGCAGGGATACCCCCACATCGGCTTCCTTAAATATTGATTAAAAAAGCATATATATTTATGCCAGCGTTCCGGGCATCACGTACCGATCCCACGACAATGGATCATTTTTGAAGGATCAGAATCTCATCGCCATTCTGTAGATTATCCAAAATAAATCTCTCCTTCATCAGTAATATAGATCTGTACCTCATCGCAGATGCACCTGGCCTTGTATGACTGCGGCCGGGCTTCCCTGAGCCTGTTGATGAGCGAGATCGTATCGTATTTCACCTTGATCTTGGCTTTTTCTGCCTCGGCAAAGATCATGCCCGGGACTTCGAACAGGTCTGTTCCGGGATGAATGGTACAGAGATGCGTGGCATCGAGGGTATACAAAAATTCGAGTGTCTCTTTTGCACGCCGTATGTTTTCCATTGCAGATTTTTCAATCGTGCAGACATTAGCTTTTGAAGTATTGATGATGTCTGCGATCTGCTGCTGGGTCATTCCCTGTTTTCGGTACCGAAGGACTTCTCTTTGCCGGTCGGTGAGCAGACCATCTTTCATACTATCCATTCCATCACATTGATTTAAACACTTTTCGTTAACATCCTGCCTCCTGCAAGGATCAACGGGAAAATTGATGCCGGATTGTTGCTCTCAACGGATCGCGACTGGCCAAGAACATAATGTTACAGATCTGTGGGATGGCGATCCAGAGGCAATCCCAGAGTTTCTCATTTATCCCTGTGAATTCCGGCACGCACCGGCTTTCAGGCCGAACATGGAAATACAGCAGATAAAAACAAAGAATCGAACATCCGACGTAAAAAATGATTTCAAAATCTTTATAAGAATACCGGGTCATAATAACGTGTTATAAAACAAAATAGAGGTGAAATTTCAATGGTTGTTAAAGTAGGCGTAGCCAAGTTAGGCAATATTGCAAGTGGTGTAATGGCAGAACTGCTTCTCGATGAGAGAGCAGACCGTGAGGACATGCAGACATTCATGGCGACCAGCGGTACAAAACTCGAGCCGGCAGATGTCGACCGTGTAGTTTCCAACCTGAAGGCATACAAGCCGGACTTCTGTATTGTAGTCTCCCCAAACGGAGTTCTCCCCGGCCCGACCGGTGCCCGCGAGCAGCTCGCAGCAGCAGGTATCCCGACTATCATCATCACCGATGATGTAACCACGAAGAAGGAGTGGGAAGGCGTCAAGGCTGACACCAAGTTCGGCTATATCATCATGAAGGCAGACTCCATGATTGGTGCACGCCGCGAATTCCTCGACCCCGTCGAGATGGCCGACTACAACGGTAACCTCGTCAAAGTCCTTGCACTCACCGGTGCATTCCGGAAACTCCAGATCGCACTCGACAAAGTCATCGACCAGGTCAAGGCAGGCAAGAAGGGCACAGAAATTGAGCTCCCCAAGATCATCATGACCACTGACAAGGCGGTCGACGGCGAGTTCACCAACCCCTACGCCCTTGCAAAGGCACGTGCTGCCCACGAGATCGCCATGGCTGTTGCAGGCCAGAACGTCAAAGGCTGCTTCATGACCAAGGAATGGGAGAAGTACATCCCGATCGTTGCAAGCGCTCACGAGATGATGAGAGTCGCAGCAGACCTCTGTGATCAGGCACGCGAACTCGAGAAAGCAGGTGACAGCATCCTGCGCCAGCCCCATAAGAAGGATGGCATGCTCGTCCGCAAGAACAAACTCGTTGCAAAATTCGAGTAAATTTTTTTTATCTTTTTTCTTCTTTTTTATAACACATTGCAATTATTGACCGGCATCACCGGTCTTCGTTCCGGTAGTAGCGGCCGAGATCCTCAGGAAGGGTCAGGATAATGGGTTCGTTGTGGAGACGCTCCATGAACGCCGAGTCACTCGTGGATAACGGGTTCGGGTTGATCCGGGAGACGAGCGAACAGAATGCAGAAAAGTTCTTCGATTTTTCCCTGCCAAAAAAGATTGCCATGTTGAACGCATATGTGCCCAGTTTCTTATAGAGAGAGATGACTTCGAGGATCCCTTCAGCCAGTGAATCAATATAGTTCTCCACTTCATCAAGCCGGGCGACCGGGAGGAGCCCCCGCACCTCGCGCTCTCCCACCGGTACCGCGTGGGCAGACCAGAGGATCTCGTCACCAAAGAGGTACCGGTCCGATGATCGCTCCTGCTCCCGCACGACATCCCAGTACCGGTTACCGGTCTTGGCATGGTACTCTTTGCCGGCGGACAGGTACCGCTCAGTTATCCACGATGGACGCTGATCGGCGATACCCTGCATATGGGGGTGGACGATGCTTGCCCCGGCAGAAGGAAGATAATTCCAGTTGATACTGGGATACCCATCGGACAGCAGGAGTGATTCGGCCTGCGCCTGGAGGGCATCGATAATCTGCTGCTTTGTGAACGCCGGTACGGTATGATCACGGGTGATCACCGTTACGGTGTGCCACTCCGCAAACGGGAACATGTTGGGAAACGTGACACTTTCGCCTCTGATAATACGGTTCCCGTCAGGAAATGTCGGGGTGATCGAAAAAATATTCTCCCGACAGAAGGGGCAGCTTTCCGAGGTGTCAGGTATCTTCAGGGTCTGATCGATATGTCGCTTGAGCCGCTCCGGACTGATCCGGCACCGCAGACCGGTCAGACACTCCTCCCGGTATTGTAATGTTCCCCGCCCGGTTGCAACGTCAGTTACGGTAAACAGGTCCATTATACTAAATGGAGTACTTCTTTTGGACCAGATAGTCATTTGCAATTTCCCTTATGGTAACAGGATAGTCCTGTATACAGGAGCTCGCATGCCAAGTAGTCAAAGACGACAAAGACGAAAAAGAAAAAAAGATTTTTACTATCTGCCACGGTTCCCAAATGGGAACCTTTTCGGCGGTATTTAAAAGCAGATGATTTGGATCTGCTTATACGACATACTTGCCGAGCAGGCGGATAGATGTGGTCATGTCGGGACCGAGTGGTGAACCGAAGATGATCTGGGTAACGCCGGCCTTTGTAAGGTCTTCGCACTTTGCCTTGACCATTTCAGGGGTACCTGCAATGGTGAATGCATCGATCTCCTTGTCGCCTACAAGTTCTCCAACGGTCTTGAAGTCGAACTTGCCGAGTGCATCCTTGATCTTTGCCACGTTGTGGAGGTCAAGACCGTGGCGGGTGAGCAGTGCTTCCGGAGAGCCGGCTGCAATGAATGCGGCTACAATCTTTGCCGCATTGCGTGCCTTCTTCTCGCTCCGGTCAATCGACATGGCGGTGTATGCACCGACATCGAAGGTCTTCTTGCCAGCTGCATCGGATGCCTTCTTGATGATGGGGATAGCGATCTGGAAGTCCTTGGGGTTGGATGCGTTGATCAATGCACCGTCGCCGACCTTTCCGGCGAGCTCAAGAACCTTGGGGCCCTGTGCACCGATGTAGACCGGGATACCCTTCTTGCCGGGGAGCGTGACACCGGTCAGCTTTGCACCATCGTAGTCGAAGAATTGCATGCCAGACTTGTTCACCTGTTCACCGGCAACGAGTTTCCGGAACTGGACAACTGCCTCTTCGAGGCGGGCCACCGGCTTCTCGGCATGAATAGCAATCTTTGGCAGGGTGGAAAGGTCGCCGGGACCGATACCGAGCACTGCACGCCCATCCGAGATTTCATTGAGGGTGCACATGAATGAGGCCATGGCGGCCGGCGTGTCGGTAAATGAGTTCATGATACCCGGTCCCATTTTCAGGGTAGTGGTTGCCTGTGCTACTGCGGCAAGGACGGGATAGCAGTGACGGTTGTTATAGTGGTTCGTGATCCACGCGAAGTCAATATCTTTTGACTCAGCAAGTTTGCAGAAGTTTACAACTTGCTTTACATTGACATTTCCTGGTACAAATTCAATTCCATATGTCAAGGCTTGTTCACCTCATGGAGTATTACCGTACACGCATTTAAATAAATTATCATTTAAATCTGGGCGCATGAGCCATACGGCACGGATTCGCGCCCGATATTCCGTATTTGAGATCCGTGATCCGAAAAAATGAGGCAAATCCGGGAAAAACGCAGGAAGAAACAATCATTCAAACCATGATTTCGGGTTTATCGGCATCCCCGGTGGGAGACCAGATATATTTTTTACAGGAGATACCATCAGGAGTAACAGATACACATTTTTTAGAGAGTATATCCTATAAGATATTGAACATCAGAGAAGAACATTTACTCTGTTACAGGCGGGATACCCCACCGGGTTCCCTAAAGGAGATCTCCATGAGGATACTTGCGATTGGCTTGGGAGGCGCTGGCTGCCGGATTGCCAATGCCCTCTATGCCAATGACCGGAGAAGCAGTAAGGTAACATGTGTTCAGGCGCTGGCTGTCGATGTGGACAGTGAAACCCTGACACAGCTGCGGGCACTCCCGGAGCAGGCAAAAATTGGATTTATGGCTGAACCGGATCTTTCCCGGAATGGAGCGGATACACCCCTGCCTGCAAATATTGACATCGGGGAAATTACCGCCCGCATTCAGAACATGCTGGGAGGTGAAACCGATGCAATCCTGATCTGCTGCGGACTTGGGGGCAGCATGACCGACGTTGTGCCACATGTCATCGCTGCACTCAGATCTTCCGTTGCCGCACCGATCTTCGGTCTGGTCACGCTGCCTGCATTATCCGAAGGAGAGAAACGTTCGGCAAAATCGGCAGACGATATCGAAAACATTGCCCCGCTGCTTGACGGAACCATCCTGTTTGACAATGAAACCTGGTCAAAAAAGATCGCTGCCCGGCGAGATGCGCTGCTTGCAGAGGAGTCAGGGGGACAGGGGATATTTGGTTTTGGCAAGAACCAGCCAAAACTATCTGCACAGGACATCACGTATAAACTCCTCAATCAGAGCATAATCCGGAGGATCAGCCTTATCCTGCGGGCAGGGGAGTTCCGGGCAGACGGCGGTATCGATCTCGCCGAAGTCGTAATGGATTCAAGCGAAGTGCTCAATACCTTAAAAGGGATGGGGTTCATCTCGATTGGATATGCAGTAGAGCACCTGCATCAGACCCCACTCGCATTTCTCTCACGGCTGCGCCCGGCCGATGCCACCCTGGAGCAGAGAAAAAGTGCTGAACGGATCATCGAACTTGCCAAACAGGCCATTTACCAAGAGGTGTCCATACCCTGTGACATGACTAGTGCCGCGAAGGCGTTAATCCTCGTAGCAGGCCCGTCCCATGAGATTTCGATGAAGGGTGTCATGACCGTCCGTAAATGGATTGATCGCAGCATCGCAGGTATGGAGATGCGATCTGGGGATTACCCGGTCACCAACTCGGAATACGTTGCCATTATCATCGTGCTGAGCGGTCTTGAGAACATCCCCCGCCTTACCGAACTTGAGGATATCCGTGCGCAGTACCGGTCCGGCAACTCGTGGGAGGGGTCGTCTTCCTTCAACCTCCCGCGAGGTAAAGGCTCCCGAAAAGCCGGTGCGGTGTCGGAGATCGCAACAGTACGGCGTGGATCGGAATTCAGAGATGAGATGATCAGTCTCCCGGGGACGAAGTCAAAACAGAGAAGTTCCGATCAGTACCTTGCAGAGAAGACTCCACAACACCAGGATGCATCAGGAAAACCTGTTCAGGTGTTCCCATCAGTTGTTCCTGCAGGATCACAACCACGGGTAACCCGGGAACCAGTTCCTGAAGAAAAGGCACCTGCAGCCGGTACGCAGGCACCCGCTTTTGAGCACCCGTCATTACCGCCGGAATCTGCCATGACGCAGAGAGCAGTGCGGATAAGACCTTCAGGTCCTGCAATTACAGAGACACCAGTACAGCAACACCCGATCACCACGGGATGGGCTGAAGGAGCATCCCGTAGGCCATCACTCACAGAACCACCCGCAGTCTCCCCTCCTCAAAGAGCTGCACAACAACCGGTGAAGAAATCACTCGAATCAGGGTATGAAGGGATTCTCCCCTTAAAACATACTCCGGCAAAAAGTAGAGATCCGGCTCATCAACGAATTGAGCGGGAGCTGCAGAGACAACAGGTGATGGTAAAATCTGATAGCATGCAGGACCGGGAAACCAGGAGAACCCGGGTACAGCCTCAAAGTCCCGCACAAACAGAAACAAAAACCATCATCCGGAGAGTGGCACAAAAAACACCGGCACGCGAGGCGGTGCTTCCTGCTGAACCACAGTCCACACCCGCCCCTGCACAGATTGAGAGAACGATCATCAGGAGACGAAAGAAGGAAATGGAAAACGATGCGGTGTGGGCACATGAAGAGCCCGATGACCAGTCCGGCCCTGCTCACCAGGAGGAACTCGAACTCGCCGCAGAAACGGATGATTTTATTCCGGTACATCTTCCGGAAGAGACACCTCTCGGCATTAAGGATCGGTTAAAACCGGCGCGGGACGACATCTTTCTCGGAAAGTCCGTTTCACAGAAAGAGCCATTACGGGTAAAAGATGCAGCACTGCTCCATACGGAGATAAAAACAAAAAAAGGCAGTCTCACCCAAGAGGGAGATGAGCATGACGGAGAAACCGTAAGCAGCCCCGTACCTTCAAAAAAGAAGACCGGGAAATCGTCACTGCAGGATGACAAGATTTCCTGGATCAACGATTGATATCCGCCACTTTGGAGAAAGGAATGTTCCCGGCACCGATCTCCGTGCGGATAACAATTCCCTGTTCAACACAGTTGCCGATATGGTTGAGACCGCTATAGGAAACAATCGAGAGCCGGTAGGGATTGTCCGGCAGGTTGAATACCTGGTTGCCCATCGTGACCGGGAAGATAAAACCGCACTTGTTCATCCGCTGGATCGTTTCCTCCACTTCGTTTCTGGCAGAGCTCGGGACTTCCCGGACATTTGCCAGAGCGATACCGGTTTTTGTCCGGGCAAACGCATTGATCGACGTCAGACCGGATGAGATGAAGAGTTCAAGCGGATCGATAGTGGTTCCCCGGTATCCGATCAGGTCACGGAACCGCCGGGGTACGTTCTCCTCGATCTCAAGCCTCCCCCCGTAGGCCATCTTTACCGGGATGCCATTCCTCTGGAAAACACCGTCCATGGTGATACTGCACAGGGTGATAACTCCGATACAGTCCTGAGGCACGCGGGGGTCGTGATCGAGAATCCGGTAGGAGTTAAAAAACCCGCACCCGGCGTTTATGACTTCATCGAATGCCCCGAGTGCCCGGTCCAGGATTTCCGTGGGAACGATGGAGAGGTTGTATGCTACATCCCCCGTACCTGTTTCCGGGTCGAAGGTGCTTCGATATGCGAGCCGTTCGAGTTTGGAGATGATAAATCCAATCCGGTCATCGACAAGGGCGTTATCAGTCTCAAGAAAACCAGCAGGTGTCAGGATCCGGCCCCGGTTGCCGATCTTCTCGGTAAATCCCATAGAGTCCAGATAACTGAGGTAATACTGCACGGCCCGGTCGCTTAAGACAAAACCCCGTTCTGCCATCAGTTCCGAGAGCCGCTTTGCGCCCACCGGTTCACGGTGCTCCTTTAAGATACGCAGAATCTCGATATACTTGCGTTCGGTCCGTATCATGTTCTTTTTGCCTCCACGGCCCCGAGACTGTCCTGGTACCGCCCGTTATACCGTTCGCTCCCATTCCTTACCTCGTGGAGGATCATCTGGACAACACGATCAGACTGATGAAGATTGATATCATCAGATCCCATGTTTGTCAGGCAGAGGGTCAGCTGACCGCGGAATCCCGGGTCGACAAAACCTGCACCCATAAGAACTCCCCTCCGGCCAAACGATGACCGACAGCGGAGTGTCCCGGCAACATCAGGAGGTAACTCAACCCATTCCATACTTGGCACGAGTGTACATGTGCCCCGGGCCAGACATATATCATCCGCGGCACGAAGATCATAGGAAGCGGGTTGCTGGCATTCCGTGGCATAGGGATTGATAACCAGTTTTTCCTGTTCACACACTGTGTGAAGCCGGCGGGCAATCTCCTGCGCAGACAGAATCATTCATTAGTTTATCGGTAGAGAATACTTAATATCTTTTGATAGAGAAACGATGGAGAAAAGGATCCATGGGGTAGAGGACATCCTCTTGGGCTTCGAACCCAAGGACGCGGGTTCGATTCCCGCTGGGTCCGCTGTTTTAATGTAGGGACCACTCTGTGAGGTAGAGTACGTAATAGTGTCCCTTTAAAAAAAAAGATTTTTGTTGCAATCCCAAAAAAGAGGGGAAGTTAAATTTCGTTCCGCTTCATCGAGTGGTGACGGCCCCTGCGCCCGACCAACCGTATTAAAGCATACAGGAACAGTATAACGATTATTCCGATCCCAATAAGGGTCAAAAATCCCCAGTCCATATTCTTTTCAAGGGTGATGGTGAGGGGGGTTGTGGTATTGCCGAGCGGGACCTCCTGCTGGACTGATTTGACACGGTAACCGTCTTGGGTCACGGTGATATTGTAGGGGGTGTTAAAGGTAAGCTGCGTGTCCAGCTGACCGTGCGAATCGGTGGTCCCTGCAACAGCCCCGTTAAGAAGAACGGTGGCACCAGCGATGTTTTTCTGGTCGGTATCCTGGACAAAGAGGGTCTGGCTCACCGTAGCAAGAGATAACACAGCAGTGAATTCACTGGAATCATTGGTGATGTCAATCTGCTGGGTCACCGGAGTATACCCCGTCTTTGTCACTACAACGGTATAACTCCCAGCCACAAGGCTCTGGAGCATGGCACGACCATACGGGTTGGTGCTGGCCACCACGGTATTGTTGACAGAGACAGCTGCTCCGTTGATCGGCTGGTTCTGCGGATCGTACACAAAGATAAAAGCGCCAACCGGTACCGGGATCAGACTGATCGCGTCGACAGCTTCGTTCGTGCTGATGGTTTTTGACTGGGTTACCATCTGGTAGCCGGTCTTTTGCACTTCAATGGTAACAGGAGTGTTACGGCTTATCGGGGCAATCAGAACGCCACGTGAATCGGTCGTCCCCAGCAGCACCGAATCGACACTGACGCTTGCACCGGCTATTGCGGCCTGGCTGTTCTTGTCCTTGACGACAAAGGAGTACTGGTTACCGGATAGAAGCCAGTACTGGACGTCCTGATCCGTGGCGTCGACTTCAATCGTCTCGCTGCGGGGCTGGTAGTTCGGTGCCGTGATATTGAGGGAATAGTAAGTATAGGAGGTTACCCCGAACGATGCTGCACCCGTTGCATCCGAAGTCTTGGTCTGGGTAGAATTGGCGGACGTTAAATATAATGTTGCCCCGGATACCGCATTCAGCGTGTTTGAATCAAAGAGTGCCACGTTCAGGACAAGGGTTCTCCGGTTCATGGTAACAGAAAGCGATGTGACATTGCCGCTTACGGTATTTGCCCAGTCATCATAGCCATCCATGGAGATACGGAGATTGAGATCCCCCTGGCCGGACTGGAGAAGGAACTGGCCGGCATTATTGGTCATGCCGACATTGGCCCCGCTCAGGTACACGGTCGCATGAGGAATGGTTGTGTTGTCAAGACTGTCCTGCACCGTAATCAGCAGGTTCGTCGCCTGTGCTGCGCTGCAGAACGCGATAAGACACAGCAGCACAAAAAGGAAACGAATGCGATGGTTATACATAGTAAAATATCCCCCTCTGCTCATATTTTATCCCATCGGTTCGGCTATCCTTTTCATTTTTAAAGTTCCGACAGGGCAGGAACCCGGTCAAGGAGCATCCCTTCGACGATCACCGGCATGAGATGACGCCCCTCCTCAAGGGCTTTCTGAAGACGCCAGTCCCGTTCTGCATAGATCGTAAAGAGCGGTTCGCCGGCCTTGATAAGTTTTCCCTTCTTTGCATGGAGCAGGATCCCTGCACCCCGGTCATGGGGCGCCCCGGCCATACGTGCAAGCGTGATCAGGGACTGGTTATTCATTTCGATGACATACCCTGATGAAGGGGAATTGATAACATACTGGTGTTCACCAGGCTGGATATCATCCGATTTAACCTTCGGATCACCACCCTGGATCTCAATGATCTGCCGGAATTTCTCGAGGGCTTTTCCTGATGAGAGAATTTCCTGTGCCATGAGAGCACCGGTTCCCCGTGCAGCTTTTCCGGACATCTCAAGAGCGATACCGGCAAGCGAAATACTTTTCTGGATAAACGAGTTTGGTTCGGTTGCACCCTCAAGCACGTGAAGTGCCTCTTTGACTTCAAGATTCGGGCCGATACTGTGCCCCACCGGGATATCCCCATAGGTCAGGGCACACTCGACTTTCATGCCGAGACGCTCACCGAGTTCGATAAACTCGCGGGCAAGTTTCCTGCCTTCCTGCATGGTCGCTACCTTGGTATGGTTGCCCACCGGGATGTCGATGACTACGAGGTTCGCCCCGACGGCAAACTTCTTTGCCATAACGCTCGCGAGCATCTGGCCCCGGGCATCTATCTTGAACGGGTATTCCTGGAGGATGATACGGTCGTCTGCCGGCGCGATATTGGTGGCGCCGCCCCAGACGATTGTGCCCCCCACCTTCTCGGTCATCTCCTGCACTTCATGGGCCGAGAACTCGACGTTTGCGAGCACTTCCATGAGATCGGCGGTCCCCCCGGCCCCGGTGATGGCACGGGAACTTGTCTTGGGGATCTTAAGGCCACTTGCAGCGATGATGGGAACAACCAGAAGGGAGATCTTGTTACCCGGGACACCCCCAATAGAGTGCTTGTCGACAATGGGGCGCGATGCAAATTTTATCTGTTCACCGGTTTCGACCATGGCACGGGTGAGGTGTTCCACCTCGTCCATATCAAGGGGGTTGATATATGAAGCGGTGATAAATGCGGTCAGCTCTGCGGCTGATATTTCGTCGTTAACTACATCCTTGATGATGATCAGGGTCTCATCTTTTGAAAGCCTGCCCCCGTCCATCTTTTTCTTGATAAAGTCGAGCGATAACGGCCGGTCGGCCTCCCGTATTTCCGCCACCTCACCCTCGGCAAGGTTCAACCGCTCGTTGGTGATCCGGTAAACGCCGGCGGCACCCTGCCCTTCAAGGGTGGCAGTCGTCGCCACAACTGCGGTGACTGCCACACCGTTTTTCGGATTGATGACCTGAACCCGGTCGCCGTCCATAACGCCAATACTCCGAGCGTCGAGACGGTTGAGCAAAACACCGCGTCGTGTTGCAATATCGAGGATTTTTACGATAAGTTTCATACAGACTCGCCACGCATCAGGATATCCCCCTGCACGAGGGTTTGATCCCTTTGTACAGGAACATTGGAGGGTTCATCATAAAAAATCGTCCCGGGGACGGGTCCAGAGAACTGCGAAAAAACTGTTTCAGGAGAGATCACGATAAAAATAATGTTTGCCACGTTTTTGGGGAGGGGATTCACAATTTATCCATGAACAAACCCTGTTGAAACCTTCAGGGTTCTGGGGTGAAAATCGGGATTCATACTGGGATCTCCAGAGATCTTGGCACCCCACCGGTTAAAATTAGATCTAATGCAGTCCCTGCTACAGGTATGAAACCTGAAGTGATTAATCAGACAATCAAAAAAAGAAAAATTTAGATTTTAGTTCAGTGCCTGCGCACGACAAGGAGCGCAACTGCACCGAGGCCGATCAGGGCAACCAGTGCACCAAACCCGGGCTGTGTCGGGGTCTTGGTGGGCGTGGCTACGGTGGTCGGCGGAACGGTGGTTGGCATCATAGTCGGTGCTGCAGTTGTAACGTTTGCAACAGCGGTTGGGGTTGCAGTCGGGGCAGATGCCTCGAGAACGTTGAACAGTGCAGTACCGGTTGCGTCCTG
>NZ_JBAVMX010000098.1:0-21580 GCF_049690535.1 Methanoregula sp. | reverse complement strand
TACATTTCAAGCCGGAGAACCGTTTCGACATTTGCCGAATAACGATTCTACGAGCCCCATACTCCGTTTAAACGGAATATGGAGGAATATTTGTAAAAGAGCTAATATATCCTTTGTGGTTGATTTTGTTCTCGTTTTCGGGGCGGATTCTGCCCCGGTTTCCGAATTTCCCTTGATTTGTGCGTTTATCCAGCACTTATTCAGATCAGATGGATTACGGATCCGGGCACAGGACTTCTTTATAGACTCAGCCGGATTCGCGCACGTACCGATATCTGAGGTCTCCAGAATACGTGCTCTTGTACTATTGCTCTTGTACTATAGTAGAGACTATACCATGAAAAACGCTTGCGCAAATACACACTATATTAGTACACCAAAACAGGGGTCCCAACCCGTTCACCTCAAGGGGAACTCCGGTGACATTTGCACACACTTACCTAACACAGGGTACAATGGGTGCAATTATGAGTGGGAGTGGTGGTGAATTCCCATCCTGCAGATGATACTCTCCCAAAAAAATGCCTGCAGTTCTCGGGTCTGTACACAATCACTCCGGCTCCTGATTGCAACACATATATGATACCGGCGCCAACTCTTGTTCCATGAGAGTCATCCGGGCCCCGGCTATCGGGAGGGCACACGAGCTGGTCGTAAAGATGATCCTGGAGAAAGGCCGGGTTCTCCAGACCGAAGATGACGAGGCCACTGTTGAATTCGAGGAAGTGGCCCTGCAGGTCGATACCCCGCTTGCCGGACCGCTCGTGAGCCCCCACTCCCGGTTCCAGCAGAGATTTGTCGAGCAGTACGCGACTGATCTGCTGCACGGATCGAAGGCCTCCTTTGAATATGACTATCATGGCCGCCTCTTTGACTGGGGCGAACGCCTTTCTGCGGATGGACAGCCCGTGCATGTCGACCAGATCGAATACATTGCAGAAAAACTCCGACAGTCCCCCGTCAGCCGCCGGGCCATCGCCATCACATGGAATCCGGTGATCGATGAAAAACTCAACGACTGCCCCTGTCTCCAGCTCGTGCAGTGCATTCTCCGCGACGGCAAACTCGCCATGCGGGTGATCTTCCGGAGTAACGATATGCTCACCGCAGCAGGGGCCAACATGTATGCCCTCGTCCAGCTCCAGAAGTCCATCGCTGATCGGCTTGGCGTACCTTGCGGCACCTATACCCACATCTCGCTGGTCCCGCATATCTATTACATCCGGGATATGAACGATATCGAGCCATTCTGCGGTAAGGGAGAGTTCATCCAGCCGGTACAGGAAGTCTGCCGGGCCTGCGGGCGCTGTGACCGGTCAAAAAGCGCCTGATGCACCAGGAGCAGGCACAACTATCCGTCACTTTAATTAGGCTCCAGCGGCAAAAAGTATGAGGCAGTATAGCCCGGTAGTGTAGCGGTCAATCATGCGAGGCTCTGGATCTCGCGACAGCAGTTCGAATCTGCTCCGGGCTACTCTTTTGTAGTATATCGTATTTGCAGGACTCCGTTGGTTTGACCTGCGTCCTGCCGGTTTTGCCGGAGAAAACCTGTTGTTCGTAAAAAATATCAGGCCGCACCGGTTTCGCACGTAAGGGTTCATGGCCAAAAAAATTTCGACCGGAAAATTTTTGGATTTTTCAATTTTCAAACCGGAAAAAAATCCGGCAAAAAAGTTTTCGGCCCGAAAAAAATCCGGATTTTAATTTTCGCGCGGGAATTTTTTCCGCCCGGAAACTTTCAATCCAAAAAAATCCGGCAGTCCGTATTTTCGAACACGAACAACACACGAACTCTATAAGAAAAAGTGCCGGCCCAATCTCATGCAATAAGGGCCGACAGGATACACCCGATAAAGATCGCGCCAAACGTCCCCGCCCCGCCAATGCTGACCTGCGGCACTTCGAGTGCACCCACCTGAGGCAGGTGCGCAATGTCAGCACCCAGCAGGATACCGAAAATCGCACTGACAAACGCGATCACACCAGCGGCAGGAAGACCCCATCCACCGGCAAGCAGGATACCGCAGAGAATGGCAGCGAGACCCGGGACAAAGAGCGGTGCCCGGAGCCCCAGCCCCACCATGGGCCGGGTCGTCACGTACGCCATAGCCGCGACAATCAGGGTTGCCACAGCCACATGGAGATACAACGTATTTACCTCCATCACCGCGGATGCACGGTACAAGAGGTAACAGGCCATTGCAACCGGTATGATCGCCCCGCCGAGATTCACCGCGATGGAAGTCTCCCAGAGTCCCCCGTTCTCTGTCGGAGAAAATGTTTCCGGGAACTGCCCGTCAGGTGAATGAGGCATGCGGATCGTCTCTTTGCGGATCCTCCAGACAGGGATATTGACAAGGCTGCAGAGCAGGATCAGGAGGACAAGGGCGGTCGCCGTTATCCACGACAAACCGACGAGGTTCGTGAACGCTTTACCTACAAGACCCAGAAACAGGAGCGGTACGACAATGACGATAAGCCCGATGATGACGAGAAGCGCAATGATCGTCAGGGGGCCGGCAGAATAAACACGGATATCGGAGGGCATGGTACATCCCAAAGAAGTTTTCTTATTTTGTGCAGACAATTGCCGCGTGGTCCTGGTGATACGGGGCAAGCCATGTACTCTCAACTATTGTGAGCCCGGCAGACATGAGGATATCGAGCGTGTCCCGGAACACCTCGGCTGGTTCTTTCCTGATATCCACGCTCCGGGTCTTGAGCATGAGGATAAAGCACCCCCCCTGTTTGAGGAACACACCGTTCTTGAGCGCGATCGCCGCCTGGTCCGGCTGGGCCACATCCTGGTAGAGGAGATCCACGGTTTCCACCAGCGGCGCGTACTGCTCCGGACATGAGGCATCCGCAAGGATTGGCATCACATTTTTGCGCCGGCGTGCGACTTCGAGCAGGTCCTGCATCGGGCGCGGCGCGAATTCAACGGCATACACGACCTCCACATAATCAGCAACATGGGAAACCGTCGTCCCGTTTGCCGCCCCGAGATAGAGGACTTTCATATCCGGGGGGAGTTCGATACCGGTTCCCACGAGATATAGTGCCGCAAGCTTGCTCCGGTACGGGTCCCAGACCCGGTAGCCATCAAGCTCCCGCTCGCCATAGACCCCGCCCTCACCTTTCGAGACCAGCACGTCACCGACACGGATCATTGTCCTTTCCCCTCCCCGTTTGTAGTTCCCGCCCGGTCGATCCGTACCTGTGCATCGTCAAGGAAGGACTGCACCGCACAGCCCCGGTAAAAGTCCAGCCGTGCCGCAATCGCAAGTTTCCCGGCAAGCACCCGGGCAACTTTTCCCCGAACCTCGCGGGGGGCGTTATGTACCCGCCGGTGCTGGAAGATTATCCCGTGCTTTGGCGCTGGAGCATGGGTCCTGATATGTGCAAAGAGCGCAGTCCGGGCGCCGAGCACCTGGATACCGCTCGCGGGCAGGCGCGAAAGTTTCTTTAACCCCCCTGCGTGGGAGAGGAGCCGGGCGGCAACGAGCCCGCCGATGAGTGCGCTCGTGTTGGGCATCACCTCACACGCCCGGGCCGAGACCTCCTTTGCAAGTGCCGTCCGGGCATCGGCAAGACACATAATCTCTGCGGCGACCTTCCCGAGCGCTCCCCCGCCCCCACCGCGCTCCCGGTTCCGCTCGCTGATGGATTTGACCAGAACGTGCGCCGGGGTCCGGCGGTATTTGCGGGAGAATGAGGGGTGCCGGATCTGGTACCAGTCTGCCACCCTTTCAGAAAGGACATTGGTGACCGTGTCCATCTCGTCGAGTGTCCTGACCATCTGGAGCAGTTCCACATCCTTTGCGGCATACTGCTCCCTGACTGCCTGCTCCGATCCGGCGATACAGACTTTCTGGAGCAGCGCAAGGTATTCCGCACGGTCGCGGCAGATACCACAGGCAACGGCCTGCTGCCAGTCCAGAGGGATAAAATCGTCCATGCTGGTCCGGGTCTCCCGGACGCGGCGGGCGTATGCGGCGGTATCACCGGTAAACGGGGTGCACTTCCCCGCATTGATATCGCCAAACCAGCAGGACTGCATGATACAAGCTAAGGGACGCACGGCTAAAAAAAGAATGGCTCACACCCTGCCTGAGGCGTTCGCGTCAGACCCACGCGATGTCAAAAGAATACAGGATGACCGGCATCATGATCGCGCCCATGCAGTAGACCCGGGATACGTTCACGATATGCGGTACAAGCCCGAGGATCGTGGCAAGGAGGAGGATGACGATCCCAAACGGCCCGGTGAGGACAATACAGAGGCCCACCACAAAAATGATCACCGCCCGGTTGAGTATCCGGCCGTTGATCCCGGTGAGCCAGCCTGCCGAACGCGAAAGCCACACCGTGATGACATACGCGAGGCAGGTCGCAAGCACACCAATGATCATCAGTTCGCTCATTGACGGAAGGGGCAGCTCCGCGAGCGCGACCATGACGCCATTGCGCATCCGGGAGAGTGCAAAGAGCGCGGCAAGCCCGATGAACGCATTGGCCGTGTTTGCCGCACTCGTGGCAAGGATATAGGCACGCCGATCCTTCTCATACCCGATCACCGACGCCAGTGCACCGTTTGCGGTTGCTGTCGAAAGCCCCGGTAGCCAGCCGACCGCGATACCGGCGAGCGTGCCAAGGAAGGAGCACTTTACGATCGTCCCGTTCTCCACCCGCAGGCCCCGGAACTGCTGCGCCGGCAGCTTTCCCTGCGACGCAACGAGAAGGACAGATATCCCGAAGAGACCCGTGAGGAGGGGCATGAGGATGGAAGTCTCCCCACCAAGCGTGTGCCAGCCCAGGAATGCGTACCGCATGGCAA
Source organism: Methanoregula sp. (assembly GCF_049690535.1). GTDB lineage: Archaea > Halobacteriota > Methanomicrobia > Methanomicrobiales > Methanospirillaceae > Methanoregula. The sequence continues at coordinate 16,743 of NZ_JBAVMX010000098.1, read as the reverse complement.
ACCCCCCGAGGAGGCCGGAGACAGAAAAGATCGCAAGCGCCCAGCCGGGCGATTCGCTCATGACGATCATGTACCCGATGACCGCGACGATCAGGATCCCGATGCCCCAGTCGAAGTACGGCTGGAGGGCGGGGAGGATAATATAACAGAGCACCGAGAGAGGGACCGCGATGATGATAGCGCAGGCGCTCCCAAGCGCGGCGATCCTGACCGCTTCTTCCCCGTTTCCCTCAAGGCAGAGGGCATGCGCCGGGAGGACGGAAAGCGAGGTATCTGCATCGGGAACCCCCAGAAACGTGGACGGGACCGCCTCGACAAATGTGTGCGTGATCAGGGCGGCAAACATCGCGCCTGCAAGGGCAAGCGGCCCAAGCGCAGTAAGGAGGACTGCCTGCGCACCAAGCAGGATGCCCGCGAGCGTGTTCGCGTGCACGCCGGGGATAAGACCGCTGATGGTGCCAAGGAGGACGCCGAGCAGCACCCCAATCACGATCTCGATCATAGCAGAAGGTACAGGAGAATGAACATAAATCAACCGAAATGCATACCATCTTATCATACAGGGATGATGAATCCGTAATGAAGATCGCAGTCACCCGTCTTGCAGGAAAGGAGGAGCGGGACGCGGCCCGGTGTGCAGCGTTCGGGCACGCGTGCTACAGCGTCCACCCGCTCCGGTCGGAGATCCGGCAGGATATCGTCTCCGCGTTTGTCGGGGCCGTGGAGCGCGGGGAGTTTGACTGCATCTTTTTTACAAGTGCACTTCCGGCAAAAATCCTTGCCCCGCACCTCAAAAAGACTCCCCGGGTCATCGCGATCGGCCCCGAGACGGCACGGGAACTCACGCGGTGCAACATCACCTGCGAAACCCTGCCCGGATTTTACTCGCGCGATTTCGTCCCGTTTCTCGGGGACTGGATCAAAGGGAAAATAATCGGCCTTCCCCGCGCCGATGTCCCAAACGCCCCCCTCATCGATGCAATTACCCACGCGGGGGGGATTCCACGGGAATACCGCTGCTATCGGCTTGCGCCCACGAATGAGCCACTCAATCTTGAAAGGGCAGACGCCATCCTCTTTACGAGCGCGATGTCGTATACGAAGGCAATATGGACCCCGCGCCCCGACCTGCTGGTAATGGCCATCGGGGATGTAACCGCTGAATCGATGATGTGCGGGGGAACGCTGCCCGCAATTGTCGGGGACGGATCGCTTGAGGGGACGCTTGGCGCCTTGAACGAATACCGGGGAAAGATACGGATAATACGATGACGACACCACAGGAAACCCCGATAGAGGGACAAACAGGCACCCCACAGCTCTGGCATGGCGCAGGCATTATCGTGATCGATAAGCCCCGGGGGCCCTCGAGCCACCAGGTGGCCGCATGGGTGGGAAAGATGCTCGGCTGTCAGGTTGGTCACGCGGGCACGCTCGACCCGCAGGTGTCGGGCATTCTCCTCGTCATGCTGGGAAACGCCGTGCGCCTTGCGCCGCTCCTCCTGAAACACGATAAGGAATATGTCTGCCTGATGCGGCTGCACAAGGAGGTAGAGCGGCAGCGTATCGATGAGGTCGTAACGGAATTTACCGGCCGTATCTACCAGCGCCCGCCCCGGAGGAGCGCGGTCAAACGCCTGCTGCGCATCCGTGCCATCCAGAAAATGGAGATACTGGGCGTTGATGGGCGACTGGTGCTCTTCAAGGTGCAGTGCGATGCCGGCACCTACATCCGCTCGCTCTGCCACCATATGGGCCTTGCGCTTGGCGTCGGGGCACACATGCAGGAGCTGCGCCGGACCCGGTCGGGGGTCTTTGACGAGCGCACCATGTACACGCTTCACGAACTGCAGGATGCCTGCGTTGCTGCGGCAGCGGGAGACTGCACCTCGTTAGAATCCATGATCGTTTCCGTGGATGCGGCGATTCCCGATCTCCCTGCCGTTGTCGTGCGCGATACCGCCGTTGATGCCCTCTGCCACGGTGCAGCGCTGGCAGGAGTAGGGGTGCTCCGCTGCGACGAGTTCAGGAGAGATCAGATCGTCGCTGTCCTCACGGACAAGAAGGAGTTTGTCGGTCTCGGGAAGGCCATTGCCGCATCAACGACCTGGCAACCCGGGAAGACCGGCCTCTTTATCGCCATGACCACGGTCTTCCTAGCCCCGGGCACGTACCCGAGAGGCTGGAAGAGGGCAGTCAGGCCGGAAAAACCCACAAAACACTGATCCCATGAAGGGATAGCATTAAAAAAATACCCGGCAAATACATGGGATACACTTTTTGCTGAGGTAGTCTAGCGGTAGGGCGCAGGCCTGGAAAGCCTGTGGTGCGAAAGTGCCTCGGGGGTTCAATTCCCCCCCTCAGCGTTGTTGTTTTCCGGATTCCTCTGTAATCCACCGGAACGTAAACTCTTATTGTTCTTCCAGCAGGATCTCCCGATCGGGTTGCTGCCGGTCCGGTTTTAATTGAGCCCTTGCGCCGTAAAACAGATGGCAAATGGCGGATCGGTCACACATGAGATCGACAGGGCAGGTTGGGATTTGCTCCATGAGGAGAGGCGTACTCACTCATACAGGCTATCCGGTTCAAAGACACCCGGTGCACCCATCAGCGTGCCTTGCTGAATGCCCGCCCCATCTCGAATGCTTTTGTGTTGACCTCAACGGTCTTTGGCGGGACGAGTTTTTTAACTGCGGCAAGCAGGGACTCAGCCTTTAAGGGGATCGACCAAGAGGCCGCACCAAGGATCACGACATTCTGGGAGAGACTGCTACCCGCATCTGTGGCAATCCTGTCGGCGTCGATCAGGCACAGGTTGAACCGGGCAAGCTGCGCGACGATCTCGTCTTCGGTCGGCACCGGGCTCTTCTGCGTAAAGACCGAGGTGGGCAGGACCATGTGCCGGTTGACCACCATCGTCCCGCCGGTCTTGAGGAAGTGAGAATACCGGAGCGCTTCGAGCAGGTCAAAGGAGATCAGGAGATCAGCCGTGCCGGGCACAATCAATGGACCGTACTGCCCGTCGATCCTGATATGGGTCTCGACCGACCCCCCGCGCTGCGCCATGCCGTGCGTCTCGGCGCCTTTCACGTGCCGGCCCTCAAGGAGGCAGGCCTCCCCGAGAATATTCGATGCAAGGATGGTGCCCTGCCCGCCGATCCCGACGATCAGGATATCGAAACTCTTCGTCATTTTTTTGCCTCCCGCGAGATAGCCCCGACCGGACAGAGCCGGGCGCAGACCGCACACCCGCTGCACAGATCATTGATCCGGGCCTTCTCGTCCGCGAACTCGATCGCGGGACACCCGAACCGCACGCAGGTACCACAGCCGGTACAGAGATCCGGGTTCACCACGTAACGGCCCCTTTTTACTCCTGCACGGCGTGCCGCGATCACGCACATCTGCTTTGCGATGATCACCTTGACCCCGTTCTTCTTCTTTGCCTCTTCAAGGACCCGGAGGATCCCGGTCATATCGTAAGGATCGACGGTTTCGACAAAGGTCGCCCCGCAGGCGCGGCAGATCGCGTCGAGGGATACCGGGGGCGTCTCCACGCCGGTTGCCGTTAACCCGGTATTCGGGTTGGGCTGGTGACCGGTCATCGCGGTGATCCGGTTGTCGAGGATGACGACCGTCATGTTCGCACCATTGTAGACCGCATTCATGAGCCCCTGGATCCCGGTGTGCAGGAAGGTGGAATCGCCAATTGTACTGACCACATCGCGGGGATCACCGGAATGGGCGATCCCGCTCCCGACCGTAATCGAGGCGCCCATGCAAATCGTGGTATCGACAACGCCGAGCTGGATCCCGAGCGTGTAACACCCGATATCGCTCGGGTAGATCGCTGCATCCTTGAACACCTTCTTTATCGCGTAGAATGCAGCGCGGTGGTGGCAGCCGGCGCAGAGAATGGGCGGGCGCATCGGGAGGTTCTGTACAGGTTCCATCGCGGCAAAAGGGTTTTCCGGCAGGAACCCGGCCTTTACCATGATTGCCGCGACAAACGCAGGTGAAAGTTCGCCTTCGTACGGCGCATACCCGTTGATCTTCCCGAAGACCGGCACGCAGCCTGCCACCTGGCGGACTGCCTCTTCAACAACCGGGGCGAGTTCCTCGATCACGAGAATCTTCTCATGCTTCCTCGCAAACTCCCCGAGCCATTCCTCATCGATCGGGTAAGCACCGATCTTCATGAACGAGACATCGGGGGGCAGGAGTTCCTGCACATAGGAGGCACCGATCCCGCTCGCGATAATCGCGGTCTTTCCCTTTATCGTGTAATGATTGAGCCCACGTTCAACGAGACGTTTTTTAAGGGCAGGCTGCTTCTCGTTGAGTTTTTTGTGCAGGAGCCGGGTATGGGCCGGGATCACCACGTACTGCCGGGGGTCCTTGTGGAACTCCCCTTTCCTTGTACTGGGGACGACAGCCCCCAGTTCCACATCGCCCTTAGAGTGGCAGATCCGGGTGGTGGGGCGGAAGAGCACCGGCAGCCTGAATTCCTCGGAGATCTCAAACGCGGTGCGGATCATGTCGTGCGCTTCCTGAACACCCGCGGGATCAAGACAGGGAAGCCGGGCGAAATGGGCATAGCACCGGGTGTCCTGCTCGTTTTGGGAACTGTGGGCGAACGGGTCGTCTGCGCTCATGATGACAAGGCCGCCGGTCACCCCGGTATAGGCGCTCGTCATGAGCGGGTCGGCGGCGACGTTGAGGCCGACATGCTTCATAGTGCAGATCGCCCGTATCCCGCACCACGCCGCAGCAAGGGCATTTTCAAGCGCGACCTTCTCGTTTACCGACCATTCCACATAGTACGAGGGGTCTTTCTGTACGCGGAGGACATCGATAACTTCCGATGAAGGAGTGCCGGGGTACCCGCTGGCAAAATCGATACCTGATTCGAGGCACGCGTGGGCGATGGCTTCATTTCCGAGGAGATAGTGGCGTTGCATAATCCCAGTCCGAACGATATTTAGTTATTTTTAACAATAAAGCCCTATAGCATTATCCTGTCCGCCCGGCCATTCACAACCTATAAAAACTCCGGTGGGATAAGTAATAAGGTAAATTTCAGGCAATCCTTTTGGGCCCGTAGCATAGCCCGGTGGTGCGCCCGGCTGATAACCGGGAGGTCATGCGTTCGAATCGCATCGGGCCCATCCCACGCGTTTTGATATAGTTTTTTAGCCTACAGAAGGGCATGGAGAAAATTCATAAGATTCTTCTTGTGGCCGGCGCCCTGATCTGCGTACTCCTCATCTGGATCAACATCTATCTCGGTGCGACAGGTGTAATCATCCTTGCCGCTCTTGCCATGTCGGTCTTTATCATGGAAGATGCCCGGGTCCTTCCGGAGCTTACCGTCAGGCTGGGTGACAATGCAAAAAAGGTCGTGGTTGAGAACTCAGGGAATGCACCGGCATACCGGATCCATGTCGCGCTTGTTCCTCTTGACATTGAATTTGATCTTCCCGAACTTGCGGCAGACGCCCGGCACGAGTATCCCCTCACCCGCATGGTGGATACTGCAAAAGCCGTGGTCACTTTCGAAGATAAAAACAGCGTGGAGACCAGTCGCACGTTTACGCTGTCAGCGCTGGGAAAGGGCGATAATGACCCACTCAGACCGATGTTCCCGCTGTTCAGGTGGAAGTAGTGGAAGAAAAAAGGATCATCGATCAGGTTTTACCGGGAGTGGCAAAAACATACCCGATCACTTTTTCAAGCGCTGCGATAAGTTCTGCTTCCGATTTCATGTAGTCGTGCATTCCCTGGAACAGCATGAACATGACATCATACCCGTACACCTCGATGGTGGATTTCGGATCAATGGGGTTGAGATACGAATCGGTGATAAAACCGTCAGAACTGTACATCAGTTCGTAGAACTTTCCCTTTTCAGAGAGAACGCAGAACTGGTCGGTGATCTTTTTTGAAGGGTCGTCGGGGCGAAACGCCGCGGGATCGGCCTTCCCGAGCACGATCATTTTTTCCGTATAATAATTGGCATCGTAGATCTCGTTTTTCGTATCCTGCTTCCCGATCTTAAGCAGGTTGAGGCCGACAGATATGACCACCGGTTTTGCCATAACTGCCATGCGCCCCAGAAGTTCCCCATCATGGGTTTTTATCTTTTCGGACAGTTTGGCATCCGTCTTTTTCATATCCTCGATCTTCTGCATGATCTTTTCAAAACCGGCCTCGATCTCATCCATATCAGTATCACCACATGGCACCTTCCGGCGCAAAACAAGAATAGTTAATGTTCCGGCTATAAAATCACTCGTCTTTCTGCGGCCGCCATTCCCTGATTGGGACTCATGCGACAGGATCGCCCATAAAGAAATATTTCCGGTCTTTTTTGAGGATGACCTCTGCGGCAACACCGATCGGGAGATCCCTTCCGATGACAACACCCTGGTAGGATGCAGTCCGGGCCATGACCGAGCCGGGACGGAGTTTTTCCGTAACGACACAGGATACCGTGGTTCCAAGGAGCGGGCGGTTGACCGTGGAGTACTGTTCTTCCGCGTACGCGTTCAGGGTACGTGACCGGTCTTTTTTTATCGAATCCGGGAAGTCCTTTTCCGCAAACGGGCCGGTGAACGGGCGCTTTGAATACCGGGTAACATTGACCTTGGCAGGTTTTGTCCTCCCGATAAGTGCAAGGGACCGGGAAAAATCGTCTTTGGTCTCCCCGGGAAACCCGACAATAAAATCCGTGGCGATGCTGATATCGGGATACCGGCTACGGAACGCAGAAACGATCTCCTCGAACTCCTGCACGGTATATCCCCGTCCCATCTGTTCAAGGATACGGTCGGATCCCGACTGCACCGGCAGGTGCACAAACCTGAAGATGCGGTCGCTGGTATATGCATCCACCAGATCGTCAAGGACAGGGAGGGCCGTCGCCGGGTTCATCATGCCGACACGGATCCGGTAGTTTCCCCGGAGATCACTGATGGTGGAGAGGAGAGAGGGGAGATCGGTTCCCATATCTCTCCCATAGGCGCTGACATCCTGTGCCGTCAGCTGGATCTCGTACGCGCCCGCGTCAACAAACGCCTGAGTTTTTTCCCGGATCTCCTCTGCCGGGAAACTCTTAAGCGGCCCCCGGGCCCTGCGCGTGATGCAGTACGTGCAGCGCCCGAGGCAGCCCTGCGCGATCTGGACGATCCCGGCACCCCCGGGAGCAACGGTTTTTACGCGAAGGTACGCTTCACGTATCGCATCCGGGGAAATAATGACAGGAGTACAGACCGAAAGGATCGCCTCGCGCTGGACAATCGGCATACAGCCGGTGACAAAGAGCGGCTTTTCCTGAAGGGCAACAAGACGCCGGAGCATCCGGCGTTCTGTCGGCCCGACTACCGTGCAGGTATTGACGATGACCGCATCCGCCTCCCCGGGTGATGCGACACGGGTGCTCCCATAGTGCTTGAGCACCTCCTCAAGATTCGCCGTATCCCCGAAATTATAACTGCACCCGTACGTCTCGATATAGACCCGCTTATGGGCGAGTTCGGCAAACACGTCCATCGTATCCGGAGGATCTCCTGATAAGTTCTCTTCCATATCTCTCTTCTCATCGTTGGGAGCGCGGGCAGTTAAAGGTCATTTTTCTGCAGTATCCCCGGCTTTTCGCTTGCCGGTGCTTCCGTTTGGGATAACCATTAATCCATGATACCCATAACCTGTTTACCATGTTACGCATCGGACTGCTGGGCTGTGGCAATATCGGGCATATCATTGCGCAGCACGCGGAAGGATTTACCATACCGGCAGTCTTCGATAACGTTCCCGCACGGGCAGAAGAGATCGCGGCGATCTGCCACGGGAAAGCGTACACGGATGTTGAGGCATTCCTTACGGCAGATGTCGATCTCATTGTGGAAGCAGCCTCGGTTGGTGCGGCACGGGCGCATGCAAAAGCGATTCTCCTCAACAACCGGGATCTGGTTATCATGAGCGTCGGGGCACTCACGGATCCGGCCTTTAAAGAAGAACTCATGGAAACTGCACGGGCCCACAAAAAGAAGATCTATATCCCGAGCGGTGCGATATTCGGCCTCGACAACCTCAAGATCGGGCAGATCTCGCCTATCACAAAACTGCTCCTGAAAACCACCAAGAGCCCCGCGTCGCTTGGCCTTACCGCCACATCCAGGAAACGCATCTTCTCCGGAAAAGCGCACGAGTGCATTAAAGCATACCCGAAAAACGTGAACGTGTCGGTCGCGATGAGCCTTGCCGCAGGACAGGATACGGATGTGGAACTCTGGGTGGACCCCGCGGTGGACAAAAACGTCCACGAACTCTTTATCGAAGGCAGTTTTGGCGAGACCTACATCAAAGTCACCAATCTCCCAAGCCCGGATAACCCGGCGACGAGTTACCTTGCGGCACTCTCCATCCTGTCACTCTTAAGAAACCTCGACAGCCCGCTCGTTATCGGGACGTGATGGCGCACAGGGAAACTGCCATGGTACCACTGGAATATCTGAAAAAATTCATAGAAGAGGATGCACCGTTCGGAGATGTTACCTCGGATGCGATCATACCGGATATCACCTGCCGGGCCGTCATCCGGGCCGAGCAGGAAGGAATTGCAGCCGGTCTTTCTGAGGCAGCAGCCCTTTTTTCCTATTTCGGAGTGGACGTGCGGCGGGATACCCGCGATGGCGAGCCTGTGGTAACCGGGAAGATCCTTCTCTCGCTCTCGGGAAATGCAAAAAAGATCCTGCTCGTGGAGCGCACCGCGCTCAACATTATCGGCAGGATGAGCGGGATTGCCACGCAGACAAGAAAACTCTCGGATCTGGTGAAGAAAGAAAACTCCCGATGCCGTGTGGCAGGGACCCGTAAGACCTGTCCCGGCCTGCGAGCTCTCGATAAAAAAGCCGTGGCGCTTGGCGGCGGCGATCCCCACCGGTCGGGCCTGAGCGACGGCGTGCTCATCAAGGACAACCACCTTGTTCTCGTGCCGGTCAAAGAGGCGATCACGATGGCAAAATCAGCAAGCGCCTACCGGAAGATCGAGGTTGAGGTGGAAACAACAAAAGATGCGATTGCGGCGGCTCAGGTCGGCGCGGACATCCTGCTCTTCGATAACATGACACCGGACAGTGTCCGGACAACGATCCATGAACTTGAACAGGCCGGACTCCGGGACAAGGTCATACTCGAACTCTCGGGCGGCATTACCGCGGAGACGATACAGGAGTACGCACGGACCGGCGCTGATCTGATCAGCCTTGGCGCACTCACCCATACGGTCAGGAATTTTTCGGTAACACTGGAGATCCTGAGGTAATCTTTTTTACCGGTAATACCGGGTCCGGGACCCTGATGACCCACATGATCGGATCCGTCCAAATATTCATTATCCCCCATGGCATACGGATGGCCTGAGGGGATCCGGATGGATGAGACAGCAACACCCGCCCCTGCACCACTCCCGGAAAAACCACCGACCGTGGACGATCCAGTTGTTCGGGAAGAAAACCGGAGGCGACGGGTGCAGGAATATATCCGTTTACTCAAAAGTGATCGCCTTCATTTTCGCTGGCACGCGGCAGAGGCGCTGGGTGACGAAGGGGACCCCGCAGCAGTCGAACCGCTTATTGCAGCGTTGAAAGACCCGTACGTGGATGTCGGGTGGCTTGCGGCAAAATCGCTCGGGATGATCGGAGATCCACGCGCGGTCGAACCCCTGCTTGCGGCTCTTACCTCAAGTGAAAAATGGCTCCGCACCGGCGCCGCGTGGGGGCTTGGAAAACTTAAGGCTACCCGGGCAGTCAGTCCACTCATCCTGCTCCTTTCCGACCCAAAACGGGGCGTCAGGAAAACTGCCGCATGGGCATTGGGTGAGATCGGTGACGAACGTGCAGTGCCGGCACTGGCCGGCGCACGGGAGGATCCTGATGACGGAGTGTGCACTGCTGCACAGGAAGCACTCGACACCATCGCAAGGACAAAAACAAAAGCCGCCCCGGGTGCCGCTGTACTGTAAAGCGAGCGCGGGACTTCATACCAAACCGGGCACTACTGAATCTCCCGGATATCATCCGCTGAACTGATGAGAATCTCTTTTTTACCCTGGTAGGTCTGGACCGTCCCGTACAACGATACGGCAGTCCCTTTCGCAAAGGCCCTGTCACCGGCAACATTTGCGGGGACAAAAACCGTGACATTATTGACGGTGAGAATTACGTGCCCGCCATTTTTGAGAACGGTCGCCTGATCGATGATACCCGTTATGCTGACAAGCGCCCCATCGGCAGACTGGTCTGAATATGCGGATGCAAACGGCGCTTTTCCGATCTGCACGAGCGCGATGTGGGCAGCAATGACCACGAGAGCCACCGCGATCAACAGCAGGATCGCGACCCGCTCCTGGTGCCCGAACATACGTGATGATTGAAACCGGGGATATAAATTACCGACAGGTTGATATGTTAACACTGTTAACATTACGATCATGTATCAGCACACCTTACCACCATCCTCACGGACGGTTATGGAGATACTGGACACCGGTGGCGCCATGACCCACAAGGACCTTGTCAAGAAAAGCAGGCTTGCGCCGCGGACCGTGCGGTACGCCCTGAAAAAACTAAAAGAGCGCCACCTCATCATCGAGAAGTTCAACTTCCGCGATGCACGGCAGATCATCTACCAGAACAGACCCGTTACCACCCCGGAATCCCAGCCTGCACTCGTATGACGAAGCATACCTGCACGCTCATGCACTGCGACACGATGGTCAGGAACCTCCTGCCCCCTATGAGAGCAGAGATGGTATCCCGGCTTGTCAACAAGGAAGGTCTCAGCCAGAGCGATGCGGCAAAGAGAATGGGAGTCACGCGCGCTGCGGTATCCCAGTATATGAGTAAAAAGCGGGGGTACGGGGCAATTGAATTGTCATCCGAACTCGATGCGATGATAGATCGCTGGGCACTTGCAGTGGTTACCGGAGAGAGCGACATCAATCTCTGCGACGTATGCCAGTGCGCACTCAAGAAAATCTGAAAATTCAAAAAAAAACTTTGTTCAGACGCCAGTTCTGATTGTTATTCCTGTTTTTATTAGCGCTCACCAGACCGGACGCGTGCCATCGGTTTTAGAAAATACCTGCGCATTACCGGATATGCCGCCGGTAATACAGGACAATGAGCAGGCCGATGACAGCGATAACACACGCGATCTTAAGGTAATCGGCGGATTTCTGCGGAGACCGCACCGCCGGGCTCCAGTCTGCATCAAACACCGTGCGGAAATACCGCGCCACCTCCGGTTGCTCTACGATGACACCGGTTTCCCGGTTGAAACCAGGGGAGTTCGTGTTCCAGTTGATGCTGCTTACCAGCACTGCACGGTCATCGACGACAACACCCTTGTTATGGATCTTCTCAAAACCGCTTGCCGCAAGATCGGCAGTGCGCGCTTCAAGCGGCAGGTGTTCTGTGGCGGCAATACGGTTGATCAGCGCAACCATTTCATCATTGTCTGCCTCATCCGCGGTGTTATACCAGTATGAATCAAGGAGCACCCGTACATGCACCCCGCGCCGCGAGGCATTGATCGCAGTCGCAAGGTACGGGTTTAACCGGGTCTTTGACTCGTTCGTGATATACGCCTGCTCGATCCCGATGCTGTCCTGTGCGGAATCGAGCAGGCCCGTTATCGTGCTGCTGGTATCTGGGGCGACGACCGGGGTAACCCGTGCGCCGGTAAAAGTGGTCGGGTCAAACGGCGCCTGATAGGAGACCACCGTGTACACCTCTGTCGGCCCCGCGTTCCCGTACAGGGGAACAATTCCCGGCCCCCCGGTATCGGTCAGGTAAAGATCACTGAAATATGCCGCGAGACCGGGATTGTCCAGCCATACACCCCAGCCCCGGTTCCCGCTCTCTCCATGAGGGGGAAACCCACTGTGCCCGAAATTTTCGCTGGTCACAAGGACCGAACGGTCATCGATGACCACATATTTTGCATGGTCGTACCGGTACGGTGCGTGCTCGCTTTCAGATGTCGTCATCTCATAGACCGGGATCCCGCTCTGGTTCAGCCGCCAGACTGCTGCTTTTTCTTCAGCGCTGATCCCCCCGACCGGCCCACCTTCAAGAAGGACTTCCACGTCCACCCCACGTTTTTCTGCATCGACAAGCGCCCCGGTGATATTGGCACTGGAGAGTTCGTAGACATTCACCAGTACCTGGTGCTGTGCCGATGCAACAGCACGGGAAAATACCGCAAGGGAATTGTCTGGGGAGACAAAAGCGGTGACTGTCACATTCTCGAAGGTCTCCGGAACAAGTCGTGACTGGCCGAGCATGAGCGGGCGGGGGTCCCAGACACCGTTTTCGAGAAAATGTACCTGGCCTTCCCGGGGTTTCACGTCCCCGGGCCAGGTAATCTTCTGCACGAGCCGGCTGTTCTCGTACACCATCAGTTCATCACCGGTGTTGGCGAGGCGCAGTGTCGTACCGGAGACCACGTCCGGCACCTGCGGGGAATAATCCTGCCATTCAAAATCCGGGAGCCTCCCGTGAGTCTTTTCAAAGGCGGGAGAACTCCGTGCGACAGTGAGGGTACCATTGATGAAAGTCCCGGGAGGAAACCGGAAGCCGCCGTGGTTATCAGAGACGGCAATATCGTCAAGGGAACCGTGGCCGGACAGAACGACATATTCATCCATATCATTGGCAAGATACGGGTCCGGACAGAACTCGGTGATCTGCACCGCACCACACGACACCACACAGACACACAGGAGCAGGAACACAACGAGGCGGCGCATAAAAGATCTGGTATCTTCCTTTTTATAATCCGGGAATATAACCCTTGGGAGATGACAGCGCAGGCACGGCACGGGAAGAACAATACAACTTCACCCGTAACGGTCGTAAAACTGGGCGGCAGTCTGGCCCCCCACATCAGGGAGATTATCCCGGCCCTGCAATCCGCTCGCCGTCCCCTGCTGATTGTCCCGGGTGGCGGGATATTTGCCGATGCCGTGCGGCAGTCTGGCGCCGCAACCGATGCGGATGCCGCCCACTGGATGGCATGCGCTGCCATGGACCAGTACGGGTGGACACTTGTCGCACGGGGTGTCAGGACAACCACGCGGATCGCACGTCCCCGGGATACGTGCGTCCTCCTCCCGTACTGTGCCCTGCGCCGCTATGATCCCCTCCCCCATTCATGGGACATCACGTCCGACACGATCGCCGCGTGGGTCGCCGGCATGCTCGGTGGCGATCTTCTTGTACTCAAATCCGTGGATGGTATAGAGGCAGAGGGAAAACTCCTTGCCCGCATAGAAAAACCCGTACACACTGATGTCATCGATCCCTGCTTTCTTTCCTACGTGCTCGAACACCGTATCAGGACGTTCATCCTCAACGGAACCGACACGACCCGGCTCTCCCGCTGGCTCTGCGGGGAGCAGGTTTGCGGCACCGGCATTGGTACAACCTTTTAAAGGTACTAAAAGAGATACTATAGGAATCCTTAAAGGAGCGATATCATGTCAGATAAAAAGTGTACATCCTGCAGCGCTCCGCTTGCAGAAGAGGGCTCAACGGCGTTCGCATGCCCCTCGTGCGGTGTCGAGATCACCCGGTGCTACCGGTGCAGGGAGCAGAGTATTCCCTACGTCTGCCCGAAATGTGGATTCGGGGGACCGTGAGGCATGGGTGGCGTTGCCGTAATTGTCAGGGTCATGCCGGAATCTCCCGAAGTTGACCTTGAAGAACTAAAAAGCGCGCTCAAACAGAAACTGCCGGGCATCCAGGATATCCAGGAAGAGCCAATAGGATTCGGCCTTAAGGCACTCAAACTTGTCGCAGTCGTCAATGATGCGGGCGGCGAGACGGATGCCATCGAGGGGAAACTCAATACGATCCCCGGTGTCGAACGTGCAGAAATTGTTGAAGTAACGCTTATGTAAAACAGGGATCGGTTATCCGTATTCCCGCTTTTTTAATCCTTTAACATCAGAGACCGGATTTTCCGGACTGGGATCTTTTTGGCTTTCTTGGAGCGCCCGGCTCTCTTTCACTCTCAAGGGTCTGGACGATCTGGTGCGTCGTTGCGCGGATCTTCTCAACGGATTCCCGGTATGCGATGACCTCTGATTCATCGATCCTGATGGTCACCGGGAACGCACCGTTCCGGTTGATCCGGGCAGGAACGCCGATACAGACCCCGCCGATCCCGTGAACCTCGCTTTTCACGTAGGATGAGACGGTCAGGATCCGGTTTTCGTCGCCAAGAACGGTCTTTACGAGCGTCGCAATTGCTTCGCCGGGGCCGTACACCGTCGATCCCTTGTTTTTGATGATCTGTTCGCCGCTGGACTTCACGGACTGGATAAAGTCCTGCACCGGCAGGTGCGTGAACGCCGGCAGGTTGGAGATCCTGATCCCGCCGATCGTGGTCGCCGACCAGAGCGGCACCATGCTGTCGCCGTGTTCTCCGATAATACGGGTGTGAACTTCGCTGACATGCACTTTGAAATACGTCGCAATCAGCGATTTTAACCGCATCGAGTCCAGGTGAGTGCCAAGGCCAAAAACCTGGTTGGGCTTGAGCCCGGAATACTTGAGGACAACACACGTTATCACGTCAACCGGGTTTGTCACCACGATGATCTTCGTGTCGGGAGCGACAGCGCCGATCGTCTGTGCCATAGGTGCAACGACGCGGGCATTCCCAAGCGCAAGATCGAGACGGTCCTGCCCCGGGCCACGGGGAGTTCCGGCAGTAATAACCACGATATCCGACCCGGCCACATCCTTGAGGCTGGTCGTCCAGGTGATCCTGATATTTGTCCCCCGGGCCGCGAATGAATCGATAAAATCCTGCGCGATGCCTTTTAAGAGAGCTTCGCGCCCTTCGCGCCCGTACAGCTGGATCTCGTGGACGTGGGGATCTGCAGAAATGGCATATGCGGCAAACATACCGACATTGCCGGTTGCACCGATAATGGTGACTTTTGACATGGTATCACGAGAAATGGGGACGTGTTATCAGTCGACTGTACGTTGCTCCTCTTGCCAAGGTACTCCTCCTCCGCCCCGTTACCCCATGGGCGCCGTATGTCTGCGGTAAGTCTGCTCCCTTCCGGGCCTGAACCGGTTCCCGCAGCGACAGGTCGCCATTC
Organism: Methanoregula sp.; assembly: GCF_049690535.1. GTDB lineage: Archaea > Halobacteriota > Methanomicrobia > Methanomicrobiales > Methanospirillaceae > Methanoregula. The sequence goes on along the minus strand of NZ_JBAVMX010000098.1, from coordinate 1,562 downwards.
CCTCCGGAATTTTGATACCTGGCCATCGACCTCATGGGACGAGGTTTCAACGTCAGAATACGTAAGGCGCCAGCAGTTCGTTGCAGCCTTCGTCAAACTTCGCCCCCCGCGTACCGACGGTTTCGGGTTACAAGTGACGCCGAGCCACCCGGGCTAGTCCCCATATACCTTTGCCTGCCGGTCAATAAATCCTTGTCACCCACAGATCAGGTTATTCCACGGGATGTCCAGCACAGTACCCCCACAGGAAGGGCAAATGGTTTCAGGGAACAAACACGTCCCCGCCCATGCGCCCCTGCCAGTCACGGAGCATGGCGGATACGCCGTTCCGGTCGTTTTTATCAAAAATATCCAGGGCCGCAACCGGGTGCGCATCTTTTGGGATCACGCGATCCAGGTTCAGGAAATCCCCCTGGTAAACTTCAATAACCTGCCGGCCGGTGGTTTCGGCAATCTTCACCGGTTCCCGGGCGACCGGGTGACGCGCCATATCACGGACCTGACCGTAGATCTGCACTTTGTCGACATCGAAGTAAACACGATTCACTTCGAGATTGAATGCCGACCAGAACGCCGATGCATACCAGGCATCGTTCATGACCACGTGCGGCACGCCAAGGCACGCTGCCGCGAGGCCGAGCGTTCCCGGCCCCGAGAAGGCATCCACAAAGAAGGGGACCGGCGGTTTTCCCACGTGGGCCACAACCGACCGCAGTTTGGGATAGCCGGCGCGCGGGAACTCGATATGGATGAGGGACTGCTGCTTGTACACGACAAGAGGACCGGTGGCAAGCGGGTAAATATCGGCCCTGACATCGCAGCCGGCAAGGAGTGTATAGACACGCGGTACTGCATTCAAATCGTGGGAGATAAGACCGGGAACAAATGCTGCGGTTTTGACAACGCCCCGAACTTCAGGGACTTCGGCAACGATCCGCCGGGCCGCCTTTTCCTGCACCTTCCCGGACAACAGCAACAGGGATTTTGCCGGCAGAAACGGTGGCAGGTCCATCGCAAAGCCAGGATGAATGAGCGGTGAGCCGACCGCGATGAGCGGGTCGCGGGGGGAAAGATCGCCTTCCTCCCGCATGATCACGTACATGTGCGCAAAGACTTCGTCGATAAAACGTTTCCCGCAGGAGCAGGGTTCTGCATACTCCAATGCAGAGAGCGGTGCACGTTTGTCAAGGACCCGCATGCTGCACTCTGCACAGGGAAGAAAACGCGTGGGAAGATCGCTCATGATCTCCGGTGCCGTCCTGACACAATCGCTGCCGCACACGGGGCATTCCATGGTGGTTGCTCTGATTTCCAGCCATAGAAACTTTGCCAAACAGTCCCGGACAGGGACGATCGGGGCAGGCTTACCGGAAAATCTTAAAAACGTGGCCGTCGGGAGTAACGGTACGGGAGAAAGAGAAAGAACGAAAATTGCAATGGGCCTGATGCGATTCGAACGCATGACCGCCCGGTTATGAGCCGGGCGCTCTAACCGGACTGAGCTACAGGCCCATAAGCGCCGCCAACAGGACTCGAACCTGTGACATGCTGGTTAACAGCCA
>NZ_JBAVMX010000097.1:0-2874 GCF_049690535.1 Methanoregula sp. | reverse complement strand
CTGTGATCGTGCGGACATGGGGCTGGAGTGCAAGGGTGAGAAGGCCCGTCCCGCACCCGAAGTCCAGCACATCCATCGCCGGTCCCGGCTGTGTCGTCCCGATGATTGCCTGCGCCACATCGTGCGCCAGTTTTACCCGGCCCGGGTTCTCGTCCCAGGTCGCCGCTGCTGCGTCAAAATCGCGTTTTTCACCGGACATACGTATCCGGATGGTGGGAAGGGCGAGCAGAAATAATTCACGGATGTGAACGTGGGTCCCGGTCCAACCCCGATCGCGTGAGCACTGGTCACACAGCGCCGGCGCAAAGGTCCTGCGGCCAGTAACCCGGCAGTTATGCCACAATCCTGTACACTATAAACCGGCCCGTCCGAATATTCCTTAATTCACCAGATACCATGTCCCAGGTCCTTACCGTAATTGCTTTGTTTGCTTTTGTGATTGCAGTTGTTCTTCTGTTGCTGTACTTCCGGACAGAAGCACGGGAACGTGCAGAGACCCACGATCGCCGTCCGATTCCCGGGAAATATTTTATTTTGATCCTCATCTCCTGCACCTTGTCCGGGATGGTTATCACAGAATGGAAAGGTGTCTGCAATCTCTCACCATGGGGTTTTGTTACCGGCATCATCCTTGGTTCGGCAGCAGAGCTCTACGCATACCTGCACCGGAAACGATGCGGAAGTGACGCATAACGCACCGGGTGAGTCCCGGCACAGCCAAAAGGTACGATCACAAAAAAAATCTGTTAGTCCCGGTCGCAGAAGCGCCCGATGGCGAGATTGTTCTTGTCAAAGATCTCGCAGGCCGGGCAGTAGCAGTTGACCTCTTTTACTGACGGGGCACATGATTTCCCGCGTGCGCAGAAGAGGGCACCGGGCTCGGATTTCCCAAGGGAGTTGTGCTTGTAGGTCGGGCATGACCCGCAGTACTTCATGCAGATCTGCCGGTTCGCTTCCGTATCCTCGACTTTTATTTCACCGGATTTCATAAGGAAGGGATCGTAGGATAAGAATAATAGGTTTCCTGTGGATTTTCCCCTTCCTTCCGGGTGGGCGGCAGGGGTCCGGTCGGGGTGTAGAATTCACCCGGATTTTTGCCCGCATGTAAACTCCCTCAAACCTCGCCATTACTCCCCCTCTATAGTTTTACAGAATCAGGCATTAAAAAAAAACTGTCTTTTGGTTTTTCGCACCGGGTGACATTTTGTCAGGGTCAATGGGTTTTTTATCTTTGAGGTTCAGGTATCATTCACCGGATCCAGACATTGTTCGGATGGAGTCGACCGGGACAGAGGGGAAAAATGGTTGAAAATCTGCGTATTGAACAGGATCTCATAGAGGACCTGCTGGTTCGTCTCTCAAAACAAGGGAAAAAAGGCAGGGAGGCCGCACTGGAAGCCCTGGCAGTGAGTACAGAAGACGACGACTGGAGGCCGGACGAGCTCATAAAGCAGGGCGGGATAAAGATCATCATGAACCTGCTCAAGGAAAAAAACCTGCACATCGTCCTTTCAGCCCTGGAAATTATCATCGCTGTTGCGGCATCCGGGGAGGCAGAACCGCTTATCGATGAAGGAGTGATTGCATGCCTCGATACGATGCAGGATAACAAAAACCCCGCGATCCAGGAAAAGGTCCGGGAAGCGCTTGCACTCCTCCAGCCCGAAGTAGAGGATGTCGTCACTGCAAAACCACAGGACGACTATTAGGAAAAAAGTTAATCTACCTTCTCACGCAGTAGTACCCGCCGCGGAGATGGTACTTCATGAAGAGCGGGCAGGCCGGGCAGAAGCAGCCGATCTCTTTCATGTCCGGGGCATTGGAACTCCCACAGCCACAGAAGAGCTCGGTCGGCTGGTGTTTTTCGAGCGAATGACGCTTGTAGTTCTGGCAGATGGTGCAGTATTTCCTGCAGATCTGACGGTTCTCTTCGGTGTTTTCTACAACAGGAGGTTTGCCGGATTCAAACATGCGAAACAGAGTTTGGTGATCATAAATATTAGCACTTTTGTTTTTTTCAATGGTACAAGGGAGAGGCCGGGGCTTTTTGTCCCCGTTACGCCCGGCCCCGCTATTCCCGGCAGAGGGAGCAGAACCGTTTTACCACGAGATCGTTTCTTACCTCTGGGTGGAACATGACCCCATAGAGCGGCCGGTCCGGGTGGCAGACAGCCTGCACGCACCGGTCCGAGACTGCTGTTACTTCCCAGCCGGCCGGCGGGTCGCAGGCAAAGGAGTGCAGTTCATACGCCTCAAAGGGCGGCCGGTCAGGAAAAAGCGGGTTTGGCCGGGTGATCCGGATTGTGGTCATCCCGATCTCGGAGGCCGGTCGGAGAGTGCCCCCGAACACGAGGCAGAGGGCCTGCATCCCGGCGCAGATCCCAAGGACCGGGACACGGGTGTCTTTGAGCCACGAAAACTCCTGCACCTTTCCGGCAAAAAGGTTGTCCTGTAACGCGGTCCCGCAGAGGATGATCCCATCGGCACCCCGGATCTGTTCTTCGGATATACCGGAAAAATGCGCCTCCCGCCATGCAAGCCCGGCCCGGGAGACGATCCGGGCCACCGGGTCCACAAACTCATTCCGGGAAAGGGTTCCTGCCTTCCACGAGAGATCCACAAGAAGGATCATTTCGCCTCCAGCACGGCGCGCCGGACGTGCAGGATGCCACGGAAATTCGCGTACTCTTTTTCCGACTCAAGGATCACGATCCGCCGGGAAAAGACGGGAGCGTCGAGCACAAGCGTCTCGTACTCGCCGCCTTCACCGGTGAGGGTGATGCGGTCCGACCGCACATACTGCTGTAAATCGTTTATGGCATCCCGGTCGATTGCCCTTCCCAGCCAGTCCGCAGAAAACGGTGCGGCAAAGAC
>NZ_JBAVMX010000096.1:0-2976 GCF_049690535.1 Methanoregula sp. | reverse complement strand
GCCTACCAGATCGGTGTCGTGACCCGGGAAGGATCACGCCGGGTCCAGACGTACGCGTTCGAGCTCGCAGAGAAGCGCCGCAAAAAACTTACCTCGGTCGACAAGGCAAACGTCCTCTCCGATGTGTACGGGCTCTGGCGTGACGTCTTTACCGAGACCGCAAAGAAGTATCCCGATGTCGCCACTGATTTCAACTTTGTCGATGCGGTCACGATGTGGTTTGTCAAGAACCCCGAGTGGTTCGATGTCGTAGTCACGCCCAACATGTTCGGCGACATTATCACCGACCTCGGCGCGATGATCCAGGGCGGCCTCGGGCTTGCCCCGGGCGGGAACATCAACCCGAAGGGCACCTCGATGTTCGAGCCGATCCACGGGTCGGCGCCGAAGTACAAGGGCATGGATGTTGCAAACCCGATCGCGACGATCTGGGCCGGCTCGCTCCTGCTCGATCACCTTGGCGAGCACAAGGCTGCCGCTGCGATTGTCACAGCCATTGAGAAGAGCATTAAGGATGGCGTCGTGACAAAGGACCTCGGCGGAACGGCGGGAACAAAGAAAGCCGGGTCGTATATTGCGGAATGCGTGAAGAAGGGGAAATAAGTTCCCTTTTTTGGTAAGTCTTATTCTGATCTTTTCCCGGGCAGTCCGGCTTTTTACCAGGAGCGGGAAATACAAATTCCTCTCTCTGCCTGGGGGGTCATACCCATTTCAGGTGCGACCCCGATCACCGGAGTACCCGGGCGGTTTATCACGGCCGGTTATCGGAGGTTGTCCGGAATGTCCAGAGGAATATCAGCCTCGTTTTCGGAGTTTTTGGATGAGAAAATAGTTTTGAGTGCAGCAAACGGCCCCGCGTTTTCTCCGCCTGCCGCATCCTTCCCGGCCTTTTTCTGTCCCCCGTAATTTTTCAGGAGGATTTCGGCCTCGATAAGTCCCTCTTCAACTTTTTTCTTTTCGGTTATGTCTACGAGGTACCCTGCAATTGCCACGGTCTTTTTGTTTTTTACCACCGGGATCTCGTTGATTTCCACCCAGATATTCGTGTTATTGCGGCCGTAAAACTCCAGCCGGTACGGCGGTTCGCGCCGGCCGGTGGAGATCGCTTTAAGGGTGCGCTCCAGTCCCTTCGCATTGAGCGGGTTATCCGTCAGGTAATCGGTCCACAACCGCTTACCCGAATGGGAAGAGCCCCCCCGAAGAAGCGCCTGTATCCGGGGGCTCACATAGATCAGAGTGTGGTCCGGAGAATGGGTAAAATACATCTGCGTACCGCTTTCCAGAAGCTGCATCAGCTCTTCGTCCCGTTTCCTGACAACCCGGTGCTCCTGCCGGATCCGGGAGATGTCGTGCCCGTTCGCTATAATTGCGGTAACAGCCCCGTTCCCGTCAGTTATCGACCGCGCCGACCAGCTGATGCACCGCGATCCAAGAGGAGAAGAGATCCATTGTTCCACCTGGCAGGTGTAGGGTGGCCGGAAGAGATTGGTCATTTTGGTGGCCATGATCTCAGAGGAGCGCTTATCGGTTGCCGGCATAAAGATGCTGCCAGCCAGTTCCTCCTTTGTCTTTCCCATCGCATCGCAGTAGGCCTTATTGACAAACAGGAGACGTCCCTCAGGACTGAACTTGACCAGCAGGTCCTGCTGGTGATCCACGAGTTCCTTATAGAGGGTATCGTCAGGCGTACTCATTGCCGGTCTCCTGTACAGTGCGGGGGGCATGCAGGCAACTAAAAAATGCCCCTCCCTTGTAAGTACACGTTTCCTTTTGGGGCTATTAATGTTGCACAACGCGACCCCGGGGAGATGTTCAGAACTCACATAAGAGGGTGAAAAAATGGGGGAGTTCAAAAGGAGGGGTACAGATCAGACAAGTGCGCTGATCTGCTGCTGGCCGGGAATCCTGCGGTCTTTCCAGACCGGAGTGGCCGGCTGTTCCGGGATCCGTACAATGGTGGCACGGCGTTCCCGCCCGTAGACGACCGATCTGAGGGCAAGAAGCGAGACCGTGAAGTTCCCTGCTTCGAAGAGTTCGATGTTGAGGGCTTTGCCGGATGCCGATACCTGTGCAAGGCCGCAGGTCGTTCCCAGGTAGTAGTTCCACTCGTGGACAAGTGCCTCCACCTGGACGACAACCTGCCGCCCGGACATTCCCTTTGCCAGATCTGCCAGCCGGATCGCATACCGGGCACCCATGACGTGCAGCTCCACGACTTCATGAGTCCTGCCGTCACGGTCATTCGCCCTGCATCCTGTCCGCTGGATATAACCTGCTTTCTGCATCATACACGACCACCTTCTGTCGTAGTAGTGCATCTTTACGGGGCAGTATATAACCCGGGGCCGTGCGCGGGGTGAAAGTGAAATAAAACGGAGTCTGGCGTTTTTTAGGGCGGAATTCCCATTCTGAGGAGATTGTACCCTGCATTACGCCTTGTTGTCCATGCAGGCGTTCAGGACCTCCTCGACAAAATGGAGCGTGCCGCCGGTACCCGCAAGAGAGGGACGGGCAAGCCTGACCCTCCCGCGGAGGGGGGGAATGATACCCACGAACGTATGGTCGCCACACACCGAACGTTCAAACGACGACCCTATCACAAGGTCCGGTGAAACTTCGGCGATCTTCCGGGAGACCTGTTCCAGTCCTGTCAGTTTTTCCACCGGGTACTGCGTGGCGGGCGGCGCAGGAGGATCGTTCCGGGTCCCGACAGCGAGGATCTCTGCATCGAGATATCGCCTGAGCGTATCCGCGGCAAAGAGAGCATACGCGGTGCCGGCAAAGACGGCAACCCCAGGAGGATCATAGCGGCGGAGGTACTTGTCGCAGGCATGAATCACCCGTTCCTCCTGCAGGTCAAGTTCCACACGGACTGAGTCCACATCTGCACCTTCATACGTTGCGGCAAGTCTCTCAAAGGTGGCGCGGAGCGCCGGGATCCCAAGCGTCCCGCCAAGATATGTCCCTGTACCGGAG
>NZ_JBAVMX010000095.1:0-7881 GCF_049690535.1 Methanoregula sp. | reverse complement strand
GGTATATCCTGCAGTATGTTTACCCGCAGGAAGGCCAGAGCGTTGCCGTGATCAGCCAGTGGTCGGAGCCCCATTCGCTCTTCCTCCTGATCCCGATCCTCCTGTTCGGGAGTCTCCTGACCGGCATCCTCATCACCCGGTTTGCTCCGGAAACCGAAGGTCATGGTACAGACGCAGCCATCAAAGCATTCCATGGAACCGGCAGGATACGTAAAAGGGTCCCGGTTTTAAAAGCCGTCACGGCAATTCTCACCATCTCAACCGGAGGAAGTGCCGGGAGGGAAGGCCCTGCGGCCCAGATCTCGGCGGGTTTTGGATCCGTTGTTGCAGATATGCTGGGACTCTCCCCAAAAGAGAGAAGAATTGCGCTTACCACCGGCATAGGAGCAGGGATCGGGACCATATTCAAGGCACCGCTTGGCGGGGCAGTGCTTGCAGCAGAAGTCCTCTACACCCGAGACTTCGAATCCGACGCCATTATCCCGGCATTTCTTGCATCGGTGATCGGTTATGCGATCTTCGGGTTTTTCGAAGGCTACGCACCCATCTTTTCGCTCGGTCCGATCTCGTGGACGGTCGTGCAGATACCCTTCTTCCTCCTGCTCGGGGTTCTGTGTGCGGCGTTCGGGCTCCTCTATATCTTTCTCTTTTACGGGAGCCGCAACTGGTTTGCTGCTGTATTCAAACGGCATAATCTCCCGCTGTACTTAAAACCGGTTTCGGGAGCGCTTATCCTCGGCCTCATGGTCGTCTGCCTTGCCCTCATGTCCCCCGATGCAGAAATGCTCGGCCTTTCCGCTCTTGGTTCCGGTTACGGTTTTGACCAGCTTATGTTGTATTCCCTGCTCCCGCTCGCCGTGCTCCTGCTGCTGCCGTTTGTCAAGATCCTCGCAACGTCCCTTACCCTCGGCTCAGGAGGAAGCGGTGGTGTGTTTGGCCCGGGGCTTACTATCGGTGCATCCGTTGGGGCGGCGCTTGGTATCATTCTGCACCTGTTTTTCCCAGCATATGTACCTCTGGAAACGATCCCCGTGTTTATTGTTGTCGGCATGATCTCCCTCTTTGGGGCGGTTGCAAATGCGCCCATCGCGGTGCTGATCATGGTTGTCGAGATGGTTGGGAGCATTACAATCCTGATACCGGCAATGGCCGCAGTCGCAGTTTCCAACCTGCTCACCGGGGAAAAGACAATCTTCCATGACCAGGTGCCGACCAAAGCGCAGTCCGGCGCCCATCGCGGGGAATACGACCGGGAAACTCTCGAAGGGATATTGGTCCGGGATGCCATGATCCCGGGGGAGGCAGTCATTACGCTCTCCCCCTCGGATGAACCGGCAAAAGTCATCGATCTCATGGCAAAGACCGGGCATACCGGTTTTCCCATTGTCGAAAACGGCCGGCTTGTGGGGATCGTGACGAACCGGGACGTGAGCGCTCTCCGCGTAGCAGACAAAACGTGCCCGACCATACGCGAGATCATGACCTTCAGGCCATTTGTCGTCCATCCGGACGATACTCTTGAAGATGCCCTCGCGATCATTGTCGGGCAAAACTTCGATCACCTGCCGGTTGTCCGGAGGGAAACACCGGATATGCTGGCTGGTTTTCTTACACGGTCCGATGTCCTGAGGATGTATGTCCAGGCAGGCTATCTGGCAGATTGCCGGAAACAAGATACGGTTTCGAATCAGTGAAACCATCCGGGTCTAAATCCCTCACATAGGATCATGGTAGCATGCCGGCGTCCGGTCACTTTCACCCCCTGCATGGCCGGTCCTTTATCTCTCTCAGTGCGTATGGTAGATTCAGGAAGGTATTCGTATGCAAAAATCCCCGGTTCGCAAATACCAGGTGGTCGAAGAAGCGGAGATCGACCTTGTCCTCCAATGCAGGGACAGCCGCGAATTTTATGAGAGATACCTGACGGCGTTCCCCGATACAAAAAAAGGTCTCGACAGTATCTCAAAGATCTGGAAACGCAGGAGTGAATTTGCAAAGAAACGACCGCTGACACTTCCTGCGGCAGACGCCGTTACAAAATCCGCGCACGGGATTGCTACCCTGATCGCAGAGCAGACAAAGATCATGGGTGTTATCTCCGCGCTCACGAAGGAAAACCTCGAAGTCAACCGGCAGATCCTTGCAACACTTACACAGCAGAATCATATCTTATCCGGACATTCCGAACACACCGTGCGGGAACCGCCCAAAGAATCTTCGCATCACGCCCCCGCGGTACTTCATCCCATGCGGGAAATAGCATCTGAGGTACAGACCCCGATCCTGGTCGGTTCGTAAGTGCCGGTTCTGGTGCATCTGCGGTCAGGGACTCAATCATTTTTTGTAACTATTCACGCGGGTTACATTCACACATGAAGGGGAGAATGGATTTCTCTCTAAAGACGTCGACACGCGGGATGAGGACTGGCGGAATAGTTACACAAACCCGGTCCGAAAACCCGCGGACCCTGTTTGCAGACACTGGGAGCCCCTCATTTTTTTGCACTCGGGGAACCAATTTTCTCATTCCCGAGAGGGCAATAACAAACCCGGGACAATTCTCTCTGCATCATGAGACACTTTGCAAAAGACCCGTCCCTGGAAGGGGCGTATTGATCGCAATGGTTTTCTTCGCAGAACTCCGCAAGCATATACCCACATGAAACGAGAGATTGGTTAAACCTGATGCTGATTTAAAACGGAGTTAATACTGTTGACCCTCTGCTCCCGGTTGGGCCAGGTCTTCTCTTTTACGTTCATTTTTTTGTCACCGATGTGCCCGCTTGTGCTCCACGATCACCGGGTTCGTGCTGCCCGGTGCGATGTTGAAATGCGACCGGAATCTGATCATCGGGTCGATCACCCGGACCCTCCCGCAGGGGTCATCGATACAGGCAAGCGAGTACCGGCCGCACATGATAAATGGTCATTCTGGTGCGGGGGTCATCAACATTATGCTGAATGATTATTTTTTAAAAAGAGAATTATCCCATCTTATCTCTGAGGACGAAGACGAAGTTACGCGGCCGGTTGTTCTCGATGAAAATGGGCGAACTTTTGAGGGTCATGGGCATTTTGACCCCGTAGGCATTCTTTGCCACAAAGACAGCGATATTGCCGGCATCCTGGTAATGGAGGAACTCGTCTTTTGAGAGGGGGTACCGGTTCTCGGCATGAGCAAGCTCGCTGAAATGCTTCCCCTTCACGCTGTCCCGGGGGAGCGCGAACTTCTTCTCGAATGTATCGTTCACGTACACGATGTTCCCCATCGCATCGGTGATGACCGCACAATCGCTCATATGATCAAGCGCAGAGGCGTACAGGGCCAGCCGTTCTTTCTCCTGTACAAGCTCCTTGTTTGCAGCTGCAAGTTCGCCTTCTGCACGCTTGAGGGTGGTGATCTCATGGCGGAAGATAGCAACCTGACCCCGGGAAGTCCGGCTGTCCTGCATGGCATATAACGTTGTATCAAACCAGCGGCCATGTACCTCTTCTTCAAACGAGACCGGCACGGCTGCATCCATTTTCTGCATTGCATCTGCGGTTTTCATCGAAATTCCCCCGGTCTCGATCAGCGTATAGACCACGATGCCGGTAAGATCAGCGGCAGGTCTGCCGGCACTCCGGGCAAACGCCTCGTTGCACGCAAGGATCTTCCCCTCTCCGCTGTCCACGAGCACAACTTCATCCTTTGTTGCGTCCAGGAGGCCGCGGATGGTCACTTCGCTCTGGCGCAGCTTCTCATCTATGATGTGCTTATACAGCGCCATCTGGATGGTGGTCCGCAGCGCCCGTTCATCCAGGGGTTTAATCAGGTACCCGAACGGTTCGGAATGCATTGCTTTGTTCACGGTCGCATCGTCAGAATGGGCCGTCAGGTAGACGACCGGCGTACCGTACCGGGCCCGGATCTGGTCCGCTGCTTCGATCCCGGTCATTGCACCCTTGAGCGTGATATCCATCACGACAATATCGGGATTCAGTTCGCCGGCCTTCTGCACTGCATCTTCGCCGGTGTCCACAACCGCAGGCACGTCGAATCCCATCTCTTCGAGGCGTGCCTGGATCTCTGACCCGGTGACAAATTCGTCCTCAACCACCAGAATTGTTCCTTTGCTCATAATCTCTACCCTTCTCACACGGGAAATGTGACTGTATATTTCGTCCCGGACGCTTTGTCCAGCTCAATCGACCCGTTGATCTGTTTTGTCAGGCCCCTGATCAGCTGCATCCCGAGGGACTCGGTCCGGTCAAAGATCACGCTGTCAGGTATTCCGATACCATCATCACTGTAGGTTACGATGTACTTATCCCCGCTCTTTTTGAAGTCAATCGTGATCACCCCTTTTCTTCCCCCGGGGAATGCGTGTTTTAAGGAATTTGAGATCATCTCGTTGATGATCAAGCTGCAGGGGACCGCCTTATCGATATGCAGCACTGCTTTCTCGGCGTTCAGGTGCAGGGTGATTATTCTCTGATCAACCTGGTATGATTCGAAGAGGTGATCGGTAATTTTTCTTAAATAATCTGCATAATCGATCTGGTCGAAATCCTTGGACTGGTAGAGTTTTTCATGTACCAGAGCGATCGATTTTATCCGGTCCTGGCTTTCTTTTAAAATTTCTTTTACTTTTTCATCCTTCTGCGCCCGTGCCTGCATAAAGAGGAGGCTTGATACCACCTGCATGTTGTTCTTGACCCGGTGATGGATCTCTTTGAGGAGCATCTCTTTTTCCTTGAGGGATGCAACAATCTCGTTCTCGGCCTTATTCCGGAGCGCAATCTCCGCGAGAAGCGATTCGTTGACTTCTTTGAGTTCCCGGGTCCGGGAAAGGACTTTCTGCTCCAAGTCGCTGCGGGCGTTTTCCAGGTCTTTCTGGGCACGTTTCCGTTCCGTGATATCATGGTGGAAGGTGACAAACTGGCCGCCGTGCCGGTCAGTAACGACAACACTGACTTCGGCATCGATGACACTACCATCTTTCCGGCGATAGCGGGTCTCGAACCGGTCTGCGCCTTTGGAGAGGATCTCCCGGGAATGCCGTGTGATCTCATCGGAAGTCTCTTTTGCCTCGATGTCGGCAAGGGACCGGGTGAGCAGCTCCTCCAGGGGGTATCCGGTCATCTGGCAGAATGCGTCGTTGACATCAAGGAACCGCCCCTCCTTGCTGATAATACAGAACCCGTCCATTGCCGTCCGGAGGATCGTGCGGTATTCCGCCTCCCTCCCGATAAGTTCGGATTCGACAGTCTTGCGCCGGGTGATATCGGTCAGGATTCCCTCGGAAAGGAGAACATTCCCGCCGGGTCCACGTACGGTATGGGTGGTCAGGGATACCCAGGTCTGGCTTTTGTCCTTGCGATAATACTCGCATTCAAAATCCCGGACAACGTCGTGCTCCCTGAGCTGCCGGAGGTATTCTTTGCGTTGTTCCTGGTGCACCCACAGCTGCCGGGCCGTGTCCGTGACCAGGGTAGTCAGTTCCTCTGCAGAGTTGTACCCCAGAATATGGGCCATCGCAGGGTTGGCGGTCAGGAGTTTTCCCTTGGGAGTAATCTGGTAAATACCTTCAAGAGCCGTCTCAAAGATATGCCTGTATTTCGCTTCGGCCTTTTTGAGCTGTTCATTTGCCAGCCTGCGGGCGGTGATATCTTCAAACACGGCGACAAAGTGATCTTTTGCCGGGGAGTAAACGGATATATGCAGCCATTTGCCAACCGGTGAAAAATCGAGATCAAAGGATGCCGGCGAACCGGTTTTTGCCACCCTGCCATATGTTTCAAACAGTTCCGGAAAAGCTTCCCTGATGCCGGGGAATACTTCGGTGACCCGTTTACCAATAACGGTTTTAGTACCGATAATCCGGTCAAACGAGGGATTGACATCAAGGTAGATGAAGTCTGAAGGCTGTCCTGCGTTATCATAGATCATCCGGCAATAGGCAAATCCCTCCAGCAAGTTGGTAAAGAGATTCCGGTAACGCGCCTCGCTCTCACGGAGCACATCTTCGGCCTTTTTACGTTCGGTGACGTCCTGGATAATAGAGTGCAGGATCTGGCGTCCCGCGATTGTGATGGGGCCGCTGAACACCTCAACATCCCGGATCTCTCCGTTCTTTTTCCGGTGCTGGAAGTGGAACACTGCCCCCGGGCTGCCGTCAGACCGGGCCATATCCTGCAGGGTATGGACCCGCTCCTGAACGTTGATCAAAGAGATATCCAGCCCGGTAAATTCCTCCCGGCTGTAACCATAATAATGACAGGCCGCGGTATTTGCATCCACAATTTTGCCGCTCTTTGGATCGACAAGGAACATAACGGCATTGTTGAACTCGAACATATCGCGGTAACGCTTCTCGCTCTCCCGGAGCGCTTCTTCGGCTTGCTTGAGCTCAGTGATGTCCTGGTTGGCGCCGTATGTCTTTGTGACCCTTCCGTCAGCCCCGATGATGGGGGCGTACCGCACGATAATGGTACGGACCGCCCCGTCGCGACGGACGATCCGGTGTTCCATCTGCGTGGTGACGTTGGGGTCTGTTATTGATGTGACCTTCTGGATTTCCCGGGCGACGGCGGGAATATCATCGGGGTACACAAATTCGCGGGCATATGATTCTCCCGATATCTGGTGACCGCCTTCCCGTTCTGCGATGGTACCGTAAAACGCAAAAAACCGGTCGTCAAACGTGAACAGGCCGGTGGCAACATCGTACTCCCAGCTCACCATGTGCGCGAGATCCATCGCTGATGCGAGCAGCCGCTGGTTCTGCCTGAGCTGCTCTTCTGCCAGCCTCTGTTCGGTGATATCCCGTGCGATCGTAGAAGCTCCGGCTATACGGCCTTCCGTGTCGAGTATGGGCGAAATCGTAAGGGATATCTGAATTACTTTTGCATCCTTACGGATACGGATCGTTTCGTAGTGACTGATATGTTCCCTCCGCCGGATCTTTTCCAAGAGTTGAGGGAGTTCGTTTTCACGTCCCGGGGGAATCAGCAGGGCTATTGATTTTCCGATAACTTCCCGGGCCGGATACCCGTAGATCTTTTCTGCACCTGCATTCCAGCTGGTGATGATGCCATCAAGGGTTTTTCCGATGATGGCATCATCAGATGATTCGACAATGGCAGCAAACCAGCGATTTTCCTCTTCGCTCTGCCGGAGTGCATCCTCCACCTTTTTGCGCTCTGTGATGTCCCGGAAGACAACATGCACTGCTGCCGCATTCTTCCAGATAAAGGGGATTGCTACCACGTCAACATCGATGACGTTGCCATCGGTCCGGAGGAATTTCTCATGAATAATCTGCTGCGGATCTCCCTTCATGGCAGATGCAATCCGTTCCATTACCACCCTGTGGCAGTCAGGATGCACGAACGAGAGGGCAGGTTTTCCCAGGAACTCATCCGCTGAGCCGGCGCCAAGGAGCCTGACTGCCGTTGCGTTTGCGTAAACAATGATTCCGTTCTGGTGGATCACGATACCGTCGAAGGAGGTCTCTACCAGTGTGCGGTATTTTTCTTCAGATATCGTCAGCGCGTTCTGGTTTTCTGCAAGCGCATCGTATTGCGCCCGGAGTTCCTCTTCCAGTGAGATGAGATGCTCGTTTGCAGCCCGCAGGTCATTCTCGGCTTTTTTCCGTTCCGTGATATCCGAATGCGTCCCGGTCATCCGTAGTACCCTGCCCTCATTGTTACGGGCAGAGGCCTTTCCCCGGGTTAAAATCCATTTTGGCTCCCCGGTTTTGGTTATCAGGCGCTGTTCGATCGAGAAGATCTCCGTACGCCCTCCAAGATAGGCATCCAGTGCTGCCTGGGTCCGGGGAAGATCGTCAGGGTACACCAGGTCGTTCCACACCCGGGCGATCTCGGGCAGTTCCTCCG
>NZ_JBAVMX010000094.1:0-11624 GCF_049690535.1 Methanoregula sp. | reverse complement strand
TTTTGAGGGAGCCGCAGCTGGTTTTGGCGGTTCCGGGCTGACGTTCTTCTTGAATACACTTGATAGTAGTCCCATAATCCACTCCAATAGTTTCGAGTATTACCTGAATTGCTTTCGGAATCGCGTTTTTCACTTCTTCTGAAAGCTCCATATCAACGTCCGCATCTCCCTTTTTCAGGCCCTTTGCCGGCTGGCACAGGACAACGGTTGTATCGATCTGATCTTTGATTCGACAGAGCTGATCGACACCATCCCATGAATGAGGGTCAATGTAGGCACCTGGTTTCAGGTCCTTGCCGGAGATTCTGGATATTGATCCAGGCTTTGCATTAAAATCTGAAATATCGACGACGATAAGCTTCTTGGTCACTTCGGGATTAAGGAAATTAAAAATATAGTGCGGGGCGCCAGCGCCACCGTCCTGTATTGTTACATTGTCGGGAAGTGTGAGCTTCTCCATTTCCTCAATTACCGCTGGGCCAAACCCGTCATCGCCAAAGAGGGGATTTCCACACCCCACTATTACGATTTCCGAATGCAGCATCAGGGAACACTCACTGGATGAGCTTCTGAGCCACTAACTTGTTGTCTTCATCCAGTACGATCATGTGGGTTGCACATGACACACAGGGGTCGTACCCGCGCATGATGACTTCGGCGAGCTGCCAGGGTGCACCGGTGAGTGCAGCGCTGCAGGTCGCAAAGTTCCAGGTTGTCGGAACGAGCATGCTGAAGTACTGGACCTTCCAGTCCTTGACCCGTGCAATGTGGACATCGGTACCACGGGGGGCTTCGTTGGATGCCCAGCCGAGTGAGCCGTCGCCATCGGGGATGTAATCCGCAACGACCTTGCCTGTCGTGTCGAGTGCGTCGATGCAGTCGATCATCTCGTACAGGCTGTCAGTGTACTCCATCTCACGGGCAACGTTCTGGCCGACCGTGCCTTTCTCATCATAGTTCTTGTACTTGACGAGACGTGCACGCGGGCCGACTTCAACAGGCTGGCCGTCGTACATCGGGATGCCGGTGCAGGCTTCCATCTGCGGGTTGACCTTGGTGCCGAGCTTGGTGGTTCCGCCAACCGGGTACCGGGGCTCTTCGAGCGAGACTTCCATCTCACCCATATACCAGTCCCATGGCCGGACTTCCTTGAACCTTTCAATGTCCCAGGTTGGGCACTCGTCAAGGCTTGAGCTGCCATAGAACGCATCGGTTGCCAGGTAGCCCTGGTTGTGGTACCCGAGCGTCTTTGGCAGGGCGACCTTCATGCCGCCGACGGTTACAGACTCCCGTGCCTGGTAGTTCCTGAGGACAGCGATCATGAAGTCCATCTGCGCCTTGGCAAGGACAAGTCCTTCCTTGGCGAGGTCGTACATCTTGGTCTTGGCCTGTTCTGAGCAGTTCCGGTACATGCCGCCGATACGGGTATTCCTCGGGTGGATGCAGTCGCCACCGGCAATCTGGCCGACGGTCTGGCCGATCTCACGGAGGCGCTGGATGCGCTTTGCAACGGTGCGCACCGGCTCCTCTGCCGTGAACGGGTTGATCATGGTCTCGGTACCCGGAATGTAAAGGTCGGGCAGGATCAGGATGTCGTGCAGCGCAATGCTGTGAAGCCTGTTTGCAAGCTGCAGGATGTGACGGAGCATCTTTGCGTCCTTCGGGATCTCGCACTTGATGGATGCTTCCATTGCTTCGGTAGCCGCAAGGTTGTGGGCAATCGGACAGATACCACAGACACGGGATGCGATCTTCGGCACCTGTTCGGGGGTCTTGCCAACAGCAAGCTTCTCGACGCCCCGAACCGGGGTAATGGAGCACCAGTTACCCGTCTCGATGATACCCTGATCGTTGACCTTCAGGACCAGTTTGGAGTGTCCTTCATGTCTCGTCGTTGGGGAAATCTCTACTACTTTCGACAATATTATCGCCTCATGTTATGTTGAGTTGTTCATATCGCGGTACAAAATTACTCTATACATCTCTCATCTCTAGAGATAATTGACCGTACAAAGTACGTTCAACCTTATCTACAACGAGCCATTTTATAACGTTTATTGTTTTGATTTCCCGTTTCCGGGATCTCATATTAACCGCAAAATCGGCCATTAAAATAAAAACGGTGTAAAAAATACCGTCCTTTTCCGGCCGCGCCAGCGGGCCAAAAACGATTTGTAACCAGTGCAAATTAAATATTCATTATTATATCCTGTTTTATATTTCCACTTCAGAACTTCTTGTCGCCATTGAGTTCGTCCAGCAGTTCTGCGAGCGTTGCCCTCCGTTCGGCATACGCATCATGCTGGTGGATGCTTTCTTCATTGGTCTGCTTGATGGTAACCACGGCATCGCCCGGAAGATAGTCAAATCCGGTCAGGACTTTTTTTGCCATCTCCCGGACGCAGTCTTCCACAAACCGGGGATTTTTATGCGCGGCAAGCACCACTGCACCTTCGTCGCCACGTTTCAGGAGCTCGTAGATGCCCGCGCTCATGGACTCCTTGAGGATCCCGATGATCTTTTCAAGGTCGACGTACTGATCGTCATCGGTCTCGATGCAGAGGAATCCCCGGCCCCGCTGGTTGTGGGTCGCCATCGGGACTTCGGTGAAGAACGCATCGATGGTTTTCCGGTCGACCCCCAGCCCTTCGAGTACGCGGTTTGCCCGCTCTTTCATGATGTTCTGTGCACAGGGGCACGCGGTCATGCCGGTGACTTCGGCGCCGATGCTTTTTCTCACGATCGGTTCGCGGAAGGTCCTTTTTGCAATCGCACGCGCATGCACCTTGACGACCTCGTGGCATGTCGTGTGGCTCACGGGTGTCTCGCGCTTGACCATGAACTCGCTGCGCATCAGCACTTCGGTCCTGTCGGCGTACTCGTGACGGTCAAGCAGTTTGCGTGCCACTGCGCTGCACAGGTTCTCGATCTCGTTAACCTTTCCTTCGATCGCCTGCTGGAGAACCTCATCGATCACTTCAAAGTTCCGGGACAGGTTGGCACCTTTCAGGCTGCCGGGCAGGTCCACGTAGACGTTAAAGTTTGAGATAAAAACGACCGGCCTTTTACCGGGGCGGGTAACTTCAACAAGTTTTTTTACGTTTTTCACCCCGACCCGGGTGAGGTTGATCCTGACATCGGGTGATGTGGCCTGGACATCGGGCAGTTTCCCGCTGAACGGCTGATCCGGGGCGTTGTCCACTGCTGCGTGTTTAATAAGTCATCGCATCCATACTGATTTTCGAGTGCTCTTCTTTAGTTTTTTCATATAATATTTATGTGCTTTGTTGCTGATATCAAAGGGATTAGTCTATGATAAAAAAATACTATGAGTCTGATGCTGATCTTTCGGTGCTGAAGGGCAAAAAGATCGCGGTGATCGGGTACGGTTCGCAGGGACGCGGGCAGTCGCTGAACTTACGGGACAGCGGCCTTGACGTGATCATCGGCCTGCGCAAAGGAAAGAGCTGGGATGCCGCGACAAAAGACGGCATGACCGTGATGCCCGTCGCTGATGCGGCAAAGAAGGCAGACATCATCCAGATCCTCCTGCCCGATGAACTCCAGGCATCTGTCTACAAAAGCGAGATTATGCCGCACCTCTCCGAGAACAAGGTCCTGATGTTCTCCCACGGGTTCAACATCCACTACGGTCAGATCGTGCCGCCGGCAAACGTCGATGTGATCATGGTGGCGCCAAAGGGCCCCGGTTTCATGGTGCGCCGGCAGTACGAGGAAGGCAAGGGCGTTCCCGCACTCATTGCCATCGAGCAGGACCACACCGGGAAGGCCCATAAAACCGCGCTCGCGTACGCAAAGGGTATCGGCGCGACGCGTGCCGTCGTCCTTGAAACCACGTTCCGCGAGGAGACAGAGACCGATCTCTTCGGTGAGCAGGCAGTACTGTGCGGAGGTATCTCCTCACTTATCAAGGCCGGGTTTGAGACCCTTGTTGACGCAGGGTATGCGCCCGAGATGGCGTACTTAGAGGTCTGCCACGAGACGAAACTCATCGTCGATCTCATTTACGAGGGCGGGCTCACAAACATGCGCCAGTATGTCAGCAACACGGCGCAGTACGGGGACATGACCCGGGGCCCCCGGGTGATTGGGCCTGAAGCCTACGAAGCGATGGACGAGATCCTTTGTGAGATCCAGAGCGG
Source organism: Methanoregula sp. (assembly GCF_049690535.1). GTDB lineage: Archaea > Halobacteriota > Methanomicrobia > Methanomicrobiales > Methanospirillaceae > Methanoregula. Next base: position 7,461 of record NZ_JBAVMX010000094.1, on the reverse strand, counting down.
GGAGTTTGCAAAGGAATGGATGCTTGAGAATATGGTCAACCGCCCGGTCTTCAACGCACTCACGAAGGCTGACGAGGAACATCTCCTTGAAGAGACCGGTAAAGAAGTACGGGCCATGATGCCTCAGTTCAGAAAATAATTATCTCCTTTTTTCCTGTGATCCGTTTTTATCCGGTTTTTGTGGGACGTCTGCGTATGCCCGGCAGGTGAAAACTTTTTGGGAAAGAGGTACGTTCTATTCTGTATGAAGATCTGCATCATCTATCATTCAGAGACCGGAAACACCCGGCACATTGCGCAGCATATTGCCTCTGCCACCGTTGACAGCCACCTTGTCGAGGTAACCGACTGTGTTCAGCGTTCCGCACTGACGCGTTTTCTCATGCAGTGCAAGGCAGCGATGAGTGAGGATACAACAAAGATCGAACCGTCCCACCTTGACGTAAAGGGGTACGACCTGCTGGTATTCGCCTCTCCGGTCTGGGCATTCAAGCCGACGCCGGCCATCCATACGATTATCGACGCCATCACCAGCTGTGAGAATAAGCGGGCGGTCGCGTTTGTGACCTGCGGCGGTAAGCCCGGCAGGAGCGAGGAAGTATTCAAAAAATGGATTGAGGCGAGGGGCATGTGCTTTATGGGATTCCAGTCCGTAAACCAGAAGGATATCGAAGACGGAGCAAAGAATGCCGGACTCGTCGCCTTCGTGACTGCGGCCGCGCCAAAACTGGTGTGACCGTGGATTCGTGTTCCGTTAAATGAGAGGTCAGTGCCGGCTAATTTTCAGTGTCTTTTTGGCTCCGGATGGATGCCGCTCCGGTGTGTTTTTTCACCGGTCTGATCAGGGTATGGTGCCTGAGAAAGTCTTTTGCACCTATGCATCCCTTATAGTACTCACGTATGACGGACTCCTATGAAGATCTCCTAAAAAATGCCTATTCCCATATATCAGAAAAAACTGCCTCGTCGGAACGCTTCGTCGTCCCTGAGGCAAAGGCATACATTGAGGGCAAGACTACAATCCTTGAAAATTTCGTCGAGATAGCCGATACCGTCCGTCGCGACAAGGATCACCTGATGAAGTACATTCTCGGCGAGCTCGGGACATCGGGAAAGATCGATGGCAACCGTGCAATCTTCAACGGGAAGTTCGAGATCTCGCTGTTCCGGATGATCATCAAGAGCTATGTTGACGATTATGTGATCTGTTCCGAGTGCGGCAAGCCTGACACGCGCCTTGTAAAAGATGACCGGGTCCTCACCCTCCGCTGCGATGCCTGCGGTGGCCACCGTCCGGTCCGGAAGCGAAAGGTAAGGACCGAACCGGTCTCGGAGAGTCTTGAGGAGGGACAGGTACTCGATGTCGAAATCCAGTCCCTTTCAAAGCGTGGCGATGGTGTCGTGAAGATGGGCCGTTATATCATGTACGTGGCAAACGCGAAACCCGGCCAGAGTGTGAAGATCAAGATCTCGCGTATATCCGGGTCGATCGTCTTTACCGAACGGGCCGAATAAGAACGGGGTCGACCAAGACATACGGGCTGGGGGGAGGCAAGGATATCCCCTTCATATCCCTTCTGGCACCGCATCTAATCCGGGTTCAATTTGAGCCCCGATTGCCCCTTGACCTCCCAAAACGAACCCCGTATTGGGCTCCATTTAAAAATCTCCCCAAATTGGGCTTATTTTTCAAATCGGGCAAATTAAAACGATCACATAGACGCGTTTTGAGGCCGTTTCCCTCGCCCGATCGTGTTTTCTGTTGATGGCGAAAATGACCCCCGCCAGAACGCGAATATAGCCCTGTAAAGGGCATTATATGGGGCACAATATGGGCTTATTCTTGCGAACGGGCGCCTTAAAACGGTCTGATCTATGGGGATCATAATCGGGCCGTTTTAAGGGCTTGAATTTGTCATTAAACGACGATTCAGGCGGGGTTTGCTACGACGTGGAGTTCCTTCAGGATTAACGATGTACTGTGGCTTGAGGAAAATACTGGTACGGATTCCACATCTGCCGGTTTTGATCAAAAATATTTCTGCATCCTCTTCTCGTCACAGGATTTTTTAAACAAACTCTCTGTGACATCAGATCATGTACGCTTCTTTAAAAGAAGCCAAAAAAAGAATTTTGAGAATTATTGCGGGGCACTTACTTCTGTTTTGCAAGACCTTTGAGGAGGTCATCGCAGTTGCCGGAGAGTTTTTTGCATGCTTTCTTTATGATCGTCAGGGGGTTTTTCTTCGCGCTCTTGGTGGTTACCAGCAGCTCCGGGTCTGAGAACTGGAACTCGATGGTGTATTTTGCGACATCTACGTCCGGATCGGTCAGGATTTCTTCGACAAGGGCGTTCATGAACGTGTGACCCTCCCCCTGGATGACGAGTCTGACCTTGTCTTTTTCGAGTTCAAGTACTTTTACAATCATGCACCTATGTTTGGGAACCTGTGAACTATTAAAGTATGGGTGAGTGCGGCATGGTGCCGTAAAAATCCTGCACGGCCGGGACAAAAAGAATGTTTGATTTTATGAGAACTCGAAGACTTCCCCGTCATGCGCAAGGTGCGGGTACTCCCATGGCATCACATGGCTGATGTGGATACACCGGAACGCCTTTGGGTGCAGGCTCTCGGCAAGCGTGCAGGCATCGAGGTAGTTCATGTGCTTTGTTATCGTGATATTCGAGGGCACAAGGGCATCGAGCAGGAGAAGGTCGAGATTTTCGAGCAGATCGAGACTCTTTTGTGGGATATCCCGGTTGGTATCCGAGGTGTACCCCACTCTCATCCCGCCCGCTTCAAAGACAAAACCGCAGGTATAGGCCGGGGGGTGCTTTACCAGAAACGGCGTAATCGAGATCCCAAAGAGATCAAACGGCACATACGGCTCCACCGGCATCCGGTCGAAGTTCAGGAACCGGAATGTTTCGCCGCAGTACCGGAGCACCGGGTCGGCGGCATAGGTCGGGGGTACCTTCTGTACCCGGTAAAACTCGCCAAAACCCATGAAATGATCGTAGTGCCCGTGGGTCCAGATCACCGCGTCGATGTGAGGTGAGCCGGACCTGAGGAGCTGCTGCCGGAGGTCGGGAGAAGAATCCACGAGGATGTGCCGGCCGTCCTTTTCGATGAGGATAGATGTCCGCAGCCGGCCGGTGCCGGTCTTGTGGGCACGCGTGCACTGGGGGCAGTCGCACCCGATCTTCGGGGTCCCGATGGCATCCCCGGTACCGAGCAGTGTAAATTTCATCCTACATCCAGTTCAGGTTCCGGATCGCTTCGCGGTTTCTGACCATGCGGATCCCTTTTTCGAGGTCTTTGTGGTCGATGGCTTCGCGCTTGTCCATGAGTGCCGAAAGGAGCGCCTCTTTGACCATGAGCCGTATATCGGCACCCGAGAAGCCCTCGGTCAGTGCTGCCATCTCCTGGTAGTCGCAGGTGCAATCCATGGATGACGTGACGCTCTTTATGATCTCCTTACGCATCTCTTCACCGGGCAGGGAAAACTCCACAACCTCGTCAAACCGCCGCCATGCGGCTTCATCAAGGAGCTGCGGGTGGTTGGTGGCGCCGATCAACAGGACACCGTTTTTGACGAGACTGATCCGGTCGATATTTTTTAAGAGCGCGTTGACCGCCCGCTTCAATGCGCCATGGTCGTCCGAGACCCGGCTCTTTGCGATAAAATCGAACTCATCGATAAAGAGGATAGACGGGGAGAGTTTCTTTGCAAGCTCGAAGATCTTATCGATATTTTTGGAGGTCTCCCCCAGGTACTGGGATGTGATCATCGAGAGCCGGACTTCAAGAACCGGCATGTGCATATTGTGGGCCATCGCGAGAGCTAGCGAAGTTTTCCCGGTGCCGGGCTGGCCGACAAAGAGAAGTTTTCCTACCTCGTAAATACGGTGACGGTTCAGGAATTCCCGGTGGTGCAAAGCGTGGTGGATCTTGTTGATGATCGCAGTCTGCTCCGGTGTGCAGATGATATCCTCCATCCGCTGCTCGACTTCGTCAGGGGCCATCACGATCACAAGGTCGAGGGCTCCCCGGATTTTCTCATCCTCGCTGATCAGTTTGGAAATTTTGGCTTCGAGGCTGGCCTTGGTGTCTTCGTAGCGTGGGTTTGCCTTCCGTGCATCATCGTATGAAACGCCCGTGCCGTTAAAAGATTCAAAGAAAAATGCAAGGGCCGGGTTCTGCCCGATGAGCGGTTTACCGCCCTGCGCAAGGAACCATTCCGCGGCCGGTTTGAGGGTTGTCAGCTTCATACGCTGTCCGAAGTCTTCGTATGAAACGAACGGGTTTTTGGTCATCTTCTCATGCGCATCCGCAATCTCGAGCGTGCGCTTGATCAAGCCGTCGCTCACGTAGACCGGGCGCTTGATGCTTTTGGTATCTCCCGAACAGAACATCTCCCGGCATACCGGGGTCAGGTCATTGAGATCGAGCGTCGGGTTCTGGTTAAAAATTTCGGCAGTCAGAAGGACTTCCATGATGCGCAGGCTTTCCAAATCTCCGGACATGGCTGTAACCTTTACTATTTAACGCCTGAATCTTTATACCTATCCGATCACCGGGTCGTCACGATGCAGCCTTCGGCAGTCACGATAAGGGTGTGTTCATGCTGGGAGACAAGCGAGCCCGGAATATCTGAAAGGACCGGGTAGCCATAGACAATCCGGGACCGGGAAAGGCCAAGGAGCGCGAGATCCTTCTTTTTATCGTTGAGCGAGCGGCGGGAGAAGGGAAGTCCACGAAAGGCACTGATCTGCTCCATGACTGCACGGGCCGCCGGCATACGGACGGGTTTTTCCGCGATCTGGGAATAGATCTCGACCCGTGTCTTTTCGCCGACGTGCCCGCTCCCGGTCGTGGAGAACGGTTCGATGGCAATCGCCATGCCTTCTTCAAGCACCGTGCCGCCATGGATGTTGATGTTTGGGATCGTCGGGTCCTTGTGGGCCACGTACTGGTCGAGACCATGACCGGTGAGATTTGCAATGGGCCGGTATCCCCTGCCCAGGATCTCCTTTTCGACCGCTGCGCCCAGTTCTCCGGTAGTAACACCCGGACGGACCAGCTTTATCGCCGCTTCGAGCGCCTCGCGGGACGCTTCAAGGAGGAGCGCGTTCTTTCCCAGGTCGACTGTTGTGGCGGTATCTGCAATGTAACCATCGATCTGCACTCCGAGATCGAGCTTGACCACGTCTCCTTTTGCAAAAACCCGTTCGTCACCGGTCGATGCGGTGTCGTGCGCTGCATCCTCGTTTAAGGAGACGTTGAGCGGGAAGGCAAGTGCTGCGCCCTCGTTTTTCACCCGGGCCTCCACGGATTCGACCAGTTCAAGGTAAGACCCGCCGACCCGGATTTCCTGTGCGCTCTCTTTTAAGATGGTGGCGGCAAGTTTTCCTGCTGCCAGGTATTTTTCGAGTATATCGTCCTTCATACGATCAGGTTCTCCTCAAATTCCGTAAAATCCTCAAATTTCTGTGTACGCACCACGCCCATGTCTTCGAGCCGGATGCCGCCGACCCCTGGATAATAAAGGCCCGGTTCGACCGTGACGACAAAACCTGCTTCGAGTACTTTCCCCGCCGCGCCGAGCGTGGGGAGTTCATGGACCTGGAGCCCGACGCCGTGGCCGAGGTTGTGGATGAACCCCCGGGTATCGCTCTCATAGCCCCGGCTTTTGAAATATTCCACGACTGCGGTATGGGCCTCCGCGCCTGAAACCCCGGCTTTTATGTGGGAGATCCCGATCTGCTGGGCCTCCTTTACCGCCTCGTACATATCAGTTATTTTCTGGCCGGGCTTTCCTTTCGAGACCGTCCGGGTCATGTCCGCGTAATAGCCCGTCGTTTCGTCCCGGGGAAACATGTCGATGACAATGGGCTCATGGGGCCTGAGCGGGCCGCTCCCGATAATGTGGGGAAAGGCAGTATCCTCGCCGCACGAGATGATCGTTTCCACCGCCCGGCAGCCGTCATCCATGAGCTGCTTGTGCACCGCTGTCCGCACCAGTTCCGAGGTGAGCGGCGCGCCATCGTGGTACAGGACGCCTTTTTTTACGGTCGCGTTCCTGATAAGCGAGATCCCGAGTTCCATCGCGCGTTCGGTTTTCTTCTGCACCGTCTGTATAAGCCGGATCTCTTCAGGTGTCTTTTTTGCCCGAACCAGTTCGATAGTGCCCTCATCCACGACCACCCGTGTCGACTCTTCGAGCGCCCGCAGGAGGGCCGCGGGAAGGGTGGGTGAGACAAGCAGGGTTTTTCCGGTCTGTCCCGCGATCATCTGTGCGGCCGCCCTCCAGGGGTCCTTTTCTTTTTTTGATATATCGGGAAGACCTGCCTGCGTCCGGGTTATGACAGCGGCGATCGATTCACGGGAGGCCCGTTCGGCTTCCATCTGGGGGACAATGATGGTCCCGGGTTCCCGGTGTTTTTTGAAAAAAACAAAGGGATCATGCATCACAAACCTGGAAAGGTAGCGCATATCGGCGTCCTCTCCCCCGGCATAGTGCACAAAGGCATCCGCCCCGCACTTCTTCATTGCTGCGTCCAGTGGATCCATTGCCATACATCTACGCGCTGAAACGTCAAGTACTTTTATTCCCGGATTCTAAAGTACGCGTGATGGACGAATCCTCAAAAGAACAGTTCAGGTGGAAATTCTACCGGCTGGCCCTCCAGCTCAACGCAATTATCCTGCTCGTGGCGCTCTCGGTGCTCGCGATCTTCCTTGTCCCGGACCCGTACCGGCTTCCTGCCGTGGCAGTCATGCTGGCCGTTGCCGTTGTGCTTTCATGGAACTTTGTCCTGAAATACCGGTCGACCAAAGCATGGCTTGATGAGCATTGAAATAAAGGTAAGAAGAGAGGAACAGAATAAAAGGAAGCGGGATTGTTCCGTGGCGATACCATGCTCAAGAGAATGAAGGAAGAGATTGAACTCTTAAGCCGGCACATCGAAGTGGCCCGGACGGTGGCGGAACACCAGCCGATCGGGATCATGAAACTTGCCGAGATCCTCGATCTCCCTTCGCACCGGATACGGTATTCCCTTCACGTGCTCGAACAGCTGGGCTACATCCGCGCATCATCGGAAGGGGCCGTCGCAACCGAGCGGACACGGGAACTTTTTACGCATTTAAACGAGGATCTGGACGATATCATCCGGCTCGTAAACGCGATGAAAAAGTCCTGACCGGCAATTCCCCCGCATATGTCCCGTTTTATTGGTACCGGCCTTTGGTTTTGAGCAGACTTGTGACGCCATTTTATCATTAGTTACCTTTAAAAAGCCCCACAAAGAATCTAATAAGGCACAGATGACTGTTGCCGCCATAACTCAGTTGGTAGAGTGGCTGGCTGTTAACCAGCATGTCACAGGTTCGAGTCCTGTTGGCGGCGCTTATGGGCCTGTAGCTCAGTCCGGTTAGAGCGCCCGGCTCATAACCG
>NZ_JBAVMX010000093.1:0-2401 GCF_049690535.1 Methanoregula sp. | reverse complement strand
ATCCACTGCTCCACGCCCGCTGTTCCCACGGAGAGCCGGGCGATCAGGTTAAGCGGGTTGTCGGGCAGGGCAAGCACTAACAGGAGGATGACGACAAGAGCGGTCGAAAAGACAAACTGCGCTGCTGTCCGCTCCCGGTAGTGCAGGGCTACCATCGCCCCGATCAGTATCAACAGGAGCGATGCGAGGGTGACGTGCAGTACGATGAGTACGGTATTTTCAATGGCAATCCCGTTTGCTGCAAGCAGGATAATCCAGGCCCCTGCCTGGAGCGGGACGAGCAGAACGCAGGTGAGCACCTTGCCCCATACCATCTCGGCAAATGTAACCGGGGTGGAAACGAGCGTCTCCAGGGTTTCGTGCTGGTACTCCTCGGTGATGAGATCGATGATAAGCGCGGCAGATATGATCCCCGGCATAAAGACAAGGAGCGGGATAAGGAGCCCGTACACAAACTCAAAGAAACTCGTACTGCCGGATGAGGACGGGATCTGGACCGGTATGGGAGTTACATCGAGACGGCCGGCCCGGCTCTCCCGTAAGTCTCCCTCGTATTTGAGAAAGACCGCTTTCAGCTTCACATCCACAACTGCACCCTGGAGATCGTCTGCGAGAGTATACAGCGTGAGTTTTACCGGGTCGTCCGCGTTAGGAAGGGTGCCGGGGGCATACACCACGGCAGCGAGTCTCCGCTCTTTGAGCAGTTCAACCGCTGTCGAGAGATCCATCCGGTGCACCCGGAAGTCCTGGCTGTTCTCCAGATCCCCGAGCAGCGGGGATTCATTTCCCGCATACGCGATATCGTAGCGGAAGTGCGAATATTTCGAGAGCGACGTGGGGTCATACATCGATGTGAGCCCGACCATCAGAAACGATGAGAAGAGCGCGATGAAGAGCTGGAGCAGGACGGCAAGGAGGATCGTCTTTTCTGAATAGAGTCCCCTGAACTCTTTTTTTGCAATAATGGTAACGTGCCGTGCCTTCATCGGAGCCACCCCAGAATCAGGTACAGGTTATAACAGCAGTGAAGCGCTGTTGCGGCAAGCAGCCCGGGTACGAGTGCCTTCCTGCCCCAGACTTTGAGAGAACTGGCGACCATAAGGATGCAGGCAAAGTGGAGCAGGAGTGGCATCCAGAGTACGCCAAGTGAGGAAAAGAGGACGCTCCCGAAGACAGACTCGGTGATCTCGGCAAGCGTGGCAAAAAGCAGGAGTTTTTCCCCTACAAGAAATCCTATCGCGGTCGCCGCGCAGGCACCGGCCAGATGCTTCCACGAAAAGAATTCAGGGTGCTGCACAAAGAGCGTGTAGATGCCGGCCGATTTTGCTGCCTCTTCGATGAATGCCGCAAGGATGAGAAGGAGCACGAGCGAGAGCGGCATGGGCAGGTTGAAGAAGAGGACAAGGCCCATCATCTGCGCCATGAAGACAAACGGGATCGAGAATGCGGCAAGCAGGAAGAGCAATGCATACGGGTGCCGGTACTGGATGATCCCGGCGAGGAACTCGCGTATCCGGGGCAGGAATTTTTTTTCCGAGAAGAGGCGTTCCTCGTTGAAGTTTCGCGCCGCGATGTAAAAGAGAACGGCGCCGGTCAGCCAGAAAAGCGCGGTGGAATAGACAAAATCGGCGGCAGTCCACGCGGTTCCCTGCAGGGTGAGCACGATCAGTGTGAGCGGAGAGATCAGGCTGATCACATGCACGTTTGCAAAGATGCTTGGGAAAAAGAGGTACGAGGTGGCGACGGTCGAGAAAAAAATGGAGATAAACGAGAGTTCTTTGAAGCTCCGGGCGAGCATCCCGATGATAAGCGCGTTCGCGAGAAAGAAGAAGATGATCGGGATAAGTGGGAGGAGGATGAGCGGCGAGGCCCTGATATAAAGCGTGATCGCAGCGCAGATCGCAAGCATCGATAGGAAGTACGGGAGCATTTTCCCGATAATGATGGACGAGGTTTTTACCGGCAGGGAAAGCAGCACCTCGCCCTTTCGTTCGATCCGCTCGTTCATGATGCTCATCATGAAAAACTGCGAGGTGAAATACAGCGGGAAGATGAAGACAAACACAAGGATGATCGAGTCAAACGGGAGCGGGGGCGAGAGCTGGTCCGGGGTTACGAACGTACCCATGCCGGACTCCTGCTGGGAGAGGACGTCCGTATACCGTGAGACCTGCGTATTTTGTGATGATGACGTGACCAGTTCCTGCCTGAGTTCGTCCTTTGTTATCCCGAGCGTTGGCGAAGGCGTGGGAACATTCTCAACGGGACCCTGTGGGACCGGGGGACCCCGTACTGATGGTGCCGGCACGAACTGGCCGTTTCCGGGAGTGGTGAAATTGAGTTCGCTTTGTACGGTCTGCGCATCGATCCAGAGCGGGTACGCGGCAAAGAGATCGTTCTC
>NZ_JBAVMX010000092.1:0-37752 GCF_049690535.1 Methanoregula sp. | reverse complement strand
GCTCAGTTCGGTAGAGCGCCTGGCTTTTAACCAGGTGGTCGGGGGTTCAAATCCCTCCGGGCCCGTTACCACGATCCAATCGTGGATTTTTTGCGGTGATGCATCTGAGAGGCAATCGTTTCATCTTTAAGGGGGTTTTTCATTGAGCACCAAACTGAATGTGTTAAAGCACGTAATGGTGCCGGATCACCAGCTCATGAGCGAGGAGGAGGTTTCAGCGCTCCTTTCCCGCTACCATATTACTACGGAACAATTACCAAAAATTTACCATGACGATCCTGCTGTCAAATCCGTCGACGCAAAAGTCGATGATGTGATACGGACTATCCGCAAGAGTCATACCGCCGGCAGAGCCGAAGCGTACCGACTCGTGATCAGGAGACCCAAGAAATAATGGCCGGGGGTGGTCTATCTGATTGACAGAAGTGTTTTATCGAGGGCATACTTTGCACGGGAGCATGTTGCGCGCCACCAGCTTGACTCCTTTAACTATTTCCTGACAGAGAATCTTCAGAAAGTGGTCAATGAACAGAAGATCATCGAGACCGACATCGAGAACCGGGGCAAGAACAATGAACCGGTCTGGGTCGAGCTCGGCACAATCGAGGTAAAAAAGCCGCTTGTACGCGAGGCTGACGGATCGCAGGGTGAACTGTATCCGTGCGAAGCGCGCCTGCGCAACCTTACCTATGCGGCACCCATCCAGCTCGGGTTGACACTCGTGCACGGTGAGGACCGGCAGGAACCGATTGTCACAACTATCGGGCAGCTGCCGATTATGGTCGGGTCGGTTGCCTGCAACCTGTACGGGATGAGCGACGACGAGCGCGTCTCCCACGGCGAGGACGCATTTGATCCGGGCGCCTATTTTATTGTCAACGGTACCGAGCGCGTGCTTATGACGCTCGAGGATCTTGCCTCAAACAAGATCATGACCGAATTTACCGAGCGTTACAACGAGCGGATTTATGTCGCAAAAGTATTCTCGCAGTTCCGGGGATACCGCGCTCTCGTTGTCGTGGAACGCAACAAGAAGAACCTTTTGGAGGTCTCTTTCCCATCCGTTGCAGGACACCTGAAATTTGTTGACCTTATGCGCGCGCTTGGTATGACTAACGACCAGGAAGTCGTTAACGCGGTTTCGACTGATGAGGATATCCTCACCTTCATGATGCAGAACCTTGAAGAGAGCGAGTGCGACTCTGTCGAAGGCGGTGTCATGTATGTGGGTAAGAAACTCGCACCCAACCAGACCAAGGATTACCAGAAAAAGCGTGCCGAGTTCGTGCTGGATAACTACCTGCTCCCGCACCTCAACTACGCACTGCCAGTGACGCTTAAGGAAGGCGACGAAGGATATGCGGAGGCGCTCGTCTCAATCCGCCTTGCAAAAGCGCACTTCCTTGGTCGCATGGCCGAAGCCTGTTTTGACCTTGTCTTAAACAAACGCCGGATCGATGATAAGGATCACTACTCGAACAAACGGCTCAAACTGGCCGGCGACCTCATGGAGGATCTCTTCCGTATCTCGCTCAACCGGCTGACCCGTGATATCAAGTACCAGCTTGAACGGGCGAGCATGCGTCACCGTGACCTGTCAATTGCAACTGCCGTCAGGGCCGACGTACTCACCGAGAGACTGCTCCATCCGCTCGCCACCGGTAACTGGGTGGGGGGAAGGACGGGTGTGTCCCAGCTTCTTGACCGTGTCGATCACATGGCCGTGCTCTCTCACCTGCGCCGTGTCATCTCCCCACTCTCGCGTTCACAGCCTCACTTCGAGGCCCGTGACCTGCATCCGACCCAGTGGGGCCGGATCTGCCCGAGCGAAACACCTGAAGGGCCGAATTGTGGTCTGGTGAAAAACTTCGCACAGATGGTCGAGATTAGCAAGGGTGTCAACGATGAAGAGGAGATCATGCGTATCCTGCATACTCTAGATGTCGAGCAGATCCGGGGTGAGGTCCGATGAAAAAGTCACGAGTATTTGTTGACGGGGCCTTGGTTGGTCTCGTCGAAGACCCAAAAGCCCTTGTTGAGAATATCCGGGTCATGCGTCGTCAGGGTGCCGTATCAAGCGAGGTAAATGTCTCGTATAAGGATTTCAACGGCGATGTGGTAATCCTGACCGATCGGGGCCGCGCACGCCGCCCCCTGATCGTATTAAAAGACGGCAAGAGCCTCATCAGTGACGAGGACATCAAAAAGCTCGCAAAAAAGGAGATCGATTTCTCCTACTTCGTGAAGCACGGGATGATCGAGTTCATCGATGCCGAGGAAGAAGAAGACCTCTACATCGCGATGAACCCTGATGACATCACACCGGAACACACGCACTTGGAGATCGATCCCTCGCTCATCCTTGGTATTGGTGCGGCGCATGTCCCGTTCCCGGAGCATAATGCAAGTCCGCGTGTCACGATGGGCGCCGGGATGGTCAAGCAGGCCCTCGGATTTGGCTCGGCAAACATGAAACTCCGGCCCGATACCCGGGGTCACATGCTACACTACGTCCAGAAACCGCTCACTCACACCCAGACCTCTGAACTGATAGGGTCGGATGACCGGCCTGCCGGGCAGAACTTCGTCGTAGCTATCCTTTCCTATGAAGGCTATAATATTGAAGATGCGCTCATCTTCAACAAGGCCTCGATTGACCGGGGTCTCGGCCGTTCACATTTCTTCAGGACCTACGAAGGCGAAGAACGCCGGTACCCGGGCGGCCAGATCGACCGGATCGAAGTGCCGGATGAGGATGTCAGCGGGGCTCATGGTGCTGAGTCCTACAAGAATCTTGACGAGGACGGTGTCATCAACCCCGAGACGATTGTCGCGGAAAAAGATGTCCTTATTGGGAAGACCTCCCCGCCCCGGTTCCTTGAGGAACCCTCAGGGGAGCTCATTGCCGTGGAGAAACGCCGCGACACCTCGGTCACCATGCGGAGCAACGAGCATGGTATCGTTGATACCGTTATCATCACCGAGGGCGAGAACAGTTCGCGTCTCGTCAAGGTGCGGACCCGCGACCTGCGTGTGCCCGAGATCGGCGACAAATTTGCATCCCGCCACGGTCAGAAAGGGGTCATCGGACTGATCGCGAGCCAAGAAGACATGCCCTTTACCGAGAGCGGACTTTCCCCGGACCTTGTCATCAACCCCCATGCAATCCCGAGCCGTATGACCATCGGGCATATGCTCGAGATGATCGGTGGCAAAGTCGGGTCAATGGAAGGCCGGCGGATCAATGCAACCGCATTCGGTGGCGAAATTGAAACAGACCTCAGAGCATCGCTTAAAAACCTCGGCTACTCCCATACCGGCCGTGAAGTGATGTACGACGGTATCACCGGTAAGGCATTCAAGGCCGATATTTACATCGGTGTGATCTACTACCAGAAACTGTACCACATGGTATCGTCAAAGATGCATGCCCGCTCCCGTGGGCCGGTGCAGGTGCTAACCCGCCAGCCGACCGAAGGTCGTGCCCGTGAAGGCGGTCTCCGGTTCGGTGAGATGGAACGTGATGTCATGATCGGCCACGGTGCCGCAATGGCCTTAAAGGAACGCCTGCTCGATGAATCGGATAAGGTGCAGGAATATGTCTGTGCCCGGTGCGGGATGGTGGCGATGCTTGACCGCAAGCGCAACATGACCCGGTGTCTTGCCTGCGGTAACGAGACTGATATCTACCCGGTCGAGATGAGTTACGCGTTCAAGCTCCTGCTGGATGAGATGAAGAGCATGGGGATAGCACCCCGCCTAAGATTAGAGGACGTCGTATAGGAGGTGCGTCATGCCAAGCCCAAAGCGAATTGGAAAAATTGAGTTCGGATTGCTGTCTCCAAAAGAGATCCGGGAGATGAGTGTCAGGAAGATCATCTGGGCAGATACCTACGATGATGACGGCTTCCCCTACCCGCAGGGACTGATGGACTTAAACCTCGGTGTCATCGACCCGGGGCTGCGGTGCAAGACCTGCGACCAGAAGGCAGCCGACTGCCCGGGGCATTTCGGGCACATCGAACTTGCAAAGCCCGTTATCCACGTCGGGTATACGCGGCTTATCAGGAAACTCCTGCGTGTTACCTGCCGGTCATGCGGACGGGTTCTCCTGTCTCCTGACGAAGTGGAAAAAGTTGTCGGGACGGATGAGGATCAGACCGGAGACCAGATCTCTGAAAAGGATGTGAAAAAGGAGCGCGTCTGCCCGCACTGCGGCGAACAGCAGCTCAAGATCAACTTCGAGAAACCAACCACGTTCTCGGAAGTGATGGTCGAAGAGGGCAAGAAGGTCGAGCACAAGCTCACCCCCGCCGACATCCGTGCACGCCTTGAAAAGATCCCGGATGAAGACTTGGTTTCACTCGGGATCAACCCGAAAGTTGCCCGGCCAGAGTGGACTATCCTCACCGTGCTCCCGGTACCCCCGGTCACCATGCGGCCTTCGATTATCCTTGAGAACGGGCAGCGGTCTGAAGACGACCTCACCCACAAGCTCGTGGATATCATCCGTATCAACCAGCGGTTCAAGGAGAACCAGGATGCAGGGGCACCCCAACTGATCATCGAGGATCTCTGGGAACTGCTGCAGTATCACGTGACGACGTACCTGGACAACGAAGTTGCCGGGTGCCCGCCGGCCCGCCATCGCAGCGGAAGGCCCTTGAAGACACTTTCGCAGCGGCTCAAGGGTAAGGATGGCCGGTTCCGTGGCTCACTGTCCGGTAAGCGTGTGAACTTCTCCTCGCGTACCGTTATTTCCCCGGACCCGAACCTTTCGGTTACGGAAGTAGGTATCCCCCTTGCAGTTGCAAACGAGATGACGATCCCCGTACGGGTTACCCCGTACAATATCGAGGAACTCAAGCAGATCGCCCGGACCGGCCCGCTCCGCCCCGACGTCAATTCCCCCTGCGGCGCAAACTACGTGATACGGCCGGACAACCGCCGTCTCCGTCTGGGCTCGGATAACCTTGACACGGTTGCCGACATGATCGAACCCGGCTGGACCGTCGAACGCCATCTGCGCGGCGGCGATATCGTGCTCTTCAACCGGCAGCCGTCCCTGCACCGGATGAGCATCATGGCGCACCGGGTAAAAGTCATGGATGGCCGGACCTTCCGGCTCAACCCCGCGGTCTGCCCGCCATATAACGCCGATTTCGATGGGGATGAGATGAACCTCCACGTCCCCCAGACCGAGGAGGCACGGGCAGAAGCGTTTATCCTCTGTTCAGTCCAGGAAAACATTCTCTCGCCTCGTTTCGGTGGTCCGATCATCGGAGGTATTCACGACCATATCTCGGGTATCTTCATGCTGACCCACGATATGCGCTGGTTCAACAAGGAAGAGACCCTCTATCTCTTAAAGCCGGTGAAGATCGAGCACATGCCCCCGGCCGGTAAGACCGAGAACGGTATCGAATACTGGAGCAACAAGCAGGTATTCTCCCAAATCCTTCCCGACGCACTCAACATGGTATTTAAAGCCAGTTCCTGCCAGAACTGCGACACCTGCAAGAAAGAACTCTGCGAACGTGACGCATATGTACGGATCTTTGACGGGAAACTGGAGTCGGGAACCATCGATAAGAAAGCGATCGGTGCGTTCGACGGCCAGATTGTCAACCGTATCATCCGGGTATACGGCATGAAGCGTGCGACAGAGTTCATCGACCAGGTTACCAAACTCTCTATCCGTGGTATCATGTTCGACGGTTTCTCGTTTGGGATCGATGACGAAGACCTCTCCAAGACCGAGTACGGCCAGATCGATGATGTATTAAAGACTGCCACGATCGATGTAACCCGTAGGATCAAGATCTACGAGGATGGCCAACTCGAGCCGATGCCCGGGCGTACCATTGAAGAAACGCTCGAGATGCAGATCATGCAGGTGCTCGGGAAAGCCCGTGACCTGACCGGTCAGATTGCCGGCCGCCACCTTGGTCTCGGGAACAGCGCTGTCGTGATGGCGGTCTCCGGTGCCCGTGGGTCGATGCTGAACCTGACCCAGATGGCAGGTTGTATCGGTCAGCAGTCAGTCCGTGGTGAGCGTATCGTCAGAGGTTACGACGACCGTACTCTCCCGCACTTCAAGAAAGGTGATCGGGGTGCAGATGCCCACGGGTTTATCGCGCACAGTTACAAGGGCGGCCTGAATCCGACCGAGTTCTTCTTCCACGCCATTGGTGGCCGTGAAGGCCTTGTCGATACGGCAGTCCGTACATCCCAGAGCGGGTACCTCCAGCGCCGCATGATTAACGCACTGCAGGACCTCAAGGTTGCCTACGATGGCACGGTGCGGACAACCGGCGGACGGATCATCCAGTTCCAGTACGGTGAGGACAGCACCGACCCCACGAAGAGCGCATTCGGAGACCCGGTCGATGTCAGAGGCATTGTTGAGGCCGTGTTAAAAGAGGAGGTCTGAACATCATGATACCGGATAAGTTCGAAAAGAAGATCGAGGCTGCAGACCTTCTGCCAAAGACCAAGGACCAGCTGCGTACGTTCCTTGACGGAAAGGAAATTACCGATGGACAGTTCAAGGAAATCCTGGACCGTGTCATAAAGGAGTATCTCTCGACCCGTATCGAGCCCTGCGAGGCAGTCGGTGTAATCGCCGCACAGTCTATTGGTGAACCAGGTACCCAGATGACGATGCGTACCTTCCACTACGCCGGTGTCGCGGAAATTAACGTGACACTGGGTCTGCCCCGGCTCATCGAAATCATGGATGCCAGAAAAGAGCCCAGCACCCCGACCATGACAGTCTATCTCGAACCCGATTATGGTATCGACCGGGACAAGGCGCGTGAAGTCAGCTGGCAGATTGAGGCAGCCCCGCTGCATGAATTCGGGGATATCACCACCGACATGGAGAACATGCAGGTGGTCGTCCACCTCAACACCAAGGTCTGCGAGAAACGCAAGATCTCACCCGCAGAGATTATGGATGTCGCGCCAAAGAAGATCCGCGACCGCCGGCACTACCGGGACTTCGAGCACGATATCGATGAGGCAAAGGCAACCATTATCTTTACTCCGAAGGACAGGGAGAGTTACCAGAACCTCTTCCAGCTTGCCGAGCACGTAAGAAATGTCATCGTCCAAGGTATTGACGATATCCTCCGGGTCGTCGTCAGGAAAGAGACCGGGGAGTATATACTTTATACTGAAGGCTCCAACCTAAAAGACGTATTTGATGTCGTGGGTGTGGACACCACACGGACCCGCACCAACAACATCAGTGAAATCGCCCAGGTACTCGGTGTCGAAGCAGCGAGAAACGCAATCATCCACGAGGCCCAGTCAACCCTGAACGAACAGGGTATCCTTGTGGATGTCCGGCATATCATGCTCGTTGCAGACATGATGTGTATGGAAGGCGAAGTCAAGCAGATTGGCCGGCATGGCATTGCCGGTGAGAAGGAAAGTGTCCTCTCCCGGGCCGCATTCGAAGTGACCGTCAACCACCTGCTCGACGCTGCAGTCGCAAACGAGACTGATGAACTGAGCGGGGTCACCGAGAATGTCATCGTCGGCCAGCCGATCCAGCTCGGTACCGGTGATGTCAAACTGGTGGCTGTCAAGCAACTCGACAACTAACGATTAAACCAGACAAACTAAAACTACCAAGGAGAATTGCACATGGATTTTAACGCTTCATTGAGAAGAGCGATCAAGACCGGAAATGTCATTCTCGGTCAGAACAACACGGAAAAATGCATAAAAGAGGGCAAAGCACAGATGATTGTCATCGCGGCAAACTGCCCGGAGAACTTTAAAAACCAGCTCACAGGGTATGAGAATCTCTTTATCCACACGTTTGAGGGGTCGAGCGTTGCTCTCGGCAAAGCATGTGGTAAACCCTTCATGGTGAGCACACTCGCCATTGTAAGCCCTGGCGAGTCAGATATTCTCTCCCTCAAGAGGACGGCATGATATGGTCGAAGTCAAACTGACTGAAGACTGTATGCGCCTGATCTCCCAGTTCGAATCGCTGACGGGCGCGGGAAGCCGCGACTGTGTCATTGATGAGCGTAACGAGAGACTGATCTTTGTCGTGAACCCCGGGGACATGGGGCTTGCGATCGGGAAGAAAGGAGCATCCATCAAGAAGGCCTCTGAAGTGATGGGTAAGAAGATTGAGGTCGTTGAATATAACAGCAACCCCGAACAGTTTTTGAGAAACTGTTTCCTGCCTGCCAAAGTGACAAGCATTGTCTTTACCGGCGAACCGGATGCCCAGTCTGCCACGGTTGATGTCAGTGACGAAGACCGGGGTATTGCAATCGGCAAAAACGGCAAAAATATCTTCAAGGCAAAAAAACTGGCACTGCGTCAGTACAACATCGTCGACGTGCAGATCCTCCAGCAGCCGGGTGAAGAAGCCGCTCCGACTTCAGTCGAGTAATCATTTTCCTTTTTTCACGTTCTTGTAAGTATTTATTTCCGTCCCGGGTAAACCGGGCATTTTTGGCGCAGGTTACCCCGTACCGGCACGGTTCAACACATAAAAAAAGTACTCTACGGGCTTGGGGGGATTCGAACCCCCGACGTCCGGGTTAGAAGCCCGGCGCTATGTCCAGGCTAAGCCACAAGCCCTCGTGACGCCTATTAAGTTCGTGTTCAGGGCTAATTAATCTGCTTCCTCCTGCACTGGTAGTCGTTTAATAGGAGAATTACAAAAAGATCCTTGTCGTCCTGTTTTGCACCGGGAGCCCGGGACTGATCAGTATTTCCCTGTTGATTGTTTCTTAAAAAAATCAACGCAGGTGTAATGGTATGGTTTTTTTCAACAGTATCACGGAAAAAAGTATTCTTTCTTACCCTGCATGATAGCACGAGGATTTAAGCACTTCCACCTGCGTCGGGGCACAGAGACTTTCATGGAAGACTTCCTTTACCGTGGATGAGGAGCAGTATTTTACCTGCACCCGGGCCGACATCCGTTCCCGCTCCTCGTAATATAACCCTTGGGAGTATTCCACGATCCGTTTCATGGAGATCACCGATGAGAGAAGGTCCACGCAGATCCCGGCATCCCCCGGGCCTAAGTCTTCGATATCGATCGAAGTCATGAAGAGATGGACTTCGGGTCCGGGCTCGACACCAGCCATGGTCACAATGTTATGGGCACTCTGAAGTTCGATGGTGCGGGGTTTTCCTGTCCGGAGATCCCGGATCACTTCAGGCGATATACCGGTTAATGCAGCGCATTTCATCGTGGATCACCCGTACATCGGCAGATCTTTTTTCGGTGTCGTATCTGCGGATTGCTGGACTTCTTCGGAAAGCTTGTGCATGCTCTGTTCGATCTCCTCTGCCTGTTCCATGAGGGGCTTGACGTCAAGGCCAAGGTTGTACATCTTGTTGAGCACCTCGATCGTCGCTGCTGACGAACGCGGATCGGGTGCGTTGACAGTCTCTCCCAGGAGCCCGTAGGCTGGTATGCCCCGGATCTTGCATCCTGTGAGGATACTTGATGCAATACCCGAGATGCTCCCTATCGGCAGGACAACCGTGAGATCCTGTATCCGCTGGAGGGCTTCGGTTGTTGTCGCAACGCCAAACACGCGCTTCTCCGGCTCGTTTGTTACGATCCCGGCGATGGTGAGCACTTCTTTTGGCTTGTACGGCGCAAGCCAGTCGAGGATGCCGTTTGAGATCTCGTAGCAGATCATGGGGTGGATCGGGATGTCGGCGACGATTGCAGCGATATCGTTTTTCATGTACAGCCTGACCGGGTCGTTGATCACACCCTTGTTCATCATGGCAAGGGGGGGGAAGTACCGGGAGGTCATGGTGCCGGCCAGCTCAAATTCGAGCTGGTCGACCATGTACTGGAGGGCGATAGTACCGACAAGTCCGCTCCCGGGGAAACCCATCAGCACCGAAGTGCCTTCACCGTGAAGCGGTTTTGAAAAGATCTGGAGATCATGCGAGGAATCGGTCGTCATTAAATTAACATACACGCACTACCTAAAAAAGTGTATGCAGGAGTACCCCATCAAAAGAGGGCTTACTAAAGACCTCGAACCACGAATCGTTGCAGAACTCAAAAACTGCTTCGGCGTTGAGCCGGAAAAGAACGGGAAAGCATACCGGATCCGGTTCGGCGCCCTCAAAAATCTGGAAGCGATCTGCGGTGCCGATGGAAAAACACTCCGGATAAACACCGAATCCGATACCACGGCAAGTGATGAGGTGATCATCGACACCAACAAGCGGTTCAGGAAATTCCTGGACGCAGCGACGGGTTTCTCCACGAAGGAGCGGGTAAAGCGGGCAAAAAGCGTGGCTGAGGAATAACTCCTCGCTCGCCCTCTTCATTTTTTCCTTTGCTATTGCACACTGATCGTGGTACGGGCATGGTAACGTTTGACTGCGACGGCTGCGGAAAATGCTGCACAAGTCTTGGCGCATACATCAGGATCGAGCGTCAGCTAACTGAACAGGACTATTACTGCAGGAACGGGATCACCGACGAGGTTTTCCCGGTTCACGTGCAACCGGAGTTCGCTGATGAGATCGATGAGGAATTCATCTCAGGAAAATGGGGTACATCAGGTTCCCGCACGGGCTGTATCTTCATGCGCAAGAACCCTGAAAGACCGGGAGCGGTATGTGCGATCTACCCGACCCGGCCGCAGATCTGTCGGGAATTCCGGTGTTATCACATGGTGATCTTTGATTCCCGTGGCGGGGTCGCAGGCAGAATGATCGGGAGAGCGGATATCCAGACTGCCGATCCCGTCCTTGCCCGGATCTGGATCGAGGAGATCAGACCTCTTGTCATAGAGGCTGTATCCGGAACGCCACCGGATACGTCTCACCTGATAACCCTACCATCCGGCGATCCCGGATGGATGCAGAAGGTATCCGCGATACTGGCATCCCACGGGTACCGTGGCGAGCCGGTGACGTGATCCACCCCAGGATCACGACGTTGGACTCACCGGTTTTTCAGGGTAGCAGCCCCGACCGTCTGATACGTGAAAAAAAGGAGATTATTCGATCACAATCGCCGGCTTGAACGGCAGGGCAGTCGCCCCTTTTGCATGGCCGCTCGACTCCGCGTCGGTGATATGGACCGGGACACCAAACTCCTTTTCGAGGAATGCCTGTGCCGCCTCAAAGACCGCACGCTCGTTGAGCGGCTCTTTTGCAAGCGGTTCCACGACCTGTGGGGGCAGGCGGTGGATGAGGGTGGTGCACTGCTTTGCCGCATCGGTCGCCTCTTTGCCCCGCTTCTTCATCTCGTCGTTCTTCATGATCTCCTTGATCACCGTGTTCCGGTCGGTTGACTGTGCAATCGTCCGGAAGACCTCGTACTTCCATGCGGGAGCGAGCACGATAGAAAGCGACTTTGGCGTGAGCTGGATCAGTTTTTTGATCGATTCGATATCCTCTACCGTGCGGGCGAGGAGTTCCTCGGCAAGCTCGATCTTCGTGTTGATGAGTTTCTCGTCTGCGACCGGCCATTCGGCAAACGAGATGAGATCCCTGTTTTCCATCTCCGTCCACAAGTGTTCTGCCGTGAACGGGATGAACGGCGCAAGGAGCCGGGTCCAGACTGAACAGAGCGTGGCAAGTTCCCTGCTGCCATCGCAGCCTTCGGGCAGCCGGCGGCGGTACCACTTCAGGTCGGTCTCGATTCCAAACGAGGCTTCCTGCAAGGCCTGCCGGGTCTGGAAGTTTTCGAGAGCCGCGGTCATCTTTACGATGTGTTCCTGGAGCCGGCTGATCAGCCAGCGGTCGATGTCCTGTGGCTCGCCCTGTGCCACTTTCAGTTCCATAATGGTCGCATAGAACCGCTCGATTTGCTTTTTCGTGGATAGGACGAGTTCGTTTCTCCAGTCAAAGTCCTGCCATGGCTCGGCGCTGCCGGTCAAGAACATCCTGACGGTATCGGCACCGAACTCGCTAACCGCATCCTCCAGCAGGAAGACATTTCCCTTAGATGACGACATCTTCGCGCCGTTTAAGAGGCCCATACCGAAAACGACCATGCCCTTCGGGAGTTTGTCCTTCGGGAAGATCGTTACATGGTGGAAGATCTGGAAGGTGAGGTGGTTACTGATAAGGTCCTTTGCCGAGAACCGGAAGTCGTACGGGTACCAGTACAGGAACTCTTCCCGCATCGCGTCGAGTTTCTTCTTCTCGGGCAGGTCAGGGGACTTTTTCCCGAGGAAAATGTAATCGAAGACTTCAGGAATGAGGAGTTTCGGGTCGATCTCCCGGATCTTATGGGCGATCGTGTAATAGGACATGTAGACGGTTGAATCGGAGAGCGGCTCGATAAGCTGGGCCGGGTCCCACGGGAACTTCGTCCCAAGGCCGACACGCCGGGTGCAGGCCCAGTCCTTGAGCCAGCCGACCGTTCGGTCGAACTCGGTGCGGACCTCGGGGGGTACGAGGGCCATGTCCTTTAAGTGGTCGCTGACCTGCTGCTTCCACGCGGGGTCGCTGTACTTCAGGAACCACTGGTCGTGGAGGATCTTGACCTTGACCTTGTTCCCGCACCGGCAGATGACAGGGCGGGAATCGAACTCGTACATGACGACTGAGTCGTACTTGTCGAGCATCTCCTGCGCCATATCCTCGCGTGCGACCCGGACCGGTTTTCCGCCGAACTTTGCGAACAGTTTTCCTTTTGAGAACTCGGCAGAATAGATCTCCTGCGTGAGCGCATCCATCCGGCTGTCCATCTGGTGGTGGATGCCGGCCCGTTCTATCGCGTCCTGCGCCGGGACTTCCCCGTAACCCTCAACCTTGATCAGGGGAACGGGCTTGATGGTCGTGTACTTTCCCTGCTGCTGGAGGTCACGGAGGGCGATATAATCGAAAGGTGCGTGGGCGGGTACGCTCATGACCATCCCGGTCGCCATGTCGGGGTCGACAAAGTCAGCCGGGAGGATCGGGACGATGCCGCAGAGCGGGTGGCTGACAGTCTTGTCGACGAGATCTTTACCCGCGATCTCTTCTTTTACCTCGACCGTGTGATCCTGCAACACGAGTTTTTCTGCGGCTTCCTTTGAGACGATCCAGGCCTTGCCGTCGACGAGCGCCTTCACGTAGGTGACGTTCGGGTTTGCCCAGAGGTTGGTGACCCCGTGAATCGTCTCGGGCCTGAGCGTGGCGGTGGGGATGAACGCATCGCCGAACCGGAACATGACGAGCGTGAACTTGATCACTTCTGCCTTGTCCCCTTCGAGGAGATCGTGGTCGCCGACCGGGTTGTCATCGACCGTGCAGTACCGGACCGGGTGCACGCCCTTGATGACATGTCCTGCCTCGTACAGGTGTTTCCACTGCCACTCGACGAACTTGCTGTAAGTCGGGTCCACGGTGATAAAACGCCGTCTCCAGTCGATCGAGAGACCGCACGAGGTCATCACGCGCTGGTACTCGGCAGCAAAGTGCTTGACAATCGTCAGCGGGTTCGTGAATTCTTCCAAAACGTTCTGCGGGACCTTATAGAGGTCGCGGTACAGGTGGATCGTCTTTGGATCGTTTCTCGCGATCCTCTTTGAGATACCGACGACCGGTGCTCCCGTGACATGGAACGCCATCGGGAAGAGCACCTGTTTCTGCCGCATCCGCCAGAACCGTGCGATCACATCGGGGACGATGTACGTCCGGCCGTGGCCGACGTGCATGGCGCCGCTCGGGTACGGGAACGCGACGGTTATGTAATATTTTTCGCGGTTCGAAGGGTTGGACTCAAACGCGTGGAGCCACCGTTCGTGCGCTTCTTCTTCAAATCTGCCCAGATCAAATTCGCTCAAAATCCCTTCACCTCTCCTTATAGTATGTGAAAGTATTCTTGTAAAAAAACAGGGGGTGTTATACCGGCCTCAGCTTGATATTCTCGTTATTCTGGTAGCGCCGGATCATTTCCTGTGCGATGCTCGAGTTCTTGGCGAGGCTGATCTCTCCGGTCTCGTTTACCGTCGCCGTGAAGAGGTACTCCTTCCCCGCAAAGACGTCCACGATCTTCCCTGACTGTTCGGGAGCGACGATGACGAGCTGTTTCTTGTCGGTCTGGATCTTGATCCCGCTTCCGACTGAAAACTCCCCTTCCGCTTTCTGTGGCGTTACCTGAATCTGCCGGTCAAATTCAGACCTGGGCTTGATATCGATGCCGATCCCGATCTTGTTGACGATGGCCGAGATATTCTTGCCTCCCTTCCCTATAGCGGCCGGGACATCCTTGTCATCGATGTAGACGACAGCTTTTGTATCGCTGATCATATCGACATCGACAGCACCGTCCGTGTACCGCCCGATCTCGCGCTGGATCTCCTTTTCGGCAAGTTTCCAGCCGGGGCGTTCGTCGGTCGGGGCCTTGGGGGTCGCGTCCGGGATGGATGAAAGGGAACTGCCCGGTTTGTTGACCGGGAAGACCGGCTGGCTGATGCTGGTGGCCTGCGGCGCCGGGGTGCTTCGTGCGGCAGGTGCGGCGGCGGTACTCTCAAGCACCGGCATGACAATCGTCTGGCCGTCGTACCGGAACACATCGAGCACGAGTTTTCCGGTCTCGGATTCGGTGACGGTTGTCACGGGCCGGATGTGCATTTCGTTACCCATGCCTTCGGGCACTTTGATGGTAAAGCCGACATCGTAGATCTTCGTGACGACGCCTTTTTCCAGAAAGACGATCGTGTTGATGATCTGCGAGAGGACGGAGAAGTCCTCGCGGTCGGAGAAGCGCTGGAGCGCATCCTGCACGCTGTTTGCGTGGATGACCCCGATCATGCCGAGGCCGGCAAGCCGCATGTCGGCAAAGACCGTGAAGTCCTCGTTCTTCCGCAGTTCGTCGAAGATGACAAAGTCCGGGCGGACGAGCAGGAGGACATCGGCGGTGTTGGCCATGCTGCCGTCGAGCGTGGTGTACTGCGTGATCTGGTCGGGCACCTGGAGTTCGCGGGGCGCTTCCATGGTCTTGACGACATAGCCTGCATCGGAGAGGTACGTCGCGATCCCCTGGGCGAGCGTGGTCTTTCCTGCGCCGGGAGACCCGGCGATAATAAGGCCTCTCTGGTTGGAGACGATCCTTTTCTTGATGACGTCGGATTTCGCGTAGTTGTCGAGCGTGATGTCCACGATAGGGCGCACGGCAGTGATCTCCATGCCGTCCGAGAACGGCCTCCTCGCAATCGCGATGCGCAGGGAGCCGATTTGGACGACCGTTATGCCCCGCTTCTCGACCTCGATGAATCCGTCAGGGTCCCGTTTTGCCCGTTCGAGGATCTCCTGCGCGAGGTTGCGGAGTTCGTACTCGCTGCATGGCTGGTCACGGATCTTCACGAGTTTCATGTCGTTGATGGTGCCCTTCTTTGCGGCCGGGGGCACCCGTTCCTTGAGGTACACGGCAATGGTGTGCTCGTCAAAGAACTGGTCGATCCCGAGCGGGACAAAATCGGTGATCTGCGGTTTTAAGTAGATGACGTCGAGCCCTTTTGCCCGCGCCACTTCGGCCTGCACGTTGTCGCTCGTGATAAACCGTGCAGCATTCTCAATGGCGATGCCCCTGATCATCGCATCGATCTCGCCGCCGCTTGCAAGCTTGACCTGCTCGAGCGTGGGGCGGATACCGGAGAATTTGAGTTCTATGGTTTTCTCCTCGGCCATTTTGCACAGCGACTGCAGCTCATTTAAGCCCGAGAACCCTATTTCGCGTCCGTTATTTGCCTGGGCTTCGAGTTCTGCTATCACCGCTTCCGGGACGATTATTGTTGCTCCTTTGTATTCACCGGCCTTTATCATCGATGTTATGCGCCCGTCGATGAGGACGCTCGTATCTGGTACCAGTATCATAAAATATTCTCTCCCATATAGTATGGTGTTGTATACTATTCGTTCAACGACAGAGTATCGTTGATAGTTAAAGATATGAGGCGTTGGGGTTTATAAGGGGTTCGGCGGAAAAAATGGGAAAATCCGGGGGGACCGGCCACCGTCCCCTCAGTTTGATCCTGAACTAATGCCACCTTCCGGTTCCATACCCAATAAAGGGGGAGGGGGGTCCCCCTCCCCCATCCGGCCCGAATCGACCCCCCTAACCAAAAACGGTAACCTCACCAGATTTGTAATTACATCGTAGTTCCACAAGAAACACAGGATTTGGCCGTACAGAAAAAGAGTCGTTTCGCGGGAAAGGGGGGGAGGGGGGTCCCCCCCTCCATTAATTTTTCCGGAAGGGGATCACCCCCTCCCCATGTACCGGAGCAGGTAGGGGGTACCCCCTCCCCCCACCGGCCCGGACTGCGGCAGGGAACCTTCCCTGAGGTCATGCCTATTTTTCCCTTTCTTTTCCCTTCCGCTGCACATGAGTGCAAATTTTTTTTCACTCATCGCCAGCGTTATAACAAAACATAGAGAAGTATCCTTCATACACACTCAAAGGAGGTGAGCGAGAATGTTTGATTGGACGGTATTCCTTAACATTATCATCGCGATTCTCCAAGCCATTGTCCACGTCCTGCCTGCAGCGTGATACGGCAGAACAGAATCACGGGGAACCAGACCGGAACGTCCCTTGTGTCGTTCGCGATCAGTCGCACCGGGCGCTAAAGACCCCTGCGACAATTATTTTTTTTATTTTTCTTTCTCAAGTGCATAACCGCAGGTATGGTATGAATGTCGCGGGGGCCGGTATCATCGTGTCCGGTATCCCTCCTGAAGATCGTCGTTTTTTCATGACTCACTCCCTGTTCGCATTCCCCCGGGGGTGGAACACTATGGATACAGATTGTGCATCTCTGAATCATTTAAGGGAACTGACATTCATCCGGCACTGAAATAAAAAAGAAAATTCAATAAGGACGGCCGGCGCAGCATAGTACTCACACATCCAGAGCTTGCGGCAGGAAATACCATTTTTCCTGGATCTGTCCTGTGCCCTGAATTGTTCCCCGAGAAGGGTAACTATCGGGAAGATACGGTGGCGACCAATGTCAATAAAAAGGTGTCCCTGGTGCGGGACCGAAAACCCGACAATCTATGAGCATTGCATCAAATGCGGCGGGCCCCTGCCACTCAAAACGCCACCGCAGGAACTAAAAAAATACCTGATACCAGCGATCATTCTGGTATTTCTGGTCCTGGTCGGCGTCTATCTGGTCATCCCGGCGCTTCATCTCTCCATGGTAACCGGTATGAATATGTCAACTGCGATCAGTTCGGGTGCGGCATCGCCAACCCCGGTACCCCGTTATGATATCAACGAGCCGGTCCTTGATGGCGATCTCCAGGTGATGATAACGCAGGCACGTGCCGGGCAGAACACGTTCAACGCAGGCCGGTTTTACACGGTAACTGCCAGCATTCAGAATTTTAACCGGGATACGACAATCAGCATCCCCTCCGGTGACTTTATCCTGACTGATTCCCGTGGGAACAACTATTATTCCACCGGGATAGGATCCAAAGTCTCATACGATGCACTGCCCGGGACCACCGGCACGGTGGATCTGGTCTACATCATTCCGCAGGATGCACAAGGGCTGCAGGTGCTGTACACGTTCCCGGTATCATTAGTACCTGGTGCGGGCCGGCATGAGGTCGCGTTCGTCCTGTGATTGCTGCCCACCACAGGTAATATGTGAATCCTGGTCTCCCGTCGTTCGATCGCCGTGCCTTGCGGAGCGAACGACCACGACATTTTAATGCAATAGAATAAACCGTACTATATGCACGTTCGCTCCGGTCATTTCACGCTCTTGGCCGGTACACTTCTGCTGGTTGGCATGCTCATCCTTGTCGCGGGCTGCACAAGTCCGTCGTCCCAGCCGGCCCCCACCCCGACACCGGTGTATTCCCCAAAGACCACCATCCTGATCGGGAGTGCTGGGGTCAATCCCCAGATCCTCGTGATCCAGCGCACGGTCACCGTCACCTGGCTCAATATCGATATCGGGCGCCATATCGTCACCTCTGACACCGGGGATCCGGATTCGTTTACTTCCCCCCTGCTTGGTACCAACAACCGCTTCCAGTTCACGTTCACCGTGCCGGGAACATATACGTATCACTGCGCAGATAATCCATCAATAAAAGGGACGATTATTGTAAACAACTGACCGGATACGGCACTCACGTGGGGATCCTGCACAGGGAAACTCCGGTTATTTGATCTCTACCATCTCACCGGTTTCCATGTACTGGACGTTCTCGGCGATCTTGCAGGCGTGGTCTGCGCAGCGCTCCAGGTACCGGGCAATGATGATATAGAACGTCGCCTGCGTGATTGTCTTTGGATTCTCCATCATGTACGTGATCGCTTCACGGAAGATGGAATGGCGCAGCGCATCAATCGCGTCGTCCCGCGCCGAAAACCCTTCGAGTTTTTTTATATTCTCTGCCTCGTAGGCAGTGACGGAATCATCGATCATCGCAAGCACGTACTCTGACATGAGGGGAAGGCTCATCATGTTTGCAATATGGGGTTTGCCGGCGATCTCTTTTACGATCTTCGCGGTCGATTTGCCATACCTTCCGATCCTTTCCGAGGCGGCGATGACTTTGAGAGAGCAGACGATGGTCCGCATGTCTTTTGCCACCGGCTGGTTTAGGGCGATGAGCTGGTAGCAGTTCTCTTCAAGCGTACCCGTCATCTCCCGGAGCCGGTCTTTCCTGTCCAGAACGCTCGTTGCAAGGGCGTCGTCCTGGTTGATAAATGCATCCTGCGAGTCCTGGAGCATCGAGAGGGCAAACCGTGCCATCTCAGAGACTCCTGATTTGAGGTTTTTGAGTTCCGAATGGAATTTATCTGTCATATTCCCGCCTCACCCGAACCGGCCGGTGATATAGTTCTCGGTCAGGTCTTCTTTGGGGTGTTCGAAGATCTTTGTTGTACTGTCGTACTCGATCAGCTTACCGAGGTACATGAATCCGGTATAGTCGCTTACCCGGGCTGCCTGCTGCATGTTATGCGTGACGATGATGACCGTGTAATCCTCCTTGAGCATCTCAATAAGGTTCTCGATCTTTGCCGTTGCAATCGGGTCAAGTGCCGAGCAGGGTTCGTCCATGAGGATCACTTCGGGTTCGACCGCGAGGGTCCGCGCGATGCAGAGCCGCTGCTGCTGGCCGCCCGAGAGCCCGAGTGCGGACTCATCCAGCCGGTCCCGGACTTCTTCCCAGAGTGCAGCGTGCTTCAGGCTTTTTTCCACGATTGCATCCAGTTTCTTACGGTCGTTGATTCCGTGGACTCGAGGGCCGTACGCGACATTTTCGTAGATGGATTTGGGAAACGGGTTTGGCCGCTGGAAGACCATGCCGACCCTTTTTCTCAGGTTCACTACATCCATGTCGCAGGAGAGCATGTTCTCCTGATCAAGCAGGAGTTCCCCGGTGATCTTTACCCGGTTGATGAGATCGTTCATCCGGTTGAAACACCGCAGGAGCGTGGATTTCCCGCACCCGGAAGGTCCGATCAGTGCAGTGGTCTTTTTCTTTTCAATCTCCATGGAAATATCCTGGAGTGCATGTTTCTCGTTATACCAGAGGTTCAGGTTCCGTGTGGAAATGATTGTTGTATCCGACATAAGTTATCCCCGTGCCTTTTTTGCATAATGACTTCTGATCAGGATCGCGACCGAGTAAAACGCCACGACCAGCATCAGGAGGACAAGCGCCGTCCCGTACCTGTTGGTCGATGAGTTTGGTACATTGGTCGAAAGGATGTAGAGATGGTACGGCAGTGCCATGACCGGTTCAAAAAGCGAGTTTGGCAGGAACCGGGTTGAGAAGACGACTGCTACGAACATGATCGGTGCCGTCTCTCCGGCCGCCCGGCCGATAGAGAGGATCGCCCCGGTGACAATGCCCGGGATTGCCGGGGGGATGACGACCTTTCGGATCGTCTGCCACTGGGTGGCCCCGAGAGCAAGGCTCCCCTCACGGAGTGACTGCGGGACATTTTTAAGGGATTCTTCCGTTGTTCGGATGACGGTCGGGAGTACCATCAGGGCGAGCGTGATCATACCTGCAAGGAGTGAGACGCCGATCTTGAGAAAGAGTACGAGGAATGCAAAACCAAAGAGGCCAAAGACGATTGACGGCGTTCCGTTGAGGAGGTCCACGCCCGTCCTGATCAGTTTTGTAATCCGGCCCTCGCGGGTATATTCAACAAGGTAGATCGCAGCCCCGACCCCAATGGGCAACGCAATGAGAATGGCACCGGTTACCAGGTACAGGGTTCCGACAATCGCCGGGAAAATTCCCCCGGACCTGCCAAGATTGCTGGGGGCCTGGGTAAGGAAATCCCAGGAGAGTGCAGGGAAGCCGTTGATAATGATGTCTCCGAGAATGATCGCGAGGATTGCAAGAACGATCAGTGCCGCTGCCGTAATCACGGCAAAGGCTATTGTCTGGATATACTTTTGTGAGAGCCGGTCCCTGCCGTAATGCCAAGCTGCTGCCGCAAGAACGACTGCCAGTGCTGCCCACCAGAGACCGGCAGAAAGGAGCAGCAGTATGAGCAGGACGAGGGCAACGATCCGGAACCACTGGTCGAATTTGTTTTTGAGCGATGAGTAAAACGGCGATTTGAAACGGGGAGAGCGGGCAGGACCTGCGTTTCTCCCGTCACGGAGGTACGAAAGTATTGCCACTGCGCTCAGATTGACAATGAGCGCGATGATGAGCAGGACAACGGCGAGACCGAAGAGAGCGTGGTAGTGATCGCTTCCGACCGCAACGTCACCCATCTCGATACCAAGTGTTCCGGTGAGGGTGCGGATGGGGGATAGCACATTCCAGATGGGGTCCGGGATGAGAGCTGCATTTCCGGTCACCATGATAACAGCCATGGTCTCACCGATCGCTCGGCCGATACCGAGGATGATCGCAGCAGCAATCCCGGAGAGGGCGCCCGGGACAACGACCCGGCTGATCGTCTGCCACCGGGTGGCCCCGACAGCGAGAGACCCCTCGTGATATTCACGGGGAACCGAACTGATGGCATCTTCGGATACGCTGATGATCGTGGGAAGTGCCATGATCCCAAGGAGAACCGACCCGGCAAGCCACGTCTGCCCGGTCGGGATGTTAAACGTAGTACGGATGAACGTGGTCAGTACAATCAGACCAAAGAAACCGTAGACTACTGAAGGAATCCCGGCAAGTAGTTCTGTTGCCGGCTTGAGAATACTTTTTACCCGGGGGGAGGCGAGTTCTGATATATAGATCGCACAGCCGATGGAAAGCGGGACAGCAAATATCATGGCACCCAGGGTAACGAGGATCGTCCCGATAATGAGGGCAAAGATCCCGTAACTGGGTTCAACAGCGGAAGGAGTCCACGAACTTCCCAAGAGGAAATTGAAGATACCCACTGTCTGAAAGATCGGATAGCCATCCCGGAGCAAGAAGAGCAGGATAAATGAAACAACGACAACTGCAAAGAATGCTGTGAGGAAGAAGACGGATTTGACAATTTTTTCCTTGATCCGGGAAACCTGCGCGGTACACCCTGCGGCACTCCCGGTAAACCTTTGTAAGAATGTAATCGTTAGTCGCCCCCTTAAAACCAAAAAAGTGAAGTGGTTTTGTGTGATGATCCCATCAGGACGTCAGGGGGACGTAGCCCTGATCTGATACAATCTTCTGGCCGTCCGGGCTGAGGATAAAGTCGATGTAATCCTTTGCTAGGCCGGTGGGCTGGCCGTTTGTGATCATGTAGAGGTCACGGGAGATCGGATAGGTCTTGTTCGCGACTGTAGCCTGGCTGGGTACAATCATGCTTTGAGCATTGTACCAGATGGGCAATGCCTTGACATCCGATGAGAGGAACCCGATAGATACATACCCGATTGCTCCGGGAGTCTGGGCAACACTCTGTGCGACTGCACCGTTGGAATTCTGTTCAAGCATGGAAGTCGCCGGTTTCCCATTGTTTAATACAGTCTGATCGAAATACGTGCGGGTACCGGATGAACTGTCACGTCCGATGAGCACAATCTGGTTGTTGGTGTTGGGAACGCTTGCACCGGTAATCTGGGTCCACTTGGTGATCTTACCGGTGTATATCTGGTTGACTTGATCGAGGGTGATATACTGGATCGTGTTCTGCGGGTTGACGATAATTGCGATACCATCGTGAGCAACGGTGATCACATTAAAGGACGGATACTGTTTCATCTGAGCCGGGGTTATTGCTGCAGAGCTCATACCAATATCAACGGTCTTTGCACCGACTGCGGCGACACCGACACCCGATCCGCCACCGGATACCTGGATGTTTGCTTCTGGGTGCAGTTTCTCATAGGCATCGGCTGCAGCCTGTGCAATGGGCAGGACGGTTGTCGAACCAGAAACTGAAATGCTTTCCGGCTGTGCTGCAGTTGTCGGAACTGCCGTCGCTGATACTACCGGGGCTGCAGTGGCTGCGGCTGCCTGCGTGGCTGCTGCAGCGGCTGGTGTCTGGGTTGCAGCCGGGGAAGCGGTTGTCCCGTTGCTGGTACAGCCGGCAACGAGCATCGATACAATGAGTAATGCCGCGAGGCATACTGTCACAAATACATACGAACTCCGTTTCGTTTTCATGGTGTTCGATCATCAAATCAACCAGAGTTAATATACAGTTTTTCGACATAGAATATGTACGTATATACATTAAAAAGAGACAAATAGAGGTGAGTATATTAATCATATGTCTCTATCTATAAAGTGAGAGGATCTGGAATTACGCTGGTTCCCGATGTCCGGGGGTCATCTTTTATCGTGACGCTTCCAAAAGGTCGGGTTCAAGAGATGTAGATCAAGAAGAACGATCCCATCCACCAGTCCGGTTTTTAAACTATTTAAAAAAAACGAATTCCCCGCATTCACGGTTTGTGCAGTTTTTCCTTTTCATAATATGTACAAAATGAACCGCACCGGTTACATCCTTTGTTGCAGGGCTCGATATGGATGGTCACATTTGCTCTCGGGTACTCCACGAGCAGGTCTGCTTCGAGGTGATCGGCAAGATCGTGGGACTGGTTGACAGAAACTTCACCGGGAACCACCAAATGAAATTCGATAAATATTTCCGGCCCTGACCGCCGTGTACGGAGACCGTGGAACCCGGCATATTCGCTTGCATGAGCGCAGATGATCGCCTTGATCCGGTCTTCATCCAGTTTGGGGATCGAATGATCGATGAGATCGGCAAACGACCGTTTCAGGAGATTGACCGCGGCGTTCAGGATCACAAGGCCAACCGCAATGGCGATGATCGGGTCAAGAACCGTAAGGCCGGTGAAATGGATAAGGATCAATCCTGCAAAAACACCAAGCGATGTATAAATATCTGTCCGCAGGTGCCACGCGTCGCTCTCAAGGGCAATGGACTCTGTCTCTTTTGCTACCTTCATGAGACGTGTGGAGACATACCAGTTGGCGAGTACCGATATGCCCATCACCACAATACCGGCCGACAGCAGGGCGGGAGAGAACTCCGGTCCCTGTCCCCCCAGCAGTTTGAAGGAGGCTTCAAGGATAATCACGATCGCCGCAACAAAAATGAGCAGCGCCTCGATAAGCCCGGAGACATCCTCGAATTTCCCATGCCCGAACGAGTGGCCGGCATCAGGTGGCTCTGCGGATTTTTTCACTGAAAAAAAGGCGATGACCGCGGCGAGCAAGTCCATGGAGGAATGGATGGCCTCAGAGAGTATACTCACGGAGCCGATGGCAAAGCCCACACCAAATTTCAGGATGACAAGACCGGTATTGGAGATGACTGAAAGGTGAGCGGTGCGCTCTTTTAGCCGGTTTGTGGCTTCTCGTGTATCAGGTGAATCGCTCATACATATCGTCTCATCGTATGCCTGCCACAGGAAATGCCCTGATGAAATAATCCAGCGCCGGACACGGAATCAGTGCCCGGTCCTGCCATAGACTTTTTCCGGATCAAAGATCTTCCGGCCGATAATATCCCCGTCAAGCGACCTGAAAAAGCAGCTGTGGTACCCGGTATGGCAGGCAGCACCGGTCTGCTCAACTTCGTAAAGGATGCAGTCCTCGTCGCAGTCCACTAGGATTTTCACCACTTTCTGGAAATGGCCGCTCTCCTCGCCTTTCTTCCAGAGTTTTTTCCGGCTCCGGCTGTAGTAATGGGCATAGCCGGTCGTCTCCGTGAGGCGCACTGCCTCCTCGTTTGCGTATGCCATCATGAGGATATCCCGGGTTTTTGTATCCTGCACGATCACCGGGATCAGCCCACCGTCAGAGAACCGGAGGGGAAGCACCTTATGCACCACCGGTAATGAAGGTCATGATTGCAAGCAGGAAATCCCCGCAGACAATAGCGGTGATAAGGCCGGCAGTGATTGGGATAATGAACGGGACGGCATAGGAGATCCAGACCGTTCCTGCTTTTTTGTAGAGCCCCAGTTCCTTTTCGAACTCTTCAGGGTGTTCCCGGAGATCTTTTGTATAGATCCTGCCTTCGTCAGAACGCATCCTGCGCAAGGAGTCCCAGAATCCGATAAATTTCCGCTCCACAATGCCCTTTGTTTCAGTGAAGTCCTCCATCACAAAGCCCCATGAATCCTGGATTTTCTCTCCTTCGACCGGGAACCCGAAGAACATGTACTGGAGCGGAGCGCGGTTTCCTTTTACGATATTGATAATGAAAATACCCACCGGTGCGACCAGATTGAGGATCAACGCATTGATCAGCACCGAGAAGGAGAGGAACCCGAGCGGTGGCGTATTGAGGAGGGGGGTTATGGGGAAGGTCGGGATGCAGAATGCAATAAAGATAAGTGCCCATGCATCGGCGCCGCCAAAGAAGTGCATCTGGCCGAAGATGTAAAAGACACCACAGAAGATGGCCGCGAGGGCGATATAAATGCCGGAGACTCCCCAGCTCCCGCCGCCGATCATGTAGAACGACGCGATGGCAAGAATGATAATAACCAGGACGAAATACCAGCGGGTTAAGACGGCTTCCACATTTGAATCCAGCATGTTATCTTTCCGGAGCTGTTTTGCTGTAAGTTTCCGCTCCGGTCTCTTTTTGGATTCCCGGTAGGATACATAGGCAAGAAGCCCGACAAACATCACGTACCAAGGGATGAGCTGGATCTCGGGCAGTTTTCCTGTAGAAATAGCCGGTATGATAAACCAGGAGATGGCGGGAAGGGCAAGAACGGCTGCCAGGTAATAAAACCTGAACGGGGTGTCAGGGTCGCGGTTGTCGATATAGTCCGCGTAAAAGAAACTGGCTATCAGGGCGAGGTAACCAACGATCAGGCTGATATTTCCGGTCTGCTGGTAGAAGAGTACGATCGTTGCCGCGATTCCTACAATAACCATCGGATACCATGTCCTGAACGGCACGCGACGGTCTTTGATGTCCAGGTAAGAGGCATAGACAAGGGTAGCAAGAACCGCAACAGCGGAGATCACCATCGGGAAAAATATCATAAACAGAAATACCGTTATATCTCCTACAACTTATGCATGGCGATTCCCGGGGAGGATAGAACGGAATCCTCTTATGGTGAAAAGATAAGGTTGCAGTGGAATCGCTTTTAAATGGGGTTCTTCTTCATTCGCGCGAAGATAACTTCGCAAATATATAATACACCGGTTGCGAATAAATAATCGAGATTATTAAAAGGGCAGTCTGTGGGAGAATCAAAATATTCCTCCGCGTGCACGTAAGAGGATAAATTCATGGATCTTCAGGAACTGCTGGAAAACATCCTCAAGGGGTCAAAATATCTGGGCACCTATTCCCTCGCTGAACTGCTCACGCTTACCGCATCCCGGCACCTGAATGCTATCGCCGTGGCAAAAGAAGGGAGCAGCAAGTATTATCTTGCATTCTTAAATGGTGAGCCGGAAGGAGCGCTCTTTGTGGATACCGATGGGTCGCTTTTTGGCGACAAGGCAGTTGTCCATATCAGGGGAGACAGGGACTATGTCCTCTGCGATGTAAAACCGGATATTATCGATGCTCTTGTTATGGGGTGCCGGATCTTCGAAAAGGAACATATCCGGAAAAATGTTATGTATACGGTCCCGGAGATCGGGAGAAAAAGCCAGGGTATCGGGGTGGTGACCCTTTCCGTACGCCGGGAAAAGCAACCGCAGAACGGGGTGCGGGTCTCTATCAGGAAAGACGGAAAGATTGTGGGAAGCGATATCACTACCGGGAACGGGGAGGTCAGTTTCCGTGTGATGCACGGCGATTATGTCTGCCTTGTCCAGGAACGGACCCAGACCGTGACGCATTTCCCGATCATCTTTGATGAATCACACCCCTTCCATATTCTGGATATTTAATACCCAAACGGGGATTGTTACCGCTCTATTTTTTCTGATTTCCGACGGAAAAAACCACCGGGATCAAGACGAAATCCTTTAATTATAGAATAACAGAGTGATCGCGCATGAAGATTGGACGTGAGGACTTCGAGGCGTTGATCAAGGGAGAGAAGGATATCACTCCCTATATCGAACTTGACCCGGTGGCAGGTAACTACTCGGTTTTCGGGGTGAAAACAGCAAGCAACCCTAATTACCTGATTAAAGCTATTTACGAGATGTACGAGTCTCACTTAAACAAAAAGCTGGCAGTAAAGGCAGTACGCAAGCTGTTCCGGTCTGTGGGCATGGGATCCATTGGCCTGTATAATCTTTTAAAAAAATTTGGCATGGATCTGACACCCGGAGAATTTCTCATGCTTGTATTCAAACTCCAGCACCAGCAGGGCTGGGGGGCACCGTTTGAACTCGTGGAGCAAAGTGAAAAGAGGATTGTCCTCCGCACAAAGCATACGTTCGAAGCTGATATCTTAAAGGACTGGAAGATGCCGGTCTGCGGGGTACACATGGGGTGGATCGAAGGGGTTATGATGGCTATCACCAGCAAGAACTGGTACTGCCTTGAACGTAAATGTGTGGCAAACGGTGACGACTGCTGCGAATTTGTTATCGACCAGGTAGATCCCAGCTGGAAGTTCAAGGCACAGTCTGTGGTTAAAGGCGATTCAGCCATTACCGAGTTCATCGACCACAGGCCGGTGGAAGGGACGATCAAGCTGATCGATGATCCGGTGGTCATCATGCCGAGGTTTGTCTTCACGTCCATGATGAACTCCCTTAAAAAGACCATGGGCGAGATGCCGGCAGGCGGCGTAAACTACCGTGCCTACATGGACCTGGGTAAGGAGAACGTCGAACACTATAAAAATATGGGTATCACCCAGCCAAACACGCTCGCCGATATGGCGTTCACCTTCTATTCCCAGATGGGCTG
This sequence comes from Methanoregula sp., assembly GCF_049690535.1. Lineage (GTDB taxonomy): Archaea > Halobacteriota > Methanomicrobia > Methanomicrobiales > Methanospirillaceae > Methanoregula. Next base: position 10,481 of record NZ_JBAVMX010000092.1, on the reverse strand, counting down.
GTTCCGGCTGGTCAAAAGCGAGTGGAATGAAGCCAAAAAGGAGAAGACCATCACACTCGAACACACTGTTGAATCCGAAGCATTCGGGACGACTGGAAAGAACGTCTGCTACTGCACTGCAGGTCTGCTCGCCGGGATAATAGAAGGATCCTTTGGTGTCAAAGTGCAGGGCCGTGAAATAAAATGCCGTTCGAAAGGTGACGAATTCTGCGTTTTCACCATCACCAACAAACCTGAATAAAACGAATATGTGCGCATGTCCTCAAGAAAGGGGAACCAGTCCCTTTTTTCCGGTTTTTTTAAGGGTCACCCAAATGTGTAGAATACATTAATGTTTCTTGTTGACTTTTCCTATCAGCACAATGAATCTACGTGGTGCGGGGATAGTGCTGGCTGCAAGGCTATTAATATATCCTAAAAATCTATACTTATGTAATTGAACCACATATTGTTCTAATAGGAAAAAGTCATCTCCGTGAATCCTATGCCCGCAGCTCTTCAGATCCTGATCGTGGAAGATGACGAAATAATCTCCAACCTCATCGGCGTAATCCTTGAAAAGAAGGGGTATGCTGTTGCCGGCAAGGTCACCACCGGGGAAGAGGCGGTCATGAAGGCCGCAGGATGCCTCCCGGATCTCGTTCTCATGGACATCAACCTTGCCGGGTCGCTTGATGGTATCTCTGCTGCACAGTATATCTATTCCATCTTCCACATCCCGGTGATTTTTTTGACCGGCCAGTGCGACGATGCAACCCTCAGCCGTGCAAAGGTAGCAGAACCGTATGGTTTTATCCTCAAACCATTCACCTCGAACGAGATCGTCTCCAATATTGAGATTGCACTGTACAACCACAGCATGCGCAAACGGTATTATGACAAGGCCGCTCTCTGGGATATGAAGAAGATCATGGCAGCACTCGAATCGGTGATCATTACCGACACCAGGGGCCGTATCATCTTTCTGAACCCGTATTCCTGCAGGCTTCTGGATGTTCTGGAAAAGGATGTACTGGTAAAACCCCTCAAACAGGTGCTGATTCTCGTCAACAAGCAAACCGGAGAACGGATCAATGACCCGGCTCTCGATGTGATCCGGGATAAGATTGTGGTAACCTATGATCTCAATACAGTGCTTGTTACCCTGGCAAACAAAAAACGATTTGTCGCACTCACAGCGCGTCCAGTAAAAGACGATAAGAATGAGATGATCGGGGTGTCCGTCCAGATCCGGGAAAAGACACTTACCGAAATCAAGATGGCGGGAAAAGCCTGAACAACGCTCCCAGATAGGAATGCCAGAACGGTAAAGAAAAAGACAAAATGAAGATTTAACAAAAGTTACTTCTCGGACTTCTTTTTGAAAAGTGCTTTGGAGAAACGGTCGATAAATCCTTCTCTGGCGACTTTAACCGGGCTCTCCGTGTAAGCGACGCCAATAAGGTCTGACGCAATCCTCTGTATTGCTTTTGATGCAGGTGAATCCGGATAGTTAATGACAATGGGGGCTCGGGCAGCTGCAGCCCGCCTCACATTGGCATCCTCCGGTATAATCCCGAGAACCTTTACCCCGAGAACTTTCTCCATCTTTTTGGAAATAATCTCGCTCTTATCCTGATCTACGCGGTTGATGATCGTACCGAGAACATGTCCGCCTACCACTTCCGTGAGGATTTTTGTTTTAAGGCCGTCGACAATTGATGAGAGTTCCGGGTTGACGACCAAGATAACCTCATCAGCAACGGCCAGCGGCACCACGCCATCCTTACTTATACCGGCAGGAGCATCTATCAGTAAAAATTCGCACCTTTTTACAATCTCCGACAAAACGTCGCGAATCTTGTCCGGGTCTGCCTGCTGAAAACCCTGCAGGGATATGCCACTCGGGATAACCTTGAGTCCGGCCGGGCCATTATAGATCCCCTCATCAATATTATTTTTTCCCGCAAGGATCTCATGCAGGGTTACCGGGGCATCCTGCAACCCCAAGATAAGACCGACGTTTGCCATGCCGATATCAGCATCCATAAGGTACGTCTCTTTTCCCAGTTTGGCAAGCATCGTTCCCAGATTGACAGAAACAGTGGTTTTACCCGTACCTCCTTTTCCGGATGCAATCGTGTATACCTTGACCATCGTACACCTGTCATTACGACTATAATTTACTTCAATTATACGTATAAGGAAATATTTTATTTATGTCTTTCATATCTGTGTTATATCCACGAGTTTAAAATATCTTTTGTCTCGCATATAAGTTCCTGTTCTGGTTCCTGAAGAGCAGGGTCGTTTATTTTTGCAATCACGATAAGATCCGACCCCTTATACACTATGCCAAATAGCATAATCCCGGGAAGCCGGATCTGTGGATTATCCATATACATCCCGCAGTACCTCGCGATATCATCAGCTGACGGTGACTTGATGGAAGATGCCAGTAAAAGTCCGTCTGCCGTAGCGAGTGTGATCTCATCAAGGAAATGTTTTTTTGCAAGAGCTGCAAGACTTTCTGAAAGATCTCCCATGCCCTCGATACAGTTAATCTCCAATGGACGATGAGGGGATGTACAAATCGCCTTATCAGCAGAGATCCCGGTGGTATCCACCAGAACTTTCTGTACGCGGAGGGGAATATGGCACGGGTCTTCAATAAGGGTACGCAATCTGGCGCTCGCATTGTCACGGAGTCTTTTTATGACAAGACCGGCCGTAATGCAGATCACGATCACAATACCCGTCACAAGGATGAATATCGTACTGTCAATACCAAAGATCATGGACATCCCGCCGGCCTCCTTTTAAACTAGTCCCGGTCCATCAGATGATCAAGATGAAGATTTTTTACCATCGTTTTGCAATCGTCCCTGATCTTGTCCGTCACCTGGTCCAGGTTCATTGAATCAAGAGTATCAAAGGTGTTCTCTGAACTGTTTTGTGAGACATCTTTTTCCAGGGGCTCCCTCTTCTCGGGAACCGATGCAGATGCTGCCCGGATCGAGGCCGGAGGCCCATTAGAGGCAGTTTTCGGGCCTGCGAGAGGTCGGGGTGTCATTTTTGCCGGTTGTGCAGCGGGATTTGACCAGTTTTCATGAGAGGGAGAGAGATTTGCTGCCGGGGCCGGGCCGGGTTTTCTCTCCATCGACCGTTGAACCGGATGTAACGGCGGATTTGCAGGTTTGTGGGGTGCCGGAGAGGTACGGCCGGTTTTTGTGATCCGCTCGGATTTATTGAATTCCAGGGAAAGCTGGATCTGCGCCTCGTTCAGGGTTGAAAGTGCTGCATCAATATCCTCATCTGCGAGGGCCACAAGCAGGCCCTCAAGTGCAGCATCCCCTTTGAAAGTGTTATACTCTGCAAGGATGCATTTTCCCGATTTCAGCACGAGCGTGCTGATACTATCCCGGCACGAAATACTGCAGATTCCGGAGAATTTTCCCCGCTCCAGATCTATAAGGAGGTCTCCGGTTTTTAGATTTTTCTGGATCTCGCGGAATGTCCCGCGGGGAAGTTGCATGATCACTCTAATGATCGCATTCTTGTATATAGTTTCTTTTTTTTTTGAAATATTTGGGACGTATTATCACACATTTTCAGGGTACCGATTTCGGGAAGTCCGGCATTCTTTTCTCAACCGGTTTCTAAACAGGTATCGTATTTATTACCTGCTTGAAACACCGGTTTCAGCCAAGCGCAGATTTTGGTATTTTAGTGGGCAAATCCGCACGCTCTCCCGGAAAAAACCCAACATTTTAATAGAAAAAAAGCAAGAGAGTAACATTTATTAAGTGGTGGGAAGATGCTCAAGCCGTTATTAGAGGAGTTTCTGAGGGTTGAGGGGGTATCCGCGGCAGTGGTCGTCGGACGTGACGGGTTCGTGATCGAAAGTGCGGTTTCCGGTAAGGTCGATATCGAGGCACTAGGTGCCATGGCCTCGACCGGGCTGGGTACTTCTGAAGCAATGGGAAATACTCTGGGGAAAGGTGAACTCTCCCAGATGCTTGTTGAACTGGAGAAAGGTCCTATTATTCTTGCCCCCCTCTCTGCGGACGAATTGATCGCCCTCGTTGCAGATACAACGGCAAATATCGGAAGGATTCGTTACGAATTAAAGAAGAACAAGGAACGTATTGTCGCGGCACTATAGTTCCCTTATCTTTAGATCCCTTTTTATGAAACTGCCGGCAGGAACAGAAGGGGGTATCATTATAAATCCCCAGAAAGAGGGTATGCTCCAGTACCTGATGGCATTTAAGGGGGCAATCATGATCGACTCCGGCCGGGGAAAGGGTTTCATTCTTACGCGTAATGGAGACCTGATTGCCGCATACTTTAAAGACAAAGACGGGGTTTACCGGGGGGCAGCTGCGGTCCATAATCTGATGTCTGCCTCTGGCGGCGATAACAGTCTGCCTCAACAGAATTTTGTTATGAGGGCGTACAGCGATGAAGATTTTTCAGAGGCACTGGAAATGTGCACAAAGGGGGGACTCCTCATAGAAGCGGTTCCTTCAGCTGCTATAGACACCCCTGCCCTGGCAGCGACACACGAATCTCCCCGACATCCCCCTATATCCCTTAATGAATCAACCCTTGCAAAAATTATCAGCCAGCCCGGCGTCGTGGCGGTCTCTGCTTTCTATGAAGGATTTCCGGTACAGTCACTGGGGGAGGGGGATTTTGAGCATGTGGCTGCACGTGCGGAGGATCTCCTGCGGGCAGGAACCAGAATCGCACAGGATATGAATCTCGGGCAGCCCAATCAGCTGATCCTTGAAACAGCGGATAATAAATTTATTATTGCACCCTGCGGGGATCTTTTTATCTGCATTATCACCCGTGCAGAGGTCCAGCTTGGCCTCATGCGGGTCCTTCTTAAAAGTATCCAGAATGAGGTGGGCGGATGATGCCTGATCCAGGTAAGATTGATGCAGGATCCGGTAACTTTCTCAAACAGTTTCAGAGGATAGATATAGTGCGAGATAAAATAATCTTTTATAAAATCCCTGTGAGCGATATCACCAGAAAGGAGGCGGTTCAGGTTGAAATCAGATGATGAGGCTCATGATGATATTAGTACCCTTCTAAAAAAAATCCGGGGTGCACAGGCTCCGGAAGGTGATCCAGCAGTCCCGGTACCATCACCCCCGGAAAAGAGTCTGGGATCCGGAGCACCGGAACCGGGCGGTGCGGGTGATTTCTCTGCACTTATACAGAAACTTGGCATGAACAGGGCTGGCACTGCTCCCGAAGGTGCACCGGCTCCGGAAGGTGAACCGGCAGTCCCGGTACCAGCATCACCCCCCGAAAAGAATCTGAGATCCGGAGTACCGGAACCGGGCGGTGTGGGTGATTTTTCTGCACTTATACAGAAACTTGGCATGAGTGAAACCGGCAACACACCCCTGGGTACTACGGGTACTGTCGATGTGCCGACTCCAACATCTCCTGATGAGGGGGATGATTTCGATGATCTGCTTGAAGATATGCCTAAGCCCGAACCGGTTCAACAGCCTGATGGTGTGAAAGGAACTGATGTGCATGATGTGCTGGGAACATTTCTGGCACAGTCAGGGACTGCACCTGCCGCACCCACATCCCCTGCCAAAGAAAATGCCATTCCCCCCTCTGCTGAATCCCCGGGCGAACCCGTTGTTGAAATTATAGACGAAGATCCCCGTGATCGCAAAAGTGCCTCATTTTTCAGGAACCAGAAGAAAGCCCCGAAAGCCACATCAGGGCTCTCTGCTGATGACACCGGTGCGGGTGAAAAAGAGGAGCGGGTCATCTCTGTTGACCAGATCTCCGACCTCTCCGGGCTTATCCTCCCAAAAGGTGCGACATTCCAGATAGAAGAAATCAAACTTCACGGGAGAATAAATGCGTTCGAGAGCACCGGGATCGGAACCCTTCCCCCGGAGCTTGCGGATATCTGGAAACGGGAATTCTCGATGGCGGGGTTCAAGGATCTCGAATCCGGGTTTTCATTCAATGATGAAAAGGTAACCCCGACTGCAGAAAAGAAGTCCCGCTTTGCAGCACTTTTCAGCGCCATACATTCAGCAACCGTGGAATACAATCCCAAAGAGCATGGCCCCCTTGTGGATCTTTCCTTCGAGGCGAAACCGGGCGTCGAAGAGATGGAGATGTACCCGGTTAATGAACCCTACGCATATGTCCGGGTCATCTATGATCACTCCACGCATGAATATACCTACCAGGTGATCGAACCTGTTCTTTCCGAGCCTGAAAAAGACCTGTTAAAGGAATTAAAAGAACGCCTCTTTGAAACGCTTGATATCAACACCAAAGATATATCCAAAGAGGAAGCACGGCGCCAGCTCAGAAGTTCGGTGGATGATATCCTTGCCGATTTCGGGATCAAGCTCAGCCCGGTCCAGCGTGAGAAGATCCTTTATAACATGCATAAGGATTTCCTGGGAGATGGCCTGATCGATGCGATCATGCATGACAAGTACATCGAGGATATCTCCTGCGACGGTATCAACGTTCCGTTATTTGCATTCCATGCAAGTTACGAGTCGATGAAGACGACGCTGACCTACCACAATGCCGAGGAGCTCGACTCGTTTGTCACTAAACTAGCCCAGCGTGCCGGCAAGTACATCTCCATTGCTGAACCGATTCTCGATGCAAGCATGAGCGATGGTTCCCGTATCCAGATGACGCTTGGGCAGGAAGTAACCGCCCACGGGTCCACATTTACTATCCGTAAGTTCAAGGATGAGCCGATCACCCCGACCGATCTCATCGAATGGCACACGTTTGCCCCGCTGTCTGTCGCCTATATCTGGCTGGCCGTCGAGAACGGCAAATCCGCAATCTTTGCCGGGGGAACTGCATCAGGTAAGACCACATCATTAAACGCGATCTCACTGTTCATTCCCCCGATGGCGAAGATTGTCAGCCTTGAAGATACCCGGGAAGTGAAGCTTCCCCACCCCAACTGGATCCCGAGTGTGACCCGTGATTCGTTTGATACTGCAGGGCGGGGAGAGATCAACATGTACGAACTCCTGCGTGCCGCCATGCGGCAGCGGCCGGAGTACATCATCGTCGGAGAAGTCCGTGGCAAGGAGTGCCAGACGCTCTTCCAGGCAATGAGCACCGGCCATGTCACGTATTCCACGATCCACGCAGACTCGGTATCGAGCGTCGTCCACCGTATCGAGAACCCGCCCATGGATGTGCCGCGTAACATGCTCTCGGCTCTTGATATCGTCTGCATCCAGGTACAGGCTCGGGTGGGTGGCAAACGCATCCGCCGGAACAAGCAGATCGTCGAGATCCTCGATATTGACCCACGGACAAACGAACTTATAACAAACGAGGTCTTCAAATGGCGGTCAGCGACCGATGAGATCACCTATTCGGGGAAGTCCTACATCCTTGAAGAGATCATGGAGGCCCGAGGCTGGAACGAGAACCGGATGAGGGAAGAGCTCAAGCGCCGGCAGGAAGTGCTGGAGTGGATGCGCATCAAAAAGATCCGGCATTATAAGGATGTAGCAAAGATCCTCATTTCCTATTACCGTGAGCCGGAAGTTGTTATCGAACGTGTAAGGAAGGACCTGTATGAATAGTTTTGAACGGTTCTGCTTCAACCTGCTCGGTATGAAGATGAAAGCGAGGCGGGAACAGTACTCCCAGCTCCGCAATGACATTATATCGGCCCGGCTTAAAACCCCGTTTGAAGTCTATATCTCTACTGCCATTGTCAGTTCAGTCCTTGTTGGCCTTATCTCGGCGGTAGCACTGGGATTTTTCACCTGGCTCCTTAAACTTCCCAACCTCATAAAATACAAAGGAGAGGTCCCTGCGTCGTTCCTCTTTTTATCCCAGCACAGTCTCATTATCGGGACAGTTTTTGTGATTATCTTCTCCCTTCTGGTTTTTGGCGGGATGACATATGCGGTATTCCTTATCTATCCATCGGTTATGGCCGGAAACAGGCGCCGGAATATTGATGCGACACTACCATACGCTATCAACTATATCACATCCATGTCCACTGCTGGCATCACCCCGGCAGAAATCTTCCGCCTGCTGGGAGACAGTCCAATCTATGGCGAGAGTTCGGTTGAAGCGAGGTATATCGCGCGGGAGATTGATATATTTGGGAGAGATCTTATTGATGCACTCAGAGTCGTCTCTGCAAGCACTCCTTCCCGAAGGATGAAAGAATTTTTACAGGGTTCGATGGCCAGTATTTCCAGCGGGGGGAACCTCACGGACTATTTCCGTACCAAGGCAAACCAGTACGCCCTAGAGAACCGCCAGACCCAGAAAATGTTCCTGGATACGCTCGCGTTAATCTCGGAATCGTACGTGACAGCCATGGTGGCTGGCACGCTTTTTTTGATCATTCTCCAGTCGATCATGTCGGTCCTTGGGGGCGATACAAAGCCGATGTTCCTCTATGTCATCATCTATATGATGATCCCCTTTGGCACGATGATGTTTATCATAATGATTAGCTCTATGACCCCGGAGACCTGATATGGCATTCAAAGATACGTTCACGGGAATACTCGGGCAAAAAAAGAACCCGGCCTCTGAGCCCCCCCTCCCGCTTACCCGCGCAGAGATGGATTCGGTTGAAGAGGAACTCACTACGATCACTGCCAGGCTTGAGAGCGAACGGAAAAGCCGGGAAGGAATTGGGCGATTCTTTAAACATCCTCTCACGGTTCTCATTGAACAACCCGTTAATATCCTCATTGCCTGTGTCCCCCTGTCGTTGATAGTCTTTATCGGCGGGTTTATCTTGATGGTGAAGACGTACGGTATCAAGGTGCTCTTTACTTCGACGGTCATCGATGATTTTGCAGTGCTTGCGATACTTATCTCAATTATTCCTCTGGCAATCCTTGATTTTAGGGAACAGCAGCGGATAAAAAATCTCGAGGAGGCTCTTCCCAACTTCTTTCGCGACCTTGCCGGGATGAACGATTCCGGTATGACGCTCCCGAATGCAGTTCACCTTGTCGCCGGCGCAGAATATGGTGCCCTGACGCCCCATATCCGGAAACTGGATAACGAGATGTCCTGGGGCGTCGGTTTTGTTGAGGGCATGAACCGGTTTGGGAAGAATCTGGGAACACCGCTTGCCGACCGGAGTGTCGACCTGATTGCAAAAGCAAGCAAGGCCGGTGGGGATATCAGCGAGGTGCTCCGTGCAGCAGCGAGCGATACCTTTGAGGTGGTCAACCTTTCCCAAGAACGCCGGAATAACATGTTTATCTATGTGATCATCGTGTTAGTCTCTTGGGCAGTCTTCATGTTTGTCATTGCGATTCTTGTGAGTTCCTTTTTGAGTACTATGGCCACGGCGGGCATGGCAGCGCAGGCAACGACTGCCAGTAGCAAGTTCATGGGCAGAATCGATCTTCCGGCGTACAAACGGTTGTTCACCCATGCAGCGATGATCCAGGGATTTTTCTCGGGTCTCTGCGCCGGTCAGATGGGTGAAGGACGGGTTGTTGCAGGTCTTAAATATTCTGCGCTTATGCTGATCATATCGTGGGTCGTGTTCCGATTCTTCATCTGATTTTTTTCGACCGTCTTTATTGTGGACCATTTTTAATTCCGGGAAGAGCCACGGTTAACGGGCAGAACTAGTCGTCGGGAGTATGTGATCCTCATAAACACAAATCCGGCAACCGGCGCTGACAGCGTATCGGTAAAAATAAAAAATAGGAAAATATCGGGGGTTTTCCCCATCACGAGATGTTTTCGGTACTATACCCTTTCAAAGAGAGGAGCTCTTTTACGCGGTCACGGTGATTGCCCTGGAGTTCAATAGAATTCCCTTTCACGGTTCCGCCACAGGCGAGTTTCCCTTTCATGAACTTGGAAAGTTCTTCGAGATCAATATCGGTCGGGTCGAGTCCTTCGATGACGGTCACTTCTTTCCCGTACCGGCGTTTATTCACTTTCACATTGATCCGCTGCTGTTCTTTTGCTACCTCCTCACAGATACACAATTCCCTGGGAAGTCCACACGTCGGGCAAATGCCACCAATCATTACAGCTCTTTTTAAGTTCTGGTTATTTATTACTTGGCATTGTCCGGACGGGATAAGGCGTTTGCCGCAGTTTCCGGCACGCATCCGTTTTATGTGCGGCCATTCAAATGTGTTAGTATGCCGCTCATGGTCGTGGGGACTTCGTCGCATGTGGGAAAAAGCGTAACCGTGGCTGCGATCTGCCGGTGCCTTGTGCGCCGGGGAATAAGCGTTGCGCCGTTCAAGTCCCAGAACATGAGCCTGAACTCATTTGTGACCGCAGATGGCGGCGAAATCGGAATGGCACAGGCGATGCAGGCCTGGGCAGCTCGGCTCTCTCCTACAACCGACATGAATCCGGTGCTCCTCAAACCCAAGGGGGACCGCATCTCCCAGGTGGTGCTTTTCGGTCACCCGTATAAGGATGTCCCGATTGCGAACTACTATGCGGAAACG
>NZ_JBAVMX010000091.1:0-13489 GCF_049690535.1 Methanoregula sp. | reverse complement strand
CCGTTCTCGGGGATCACCCCCATTTTGAGTTTTGCCTCAAGCGGGTACTTCAGGAGATCGATCCCGCTGATCCGCACCGAGCCGGTATCCGGCGTCAGGACACCGGTCATCATCCGTATCGTGGTGGTCTTCCCGGCCCCGTTCTGTCCGAGAAAGCCGAAGATCTCACCTTCCTTGACGGTGATGCTGACATCATCGACCGCGGCAACCGGCCCAAATGATTTCCTGAGGTTTATTGCTTCAATTGCGTTCATGGGATCACCTGCCTGATCAGATCTCACCGGCGGTCTATTAGTATGATGTGATAAACAAATTGTAAAATCATCGCTACGTGTTCTGATTTTTGTTACCGGGACAACATACGGCAGATTTCCGGAACCGGGCGCTGCATCCGGTGTCATGAACGCGCCGGGCAACAACGGCATCATCCTGATGAGGGTGATCTTCCAGATCCCAGTTTCCGAGATCCTGTTTTAAGGGTTGGCTGTCACCCGGTATATCGATCCGTTCGCGGTCCCGATACCGGCGCTCGCGGGCGGTTTCCAGGCAGCATTTCTCCTTGCCGCCGTCCTCAGTATCGTCGCGCTCTTCTTTGCATGGCATGCACGGGATGCACCCGGTGGAAATACCGCCCGGGAAAGGAACTGACCGTTCGGGTGCCGGGACGTATCATCCCCCACAATCCACCAGTCCACCTGACCCAATCCGGGCTCAATATGAGCCCCGATTACCCCCCGACCCGCCCAAAAGAAGCCCGTATCGGGCTCCGTTTCAAAATCTCCTCAAATCGGGCTTATTTTTGAAAACGGACAAAGTAAAACGGACTCGATAACGGGGCTCTTTTGGCAAATCTCATACCCGATGGGCATTTTTACGATCCGAAAAACGAAGGCCGCCAGAACGCGAATACGGGGCGGCAAAGGGCATTATATGGGGTTCAAAATGGGCGTATTTTTTGAAATGGGGAGTTATATGGGGCTGGATTTATGGGGGCTGTGAAATGAGGGGAATGTCCGGTTGCCGGAAAGGATTTTTTCTGGAATTTTCAAATTCGCGATTTGATTTTTTTAAAATGGAGGACAACTGGTCTGGACTTTTTTCAAAAAAGTTCGGGTCGCGAGCGGAGAATTCCGGAATAACACAATGTTAACTTGGATTTAATAAAAAAAGAGTGGTGACCGATTTTTTTGAAACAATATACAGTCGAGTGCGAATATTTTCAAAGGATTGCTAATTTATTTTGGATTTTTCTTTGTTTGCGTCTTCGTTTTTCCTTTGGAAAAAAAGACATTTAAATCAAATACCCAAGGATGTTTTATGTCATTTACAAGATCACCAAACGCTTGGGTAACTTCCCAAAAAGTATCATTCACCCTTTCCAAATCTTCTTTTAATTTGTTTGGGGTAGATGTTAATTGCAATAACCATGTCTGATGAATCCAATCGTTTCGTTCTATCCGAATTTTGTCAATTTTCTTATAGAGTTCTTCATTGATAACGTTAGAACAAAGTGCTAGGTGCTGTGCTTGATAAAATGATAAATTTTGACAATATAATTTCAACTCGTCCATTTTAAAGTGAAAGTCTTCCTGACTCGTTTTCATCCGAACATGAAGGAGCCCCAAATTTAGCGCCATTTGAAGAAACACCATATATTTCAATGTGCTTTCGATGAGCGAATATTGAAGTATAATCGATTCATAAAATTTACTTTCCTCATTATTTTCAATAAATCCTTTAACTTCTGACCTTCGTTTGAGTAAAATGCTTGCAAAATCAGGAAATATCAGATTTTTTTCTTTATTGGGCATTTAAATATTCTGTGAACATAATAGTACTTACATATTCCTAATCGGATTTTCAACAATATTTCAACAAAAATGGACTTCACAGATTTCAGCGCTGTGACTTATTCTATATTCGCCTAGATGTTCGTCCACTGACAAGAAGTATTAAGCGATCCGAAAATAATGACAAAATTAGGTCTCAAATGATGACACTTGACGAGAGGTGCAGTCAATTTTGGGGTATTTTAGATACTTACAATATGGGAAAAATACATCCAAAAAAAATACGTTATATCAAACAGTGTCGCAAAGCAATCAAAGAACACCATGAAAAAATGAAAAATGACCCGGAACGATTAACCACTGATTTTTTAATAAAATTGACTGGTTGTAATTGTGAATTGAAAAAATAACCTCGTTTTCAAATCAACGTAAACAACGTACTGTTCAAAAAAATCCACCGGGCGTGCCGGCCCGACATTCCCGGTCCCTTATTCCCGCCGCCCTTCTTCCGCGATCCGTTGCATCGCTATCTCACAGTAATGCGGGTCGATCTCGATCCCGATCGCTTTGCGGTTGCACTGCGCAGCGGCAACAAGCGTGCTCCCGCTGCCCATGAAGGGATCGAGCACGGTATCGCCGACAAATGAAAAGAGTTTCATGCATCTTGTAGGCAGCTCGACCGGGAAGGGAGCGGGGTGGCCGATCCTTGACTTCCTCTCGCCGTTGAATGTCCAGAGCCCGTTTGTCCATGCGAGAAATTCATCCCGCGTGATATCGGACTGGTGCGATCCGCTGGTCTTCTTCCATGAATTGCGGTACAGCACCACAATCAGTTCCACGGGGGCGATCACGTACGGTGCAGACGCGCTCGCCCACGAACCCCATGCGGTCCGGCGCGAGATATTCCCCTCGTTCCAGATGATCGTGGAATGGTAGGCAAAGCCGCACTCCTTCGCGATCATGGTGAGATCGGCACCCACACTCTGCTGGCCTCCCTTGTTCTTGTCGAGCGGGATATTGAGGCAGAACCGGCCGTCGTCCCTGAGCCAGCGGTAACAGCGCTTCATCCAGCGCTTCGAAAAATCAAGGTACTCCTCATACGTCACATGGTCATCATGGGAGTTGTACTTGATGTCCACGTTGTATGGCGGCGATGTGACCACGAGATCGATACCTTTTGCCGGGACCCGCCGGGTGGCAAAGATATCCTCGTTGATGATCGCAAGGTCCTCCGTCTTGAAAAATGCTCCCTGTCCCATGCCGCCGTCCCTTTTAGGAACGTTGTCCGTTATACCTAAAGTAGTTCCCGGCCCGGTGACCACCGGGATTTTTTACCCGGAACCCCGATAATAATTCATGCACGATGCGACCGGCCCGGCATTTACCTACACACCGATAGGAACAATCCATTCGCCGTACACGGATATTGCCGGCATGCCCATCCAGCCGGTCGGGGCCCGGGGGGTCAGGGGCACGATCGAGATCAAAAGCGACCTCTGCGGTGGTCTTGCCGATCTCGACGGGTTCTCCCACATTATCCTGCTGTACGCCCTGCACCGGTGTACGGGGTACAGCCTGACGGTCACCCCTTTCCTCGACCCTGCACCCCACGGTGTCTTTGCGACGAGGTCGCCCAGGCGCCCCAATGCGATCGGCCTCTCGGTCGTCCGGCTCGTCGGCATTGAAGGGTGCGTGATCACGATCGAGGATGTGGACATCCTTGACGGCACGCCGCTCCTGGACATCAAACCCTATATCCCGGCGTTCGATTCGCATCCTGATACCCGCTGCGGGTGGTTAACGCACGTCGCAGAGAACGCACGGGATACGCGATCCGACGACCGATTCCGGTAAACATTCCCGACATCTGGCCGGACCCGTTCGGAATTATTAATACGCTTTTACACCGGATTGTTGATCCATGGAAGAACAGGAACCTCTCCGCGGAGTTACCGGGATTATCCGGCCGTACAAGGAATATATCGCGAGCCTTGGTCTTGCAAAAGGAGACCAGGTCGTCTATTATGGGTGTGTCGGGACCTGCACGCCCTTTGTCGAACTGCTGGCAGTCGGGATCCGGGGCCTGCACCTCAGCCAGGTTTTTGTCCCGCTGCTTGACGAGAGCAAGGCCCGGGTGATCCAGGACGTCCCTGATGTGGGAATGCAGGCAGCAGGAGCGCATGCGGTCGTTTCTCCGAAAGTGATTGTGATCATGGGCGGGCTTGCGATGCCGATGATGCCGACGACAAAGGAAATGGTGCGGGACCTTGCCGGACGCCACCCGGAAGCAAAAGTGGCCGGTGTCTGCTTCCAGGACATGTTCGAGCGGGCCGGGTGGATCGGGGTCGTACCGTTTGACTTTACCATCAGCGCGATGATCGAGCCGATAACCGTCGCCCGTGCAGAAAAATAAATTTTTGTTCATGCATCGGGGAATGCCCGGCAGGCATCCTGCACGGGGCAACGTTCCTTCCTGCCGGGACGGTACGTATTTTCTTCTTTTACGGTACACCAGTACGCATGGCTTCTTTTGTCCACCGCATAGAAGTTCACTATAAACACGATCCCCGCCTGAAAATCCGTACGGACCGGATCTGCTCGCTCGGGTTTCTGGTCGACGAGCTGCAGCTGGTCGACGTGTACACAATAGTAACCGGCTCCCGGGATTTCACCCGCGATGAACTCCATGAGATCGGAGCCCGGCTGTCAAACCCAGTGGTCCAGGAATTTGTGGTGGACGAAGCGACAACGGCATTTTTCGATTACGCGATCGAGGTCGGATTTTTGCCGGGCGTGACCGACAACGTGGGAACCACGGCAAGCCAGACGATCGAGGACTATTGCCGGGTGAAATTCTCACAGGATGATGCAGTCTATTCATCACAGCTCTATTTTGTCCGCGGGCATCTCCCCCCAGAGACAATCGCCCGGCTCGGCGACACGCTCGCAAACCCGCTTGTGAACCGTGTCATCGTCAAAACACGACAGGAGTACGGGGATACCGGGATGGACCGGGTGGTCCCCCGGGTGCAGCTCCACGAGATGCGGACTGTCGGCCTTGTAGATCTTGACATCCCGGACGAGGATCTCGTACGCCTGGGAAAAGAGGGAATTTTAGACCCCGAAACCGGCGTGCGCCGGGGGCCGCTAGCGCTCGATCTCGCCCAGCTCCACGCGATACGGGACTATTTCGACGAGCTCGGGCGGTGGCCGACCGATGTGGAGATCGAATCTCTTGCACAGACCTGGAGCGAGCACTGCAAGCACACGATCTTTGCCTCGGCAATGGACAACGACGTGCCAAAAGGATTGTACAAGACGTACATCCAGGCCGCGACAAACGAGATCCGGAAAGAAAAAGGCGACCGCGATATCTGCGTGACGGTCTTTACAGATAATTCCGGCGCGATAATCTTCGATGACGAAAACCTCGTGACCCACAAGGTCGAGACCCACAACTCACCCTCGGCACTCGATCCGTTTGGCGGGGCACTTACGGGAATCGTCGGGGTAAACCGGGACACGATCGGGTTTGGCCTTGGCGCAAAACCCTGCATGAACATCTACGGTTTCTGCGTCGGCGACCCGGCAGCAGACATCCAATTGTTCCGGGGAAAAGACAAGAAGAACCCGGTGCTCTCGCCGCGGCAGATCCTTGACGGTGTCGTCCGCGGCGTCGGCGTCGGCGGGAACTGCTCGGGTATCCCGACCCCGCAGGGGTTCTGCTACTTTGACAACCGGTACGCGGGTAAACCCCTCGTCTTTGCCGGGACAGTCGGCGTCATGCCCAGAGAGGCAAACGGCGTCCGACTCTCCGAGAAAAAGGCCGAGCCCGGCGATCTCGTCGTGATGGTTGGTGGCCGGGTGGGAAAAGACGGCATCCACGGTGCAACATTCTCGTCCGCGGCGCTCGACCCCAACAGCCCGGTAACGGCCGTCCAGATCGGAGACCCGATCACGCAGAAAAAATTCTCCGATGTTTTGGTCAAGGAGGCCCGTGACCTCGGGCTGTACCGGAGCATCACGGACAACGGGGCCGGCGGTCTCTCCTGCTCGGTTGCCGAGATGGCAAAAGAGAGCAACGGCTGCCGGGTTGACCTTGACAAAGTGCCGCTCAAGTACCCCGGCATGGCCCCCTGGGAGATCTGGATCTCGGAGTCGCAGGAGCGCATGACGCTTGCCGTCCCACCGGAAAAAATTGACGAGTTCATGGACCTCATAAAGCGCCGGGAGGTTGAAGCGACGGTCATCGGTGAGTTCACCGGCACGGGCCGGTGCATTGTCGAGTGCCAGGGAATTGTCGGGATGGATGTCGAACTATCGTTCCTCCACGACGGCCTGCCCAAAAAGACGCTCACGACAACGCCGGTAACCGTTCATAATCCCGAGCCGGCTCTGCCCTGCCCGGCACGGCTCGACGACCTCTTGCCGGCGATGCTTGGCCGCAGGAATATCTGTTCCACGGAATTTGTGACGATCCAGTACGACCACACCGTGCAGGGCGGCCATGTCCTTGGGCCGGTACAGGGGAAAGGCCGGGTGCAGGCACCGGCAACGCTGACAAAAGTGGTCCCCGGATCGAAAAAGGCCGTGGGCTTGTCGCAGGCGCTGTTCCCCTCCTACGCTGAGATCGACCCGTACTGCATGGCCGGGGCTGCCATCGACACCGCGATCCGGGGCCTTGTGGCGCTCGGCATTTCTCCTGATGAGATCGCGCTTCTCGATAACTTCTGCTGGTGTTCTTCTGACGAACCGGAACGGCTCTGGCAGCTCAAACAGGCCGCAAAGGGATGTTACGATTACGCAAAAGTGTTCGGCACACCGTTTATCTCCGGAAAAGACAGCATGTTCAACGATTTCTCGGGGTACGACGCAGAGAATAACCGGGTCAAAGTCTCCGTTCCCCCTACTCTCCTTATCTCCTCCATCGGCGTCCATGCGGATGTTGTAAAGGCGGTCTCGATCGATGCGAAAGTCGCAGGCGATATCGTGTATGTTATCGGGGAGACTGCGGAGGAACTCGGCGGCTCGGAGTATTTTGCCCATCTCGGGTATACCGGGAACACGGTCCCTAAACTGGACGCGGCAGCGGCAAAGGTGCGATACCAGAACCTCTACAACGCGATTTCCCACGAACTGGTGGCCTCGGCATACCCGGTCAGCCACGGGGGACTTGGCGTCGCTCTTGCAAAAGTGGCGATTGCCGGCCGGCTCGGGATGGATCTTACGATCCCGTCTTCCCTGCGCCCGGACTATTTCCTCTTCTCGGAGTCCCTGGGCCGGTTCGTGGTGACCGTTGCACTGGACCACAAGCGTGAGTTCGAGCGGATCATGGGCGCCGATGCGGTGCTGCTCGGGAAAACCGGCGGCAGCCGGCTGCGGATCACGGGCCGGACACTTCTTTTCGAACAGGAAATTTCAAAACTTGAAGCGGCATACAAGGCGCCGTTTGGGGGGTTCTGATATGGCAGTCATGTCTCCGGCAGATGGCAGGAAACCCGGGCAGGGGCAGATCCCGGAAAAAGCCATTGTCATGAGTGGGTACGGGATCAACTCCGAGATGGAGACCCGGGAGGCACTCCTCCGGGCCGGTATGGACTCCGACATCGTCCACATCAACGACCTGATTGCAGGACGACAGCGCCTCTCGGATTACCGGATGCTCATCTTCCCCGGCGGGTTTTCCTACGGGGATGACACCGGCGCCGGTAACGCGTATGCGAACCGGGTGAGAAACAACCTCTGGGACGATCTCCTCGAGTTCCTTGACGGCGATAACCTGGTCCTTGGGATCTGCAACGGCTTCCAGATCCTTGCAAACCTCGGGCTCGTACCCGCGTTTGACAAGAAATACTCCCGGGACATCGCCCTGATGCCCAACCGGGGCGGGCGGCTGGAATGCCGGTTCGTGACGATCCGGCCGGCGGCCGACAACCTCTGGACGCACGGCATTGAAAAACTCTGGTGCCCGGTTTCCCACGGTGAAGGTAATCTCTCCTGCTCCCCGGAAACTCTCCAGCGTATCAAAAAGCACAAGCAGGTCGCGTTTACCTACTGCCGGGAGGATTTGAGCCCGGCGGCCGGCGAGTATCCGTTCAACCCGAACGGTTCTGTCGATGACATTGCCGGTATCACCTCGGCAGACGGCAGGGTGCTCGGCATGATGCCGCATCCCGAGCGGGCGATGGAGTTCACCAACCTCTACGACTGGCCGCTCATCAGGGAGCAGATGCGGCGGAGCGGGGAACGTATCCCGGAAGAATCGCTCAACATGGCGATCTTCCGTAATATCGTCGGGTACTTTGCGTGAACCCGGGGTCACGTGAAAACTAAAAAAGAGCGCCCGGTCAAAACTGTTTTTTTGCGCAGTATCAGGTAGATTACCTGAACCCGAACATTCCTTTCTTTTTTCCCTGCTTTCCGCTTTGTGCGGGACGTTTGCTGTCCATTGCGTTGAGACCATCACGGCGTTTTGCATCTTCTTTTAGTTCGTCGGCGATCAAGGGCAGGTGGGAATACTTTTTTCTGGATGTGGGCATGGAAAGCGGTGACTCCTGGTAGGAGACCGTCTCTGCGGGTTGTTCCGGCTCATCGGCAACAAGTGGGAGGTGCGCGTACTGCTTCTGCGGCGGCTCCTCGGGTGGTGCGATCTGGACATCGAACGTCGGGTCACCGTCGGACCACGGGTCCCACTCTTCAGAGGGATCCTCCGGCACCGGCAGCCGGCTTTTCTTGAGCTTGACGACAACGGGTGCGTGTACAGGTAAGGGTTGTGGTGCAGGTGCGGCAGCTTGTGGAGCCGGGGCGCCTGCGACCCGGGTACCCGGGATAACCGGTACATACGTGGCGCCGCACCGGGTACAGAACTTTGAGTGCGAGGCGGGAGCCGGGGTCCCGCAGACCGGGCAGACCTTTTTTGCGAGCGATGCGCCGCACACATCGCAGAACTGTGCTTTCTTATCGGAGACAAGGGCCCCGCACGCAGGACAGACTGGGAATCCCGGCGCCTGCTCTTCTATGAGCGGCGACCCGCACAGGTCGCAGAACCGCGAATTGTTGTCGGGTGCGGGGGCGCCGCAGTTTCCGCATTTTTTGCTCATGTACTCTCTAGTGAATAAAAACGGTGGCGACATAAAGACTGCGGTTCTGTTATTTCCTGCTGGTGTGATTCGTCAGGTTATTTTTTTTTCAGTTTCTCTTTTCCCGCCGGAGATTGCGGTTGTTCTCTCTCGGGTTTTCCCGGCATGGTCATCATTACTATAAACCTACCGGCAGTTTATCTACGATCCGGGCCCAAAAAACCGGTCTTCTTTTCCACCATCCCGGCAAGAGTAGTCATGGCAGGAAACAGGGAATACTAAAACCCGCCGGTCCCTGAACCAGGAAAACCCCAAAATCCCGTCAGCTTTTTCACGGTTCCTATTGTACTATTTTATCAGGTTAGAGCCCGGGAATTGCCATGAAAACCCTGCCCCTGATATCCGGAATTGTCCTCGAAGGCATCGCCGACCTTGTGGTTATCATCGGTTTCTTTTCCGGTTCCCCGGTGCTCCTTGTTGCCGGAGTGGCGCTCATCTGCGTTGCATTTGCACTTATTTTCAATGGAATACGCGTGCTCATTTCTCCTGCTCCTGGTGTACAAAGGGCCCCCCATGTCTCCCTTGGCCCTGGCGTTCTCTATGCAGACCGGCTTGTCAGCATCTCCGGGGACAGCATCACGTTTTTTCACTATTACTTCCCGATAATGTCCAGCCGGCGGGTTGACTTTGCCGACATCGACCACGTCACGGTACACCGTGCCACGCTCCGCACGGGATCGTGGAGGATCTGGGGCAGCGGCAACCTCCGCACATGGTTCCCGCTCGACACCAGCCGGCCCTCCCGCGACCTGATCTTTTGTGCAAGTGTGCGGGGCCGGGGCATGGACATCGGGTTTACCGTCGAAGACTCCGTATGGGTGCAGGAGATCCTTGCCGAAAAAGGCCTGATTCGCCCGGATCCGAGTGCCTGAAACATTTTTCCTCTCCGGCATGCAACAGAGGGGTGTGACAGCAGCACAGGATGAGGAACTTGCCCGGCAGTATCCGGACATTACCCGGATACGTGAGACCGTCGGGATCTTTGAAATGAATATCATGGATGTCGAAGTCCCCCTCAAAATCAAAATTGTCCGAACCGGCAACGACTATTCTGGTCTTGCAAACCTTGCCGTGCGGGAGAAAGGCGCAAAGGACTACTACCGTGATACCGGGAGTTACCCATCACAGGAGGCTGCCCTGAACGGTACGGTGGCGGGATTTTTCCGGCACCTGACACCTGGCGCTTCGATCCGGGAGATCAAGAATTGGGGAACCTGATATCCGGACCAAAAAAAGCCCGCACCATCCTGGATTATTGCCGGGGGGTATCTGTGCCTCCCTGAACGTTCTGGCTCTCGTGATCGTATTCTTCTTTTTTTCGTGTTATGAGCAGATCAGGAAAAGTAATGATGAAAATTTTCAGACGCTTTTTAATAAAATATTTGGTTTAACCTGCTGGTTTGTGACTCTGCTCCATTTGTTATGCGCAACAACTGCTTCTGTTTTATGAATAGATATGCTCCTTTTGTGCAATATCAATCATCCCGGTAACATCGACGGGGAAAACCAAAGAAACGATAAACGGAATCGGTGCCCCTCATTAAATTAAAAAAATTAACTCTATCGAATGTAAAATAAACTATGTATAAAGTAAAGTGTACATTATATAATGGAAAAATTAAGTTATATAATGGAATGTTTTCCGTATAAATTCGAAAAATAACCCCTTGTCGATCGATGGTGCGACAGCATGAAGAAAAAACTCGCAAAGCATGTGCGGAAGATCCCCGGAGCCGTCCTTGCGGTTCTTTTCATCATTGCAATGGGAATTGTTTTCTTTGCGGGGCTACTCCTGGTATTCCCGTATCTGAACCCGTTCCCGTCACTTGATCCCCGGGCTGCCGGAACGATTGCCATGGAGAAAAGTGATGCCGATGAAACCATACTCCTTAATAATGAAATCGCTGCCGAGTACGGAGAAACCATCTATCCCCAAGGGAAAGAACGCATCTGTGATGAAGTGGCAAAAGTCCGGCAGATCCCTGGTACCGATGCAAAACTTGACGAAATTTTTGAATGGGAAATGAAAGACTGGATAGAACCGGACGATAATATATCGGCGTTTGCGTGCGCTAATGCTGCATGCAGTTACATATACCTCATCAGTGATCCATCCCGGATGAAAGCAAGCCCGTATTATGACAGTATTCTCTATCCCCAGGTAACTCCGAATGGAACGTATTACGCGGATGATCCGTACTGGATAGCATATAATAAAGTGGGGGAGTGCAGGGAATATTCCGAGCTGTTTGCTTTTATGGCGCAGCAATCAGGTATTGACTCCCGGATCGTCAGCACCGATGCGCACCAGTGGGTGGAACTTGAACTCCCGAACGGGTCCTATTACTACGACCCCTGGTGTGCCCATACCCGTGATTATTACAACGCCACCGACGGCAACATGACGTTTGAGGACAAATGGTTCAACAAAATCGGGGAATACGAGGACAACTGCCAACCTCCCGATCCGTACTTCATCACGTATCGCGAATTTCCGTATCTCTGGGCTACCCCGAAATACTGGGCCGCCTACCAGTGGCATGAACTGGGCACTGCATTCAACGTAATGGTGCCCGGTAATCGACCGGCTCTTTATTAGAATGCGGATCGCGGCGGCCCTGCCACATTTTTAGCGGTATTACTGTACCTGCACTTCTCTGCAGGAAGAATCTGTAAAAAAAAAGTTTAGATGTAGGGGTTCCGAAGAGCCTTGCCCACACCGAAGGTCTTGCGAGCTTCGAGAGTGTTCTTGTTCTTCGTAATCTTCTCGTTTGCAAGCTTGCTTACGAGTTCGAGACCTGGCTTGACCTTCTCGATGGGCTGGGTCTCAAAGACACCAGCGGCCATTGCACTTGCCCAGACCGATTCACCGATCTTTGACCTGACAAAGACCGTGGACCAGCCGTCGGGGCTGCCAACGGAACCGGTGGAGATGTCACCGAGGTTTGCCACGTAGTCGAGGCAGACATGGCAGCCGGGCTGCTCGTATTTGTGGGTCACCTTGAGCGGCAGCTGAACGACCTGTCCGCGCTTGCCGTAAACCCAGAACTTGCCCTTGCCGATCTCCATCTTCTTGACGGATTCCATCTTCATCGCCGCGTGGTCTTCCACGAGCTGGAGGATGCTCTGGTACGGGAAGTTCTCCATGCAGAAGATACCGACTGCAAGTGAAATGCTCGCGCCGACATCACGCATGCCGAACGGATACAGCTGGGCCTTCCTTACCGCCTGCATCTGGCAGGGTGTGCCGACAATACCGACCTTGTCCAGGCCGAAGCTGCGGGTTGCCTCCTTGAGGAGTGCAATGTTCGGGCTGATGTTGTACTTGGTACCGGCCGCTGCAAGCAGCTCCGCCTTGGTGTTGACGATCGCCGGGATCGGTCTCCAGGGCTCGATCATGTCGAAGTTCGAGTTGTCCTGGATACACTTGGACGGGTATTTTTTGTAGAATTCCTTGTTTGCTGCAACGATAGCGCCGTCAATAATTCCCGAGTCGAGTGCATACGCAAAGAGCGATGTAACAATGCCGCCGTCCTGGGAGAATTTGACAATCTCCTTGTCGGTGCTCCGGGCTGAGACGCATGATTTGTATTTACCGAGTTCTGCTCCCATTTCAATCACCTTCACTGGAGTGCCGCCATGATGGCCTCGTTGATCGCCTCATACTCACTGATGACCTCAGTGTTGAAGAACCCTCTCGGGCACTGCGCAGAGCAGGCGCCGCACTTGATGCACAGGTCGCGCTCAAGCTGGGGCTTGCCGTACTCCATGGTGATGGCGTTTACCGGGCAGGCTGCTGCACAGCTTCCGCATCCCATGCAGAGACCCTGGTTGATCACGCTGGTCATGATATCGCAGGCGCATGCTTCGCAGCCTCCTGCGAGCTTCATGAGCGGTGTCAGGTATGCAGTTGCGAGGTCTTTCTGTTCCTTGGTTCCCTTGAGAAGCAGGTATGCCGTTACCGCGACGTTCCTGATCATCTGGGGTGTCGGTGCGCATCCGGGGATAAACACATCTACCTTGATCAGGTCGCCGATCGGCAGGAATGCCTCGTGACCCGGCTGGTTCTGCTGGCCACCGCGGCAGAACCGGGTGATATTGCCATAGCAGGCGCATCCGCCGAGTGCAACGACGATTGTTGACTTCTCACGGGTTTCCTTGAGTTCTTCTACTGCGAGTTTGTCGTTAATACAGACGGATCCCTCAACGAACGAGACATCGACCTTCTGGACATGCCTGACATCTGCAAGGGTCGGCATGTATTTCAGGTCAACATATCTGTCGAGGAGCGTTAATAATCCGGCATAGTTGTCTGCGAGTGCCACAGTGCAACCGGTACACCCACTCAGGTGCGTGTAACCTAACGTAATCTTATCAGCCACAGGCTTAACCTCCTTTTTCGTTTCTGCTGGTTTTGCTGCTACGTCAGCTGATTTTGAGGGAGCCGCAGCTGGTTTTGGCGGTTCCGGGCTGACGTTCTTCTTGAATACACTTGATAGTAGTCCCATAATCCACTCCAATAGTTTCGAGTATTACCTGAATTGCTTTCGGAATCGCGTT
>NZ_JBAVMX010000090.1:0-2478 GCF_049690535.1 Methanoregula sp. | reverse complement strand
AGGTACCTGCCAGGTCTTTGTCTCGTTGAACAGGGTCTCTTTTGGGACCAGCGTTCTTGTCTGCTTCCCGGTCTCCTGCCCCCTAAAGAGGATGGTGAGGATCACAAGATAATACGGGTTTACGGCGAGGTTCTTTACCGGGAATACCGGTACGGGAACCCGCCGGATAGGGGAATTTCCGAAGGCGTACCAGCAATCGCCCCCGACCCAGAGCGACATCGAGAAGAGGCCAAGCGAAAGGCGTTTTGACCCGGCTGAGATATCAAACGAATACCGTGCATCCGGGTGATCGCTGAAGATCCCGAGCACCGGGTCACGGATCGCGTCGAACGTTGCCGCATCGATGCAGACCAGGGCACAGGCAATATTCCGGGAAAGTGAGATGGCGTTTACCCTGTCAATCGCGTCGCGGATGGCGCACTTCCACTGTCTTTTTTTGGTATCGTCCCGGGCCGAGTTGGTATAGACCTCTTTTTCGGCAACGACAAAGGTATGGGTGATCGTCCGCAGGTCCCGGAGTGCCGCAGGGTACGTCTCGTGGATCTTTTCTCCTGCACTGATGATATGGATGTGTTCTTTGCGGTCCATGACTAACGCCACCGGGAGATCGATACATGCTTACTGATGGAATAAAGGGGTTTTGGGGAGTCTGCCGGTATCATGGATGCCCGAACCGGTACGCCCCTTTCGGCACGTTCATCTCGAACCGTGCTCCGTTGCCCGGTTCGCTGGTTTCGGCGATGGTAATACCGGTGATCGAAAGGATCTCACGGGAGAGAAATAATCCAAGGCCGGTATTCTTCCCAAAACCCTGCATAAACAGGTGTTCTTTGTCCTCCCGGGTAATCCCGGCACCATCATCCTCGCAGATAAGGACGAGCCCTGTTTTGGTCTCATGGCAGGAGATGTGGATCTTCGTCATGGTATCTCCCCCATACTTCAGGGCATTGTCGATCAGGTTATAGAAGACCTTCTCGAACAAGGGATCTGCATACAGTGCGAGGTCAGACCGGTCAACCTCCACCCGTACCGCCCGCATGGGCAGGACTGCAACTGCCCGCCTGACACTTGCATTGACATTCTGCCAGACGGGTGCCGTTTTTCCCATATCCTCGTAGGCTTTCGAAAAATCGATCTGGCTCCCGATTGTGGTAACAATACTCATCTCTTTTTCAAGGTATTCCGATATGACCGGGAGATTATCCTGTTTTTCTTTTGAGAGTTCGAGATATCCTGAAAGGGCGATGAGCTGGTTCTTGATATCGTGCCGGGTTATTGATGAGAGAATCGTGAGTTTCTTGTTTGCCCGTGAGAGTGCTTCCTCGCTTTTTCGGAGTTCGGTCTGGGACCGGGCCATATTGAGTAACAGGAAGAATACCGTGGCAACGATATCCATGAGGATCGTGACGATAAAGAAGATGGAATTCTGGGGATCCGGACCTGAAAGCGAGTGATCCCCGGGAGTGATAATCGCTGCAACGACAATTGCGGTCCAGAGGAGGGCCGTGATCAGGAGGGCTGCGGCAAAGCCGTACCTGAGCGACCGGGTTTCCGGTTCCCGGAATCGTAGCGCGATGAGGGAGGTCGCAACAAAGCAGGGGACAATGAGCAACCCTATGATCACGCCACGGATGACAACAGAATCGACACGGAATACAAAATAAAACAACAGGAACGCGAACGGTATCAGGATGCAGTAAATGACTCCGGGGAGCGCCCGTGACCGGAAATATTTCCCGGTACTATCAAGCCGCATCATGACCGAAAGCGCGATCAAAAGATTTGCCACCGTTGAGGAGAGCAGAACGGGCACGAATCCACTGAGCATGAACAGGAAATACCCGCAGGATGCGACCAGCAGGGAAAGCATCCATGTCTTGAACCCGTCATAGGTCTTCTGGGTCTTCCAGAAGGAAAAGAGCAGGAGCGTGAGAAATACGTTGACGAGGAAAAGGAGGAGAAACAGGGTTTTTATATCGGGGATCCACACGGTATCACACTCAGCCCGGTGTTACCCCGCCGGACTTCAGTATTTTTTATGATTCAAGATACGATGAACGTTCATAAAAAGGCGGATCATTTGGCCTGCCGTATCGTGGAGCCGTTCACCTCAGGCCCAGCATCTTCCGGATCCTGCCCAGGAACGACACCTTCGGCTGCCGGCAGAACGGCACTTTCCCCCGTGCCACGCGGAACGCCTCGCATTCGTCGCAGAGCGTGTGGCGGCTGCATGTTGTTTTCGGGCAGGGGCAGTGGTCGCGGATGACAGGTGACATGGGTGTCTACTCATCCCTGCACCGTGTGACAGTTTAATGGTTGGGGCGGGGGCATTTTTTCAGATTCACCGGCACGTGCCCGGCCTTTTGCCCGGTCCGCTTTTAAAAAAATGTGATAAGGGGGAGGGGTCCTACCCCCCTCCCCTTCTTTCCCTTTAAGTGGGGGGCACCCCCCCACCCATGTGTCCGGGCATGTGGGGGG
>NZ_JBAVMX010000089.1:0-8835 GCF_049690535.1 Methanoregula sp. | reverse complement strand
CAGCTGATTTTTATTTTATTTAATCCCGATTTTTAAGACTACGTGGATGTATTATGGACACTACTGCCTGCCGCAAACTTGTCCTCGGAAAGATTGCAGAGAAGGGATCCATGCTTGTCGCATTCTCTGGCGGCGTGGACAGCAGCCTGCTTGCGGTGCTTGCACGGGAGGCGCTCGGGGACAAGAGCCGGTGCGTCCTTCTCGACAGCCCGGTCGTCCCCCGGGAGGCAATAGAAGAGGCGGGACGGATCGCCCGGGACTATGACCTCCATCTCGAACTCCTCCCAGTATCCGTGATGGACGATGCACGGTTCACGAAGAACCCCGCCGAACGCTGTTACTGGTGCAAGAAGAACTCGGCGGCGGTCTTAAAACGGCGGGCGCAGGAACTGGGACTTGCCTGTGTCGCCGACGGCATCAACGTCTCCGATACCGGGGAGCACCGGCCCGGCCTCGCCGCGAGCACCGACGAGGGGATTGTCCACCCGTTCCTTGATGCCGGCATGACCAAAAACGATATCCGGGAGATCGCAAAGGCTGGTGGGTATTCATTCTGGGACAAACCCTCGGCAGCCTGCCTCTCCTCCCGGATTCCTTACGGGGATGCGATAACGGACAAGAAACTCCACATGGTCGAAGAGGCCGAGGCGTTCCTGCATAAAAAAGGGTTCAGGCAGGTACGGGTGAGAGTGCACGGGATGGTTGCACGCATCGAAGTGCCTAAAGAGGAGATGCACGCATTACTGGATATGCATGCTGCGGTGGCAGGCACCCTCTCCGCATTCGGGTTCTCTTATGTGACACTCGATCTCGAGGGGTACCGCAGCGGGAGCATGGATGAAGTACTCGCGCCTGCCGCGAAAAAACCCTGACCGGTAAACGCTCGTGGTGACACAGATGAAGACACCGATGTTCAAGAACCTCCCCTGTATAAAGATCGATGGCGAATCGGCAAAAGCCGGGACCCACGAGGTCATTGATGAGGTGCCCGAAGCCCTGTTCGTAAACGGCAGGCACGCGATGACTGCGATGATGAGCCCGACAGATCTTGAGGATTTTGTCACCGGCTACCTGTTCACCGAGCAGATCATCAAAGGTGTTGACGAGATCGAATCCATCAGGATCGAGAAGAACCGGATCAGCGTGATCACAAAGAACCTCTTCAAGGTGCTCGGCCCAAAAAAGACCATTCTCTCCGGCTGCGGGGGGGCCACGTCCTATATCGATACCGAAAAACTGCCAAAGATTACTTCGGCACTCTCCCTTTCCCCGGAACTTATCCGGACAACGGTACAAGTGGTGCTCGAATCAGACCTGCATAAAATAACCGGCGGCATCCACGTGGTCGGACTCGCGTCGGCGAAGGGTATCATTGCCCGTTCCGAGGATATCGGGAGGCACAATGCGCTCGACCGGGTGATCGGTTACGGGCTCCGGAACAGGATCGATTTTTCAGAGACATTTGCCATCTGTTCGGGCCGTATCTCATCAGAGATGGTGCGCAAATGCCTGATCGCAAACATTCCGGTGATGATCTCACGCGGCGCAACCACGACCCTCGCCGTCACCATCGCGGAAGAGACGGGAGTGTGCGTCGTCGGGTTTGTCCGCAGCACGAAACTGAATGTCTACTCCCATCCCGAGCGCGTGCAGGGTGCACCCTCACTCCAAAAGTGAGTGACGGAGCCGGCAGACCTGGCAGAGGTCCCCGGAGCAGGGATCGCCGCATTCCCGGCAGCGGTGCAGGGGTTCCATGACCGGCGTTCCGGCACAGTACTTTTCGATCGTTCTCTTGCTTTCGATGAGGTGCTGCATCGTCCCGGGGTGGCGGCACTCATAGTCCGACAGCAGGGTGCGAACTTCGGCCCGCAGGGCATACTTCGTGTACGGGCACTCGGGCAGCACCGAAAAGAGGTCCTGCACGAAGAGATAGGACGCGATCTCCTTTTCCGGGATGGCCATCAGCGGCTTGATCCGCGGGAGAAACACTGGAGAGGTACCGGTACCTGTGGTGCGGACAAGCCGGGGCAGGTCTCCCCTGAACGCATTCATCAGCACCGATTGTGCTTCATCGTCGAGGTTGTGGCCGGTGGCAATCGCAGTCGCACCGGCTGCCCGTGCTGCGTCCGCGAGGGCTTTCTTGCGCAGGATACCGCAGATGGTGCAGGCCTGCGTTTCGCGCCCGAGAAGCAGGGCATCGAGATCGTCCCCGATGAGTTCACGGAACGAAACAATGCGGTGTTCCACCCCAAGCCATTCGGTGAGGCGCTCTGCCGCCCGCATGGTGTCAGCCCGGTAACCGGCAATGCCTTCGTCCACGGTGATGGCGACGAGACTTGCGCCCGGCCATGCAGGCAGGAGCCGGGAGAGGATCACAAGGAGCGCTGTGCTGTCCTTTCCCCCGCTCAGGCCCACCGCGATCCGGTCGCCCGGGCTGATCTGTCCGGTCTCCTGTATGGTCGCCCGGACGCGCTCTTCCACATCTAAAACCAGGTGCGTGCCGCAGAGATGGCGCCGGGTGACCAGCTGGTAGACCACCGCAGGTTCGCCACAGCAGGCACAGGCCGGCGACTCCTCCCGGGCGGCACGCTGTTCCACGATCCTATCCCCCGTGCGCGATCCGGATGATCCGGATCTCGTCGTTCCCGCCGATTGCGGCCTGCTCGGGAACGAGTTTCCCGTTCCGGGACACAATCACTTCAAGAGGATTAATCCCAATCTCGTGCAGGAGATCCCCGACCGTCCCCTGACCCTGCTCCATCACCCGGACGCCCTGATCCGGCAGAATGACTTTCATTGTCTGATGAAATGATTGGAAAGCCGGGAGCATAAATATCCCGGTACCGGCCACCTGCCCGCAGGCACCCGATAAGCGGGTATTTGATGCACCGGGACAAACTATTACGATACAACCGGGAGAGCGAGTAACCTGATGCAGGATATCACCATGCTGCAGGCAGAGATCCTGCGGCAGAAGGAGAAGAAGAACGCGGTCATCCTCGCGCACAACTACCAGCGCCCCGAGATACAGGATATCGCCGATGTTATCGGAGACTCGCTGGAGCTCGCCCGTGCTGCTGTAGGAATGAAAGGCGATGTCATCGTCTTCTGCGGGGTCGATTTCATGGCCGAGACCGCCGCGATCCTCTCACCGGAAAAGACCGTCCTGCTGCCCGCACCTGATGCCTGCTGCCCCATGGCCGGGATGGTGACCGCAGACGAACTCAGGTTTGCACGCACCCGCCACCCTGATGCAGCGGTCGTCTGCTACGTAAATACGACGGCGGAGGTAAAGGCGGAGAGCGACATCTGCTGCACTTCGGCAAACGCGGTAAAGGTGGTAAATTCGGTAAAAGAGGATACGGTGATCTTTGTACCGGACAAAAACCTCGGCCAGTACGCGGCACGGTTTACCAATAAAAAGGTCCTGCCGTGGGAAGGGTTCTGTCTCGTCCACGACCGGTATACTCCTGCCGATGTGGCGCTTGCAAAACAGGCACACCCGGATGCGGTCGTACTCGTCCACCCCGAGTGCCGGCCGGAGGTCATTGATTGCGCGGATCACGTGGCGAGTACCTCGGGGATCCTCAGCCATGTGAAATCTGATCCTGAAAACGAGTTTATTATCGGCACCGAGAATGGCATGCTGTACCGGCTTGCAAAGGAGTGCCCGGGCAAGCACTGTTACCCACTCTCGGACAAGGCTACTTGCGTGAACATGAAAAAGACCGACCTTGTAAAAGTCCGCGACGCACTGGCCACGCTCAGACCACGGATCATGGTACCGGAAGAGATCGCTGCCCGTGCCCGTAGTTCCATTGAACGTATGCTCGCGTTGTAACAGTAATCGTCGGGATGCATGGGCTTATTATTCCATAAATCCCAAAAGACTCTTCTTGTTAACAATCGTTACGTCCCGGAAAACAACGACGTCTGCCCTGAAGGCACACCGCCGTGATACTGCGTTGCCGGGACAAGAGGGAAAATAGAGGGATAGTCTATGGATGAAAACGAAGACGATATTCATGTGATCGAAGCGGTGGGACGCTCTAAAATCATTATACGGGAGGGGAAAGTGGCCGAAGTCTCGGTCTCCCAGCTTCGAAGCTGCCCGCTTGCGAAAAAATTTGCCCTGCCCATTGACGAGATTACCCCGGATGCGGTCAAGGCGAACATCGAACACCGGATGAAGTCGTGGGGCATGTGCCAGCCGCACAGGAAGGTCTGCGGGAGCGTGGACTTCGTCGGTTTCGGGGCATCGGAACTGATCAGCTGCGGCATCCTTTCCGGGAGTCTCGATGCGGCGGTCCTTGCCTGCGACGGCGCGGGAACCGTGATCGTGACGACCCCGGAGATGGTGCAGGGCATCGGTGGCAGGATGTCAGGGCTCGTGAGCACCTCGCCACTCAAAGATGAGATGGACCAGATCGAGAAAAACGGCGGAATTGTCCTTGACCGGGCACATGCGACAATCGACCCGATGCTCGGGGTGTCGCGTGCCTACGAGAAAGGGTTCTCACATGTTGCGGTCACCGTCGCCTCGGCCGATGTTGCGGCCGCAATCCATGCAAAGCATCCGGATGCGTTTATCTTCGGGGTGCACATGAGCGGGATTACCGAGAAGGATGCCAAACGGCTTATCGGGGTCGCGGATATTGTTACTGCCTGTGCCTCGAAATGGATCTGGCAGGTGGCAGGAGCAAAAGCGCTCGTGCAGGCCGGTACCGCGGTCCCGGTCTTTGCACTTACACAGCGGGGCAAACAGTTGATCCTCGACAAGATCGCCAGGTCAGACCGGCCGGTCCTCGTATCGGGGGCAAAATTGCCGGTCTATGGCCCTGAACTTCCCGACCCGCTGCTCTGATCCAGCCATTCAGGGCTAAAAAAACTTTTTTGTGATTCCGGCTATTTCCGCAGCGAGGCCATGAAACGGTCGCGGATCTGTGCCGGCGATAAGGGGATGTTTGGCACATCGCTGTTGCCTGGCCGGATGCGGACGTGGACAAACGACGGCCCGTCACCGGTCTTTGCTGCAAGCGCGACTTCGAGTTCCCAGGGTTCGTGTACTGTCCATGTACGGGCAAACCCGGCCCCAAGCGCCATGAGCACGAGATCTGCAGTGTCCTGGCCGGGCCGGGGCTGGTTGCCGGTACTGCCAAAGACACCGTTGTCGAGGCAGGCGATCGAGAGATTCTTTGGCCCCGCCGCTGCGATCACCGGAAGGATAGCGGAACCGAGCAGGCTCCCGTCGCCATCGATCACGATCACCTGTTTGTCCGGCCGCGCCGTGGCAATGCCAAGGCCGATCGCCGACGCCTGCGTGTAGCTGCCCAGCATGTAGAAGTTCTCCGGCCGGTCACATGCCGCATAGAGTTCCTTTGAAGGGACACCGATGTTTGCGACCAGCACCTCGTCACGTACCCCCCCGGCAATGGCCCGGATCGCGTCGTACCGGGTCATCACCGGCGTCCGCCAGTTCCGCTCGTAACAGACGGAGAACGGGCACATGGCGGGTTCCGGGGACGGTGCGCTGCACCCGGTCTCAAAAAGGCATTCCGGCCGGATGAGGATGACGTGAGGGATTCGTTTCTGGTACGCTGCTGCGACTGCGTCGCCGATCTCGTGCGGCGCGTCCGGCCCGGAGATTTCCGTGCAGGCAATACCAGCTGCGGACAGGATGCCGGGGAGCGGGCGGTTGAACGGGATCTGGGCCGGGATCTTTTCCCCTTCGCAGCCCCGCCAGCTCGCGAGGATCGGGAGCGGGAGGCCGAAAGTCATGGAAAGGGAGAGGATCGCATTGAGCATGTTCCCGAGCCCCGAACTCTGGAGGGCAATCGCCGGGCGGGCGCCGGCAAGGTACGCTCCCGCAGAGATTCCCACCCCGTCCTCTTCCCGGGTCAGGCCGATGTGCCGGAATTCCGAAGGTAATTTGAAAAAGAGCCCTTTTGCACGGTCGCAGGGAACCGAACTGACGAGATCGATTCCCTGCTTTTTGAGTTCGAGAATAATCTGGTCTTCATCCATAATGTGCCACCCACTTTTTGAGTTCTGCAACAAGCCTGTCACAGGGTTCGTCGGGGGTTACCGTGGCAGAGGCTTCGAAAGGGTAAAGGGTGTAATCTTCCCGTATCCGATCATACCCGCCGCCCGTGATGTTGAGGAGGATCAGGTCGTCACGGCCAACGGCCCCGGTCTCTGCTGCCTGCATGAGCGCAGCGGTGGCAACCGCTGCTGCCGGGTCGGGATCGATCCCCTCGGTATCGCGGAGGATCTGTGCCGCCGCTCTTCCCTCATCATTTGAAACTGCATACATGCACCCATCGGTCGCGCAAAGGGTGTCATAGAGCCCTCCCGCGATTGCGTAGGGAGGTTTGCGGTTGGTGAGAACGGGGGACATGACTGCCTGTACGGCATTGGACGCATCCGGCATATCAAGATCCGGGTCGATGACGCGGCGGCGCTGCTGCCACGCCGAGACAAGGGGGGTGAATGGCTTGTTTTGCGCGAGGTGGAGCCGGGGCAGCGCCGTGCCGAACCTCCCGTCGCCAATGAGCCGAAGCGCTGCCTCCCACGCGGCGATAGCCCCTGTCCCGCTTCCGACTGCCTGGAAGTAGTGATCGGGAAGCCGGTCGATGGTGACTGCCGCGTCGAGCATCACGGTCCCCATGCCGTCCCGGCGGGCGACATTCTTTGCCCCGCCTTCGGGCACGCACCCGGGGACGGCTGTGAGCATGTTACTGACCGCAATTGCATCCGTGTAATCCCCTTTGACCGCGACAAGGAAGACATCCTGCGCCGGCGTCGTCGTCCAGAGCCCCGGGATTGCACATTCCGGGACGACCACGACCACCGGCTTTTTGTACTGCGCAGAGATCCCGGCAAAGGCCCGGCCGGTGTTCCCCGCAGAGGCGATCACCGGGATTCTGCCGCCGAGTTCTGATAGGCGCTGCATAGTGGGCAGGGCTTCGAGTTCCTTGAACGAGCCGGTGGCAAGGGCTGCATGGTGTTCGGGGGAATATCCCGAAAACGAGATAAAAAGTCGGGAGAGACCCAGCTCGCGGGCAAGACCGTCGGCCGCAAACGTCACCGGGCCCCCTGAGGGGAGCAACGGCCGGGTCACCGGCAGCCAGCAGAGGTACCGGAAGATCCCGGTGTACGGCGCGAGGTGCAGCCTGCGCCGGCAGTACTCGGTGCGCAGCAGGGAATCGTGGCCGCCGGGACACGACAAGGCATTCATATCGGGAATCATCTCCCCACCGCCGACGCACTGGATCCGGTATTTGGGTATCATGGGATCTTCACAGGATGCGGATGTCCTCGACTCTCACGTGGGCACCGTCTTTCTTCTTTAAGACCATGTTCACGAGAGCGGTGTGAGCGAGGTCGATCATGCAGTAGCCGGGCAGGAACCGCTGCCGGAGCCCGAGGGTTGGCGGGCGGAGAACGGTCTCGGCAAGACCTTCGAATGCGTGGACGTGATATGCCTGTACATCGAATGCCTTCTCTTTGCGTGCTGCGAGCGGGCCGACCGTGTGGCATTCGAGCACACCTGTGACCGGGTTTGCGGAGAGGACACGGAGCGCATGGTAGAGCGGGCAGCCGGGCCCGGCTGGACGGCCGGTGACAAGCGCACCCGGTTGAATGTCCCACTTCTCCACGAGATCAGCCCGGAACGGCACGATAAACTTGCGGGCCGAAGGCTCGCCGGGGAACGCCCGTATGATAAAATCATACTTCGCGCCGGTCACGTCGATCCCGGAGTACCGGGCCTTATCCTGGCACGCGCACTGCTCTACCGCGTAAAACGGACAGTCGCTTTCGGTTTTTTTCCCCTTTTTTACGGTCTTCACAAACTCCTTACAGGTGGCAATACCACACGAGCCGCAGTCCTTTCCGGGGGGAACCCATGCCATGGGTTAGTCCCCCCGGTAGAGGTTGTCAGCCTCCTCCAGCGGCCGGATCACGCCGAAGTGGTGCTGCCACCCAATGTCTTTCTTGCCGATACAGATGGTGCAGACCCCGAGCGGCGGCGTACCCCGCAGCGTGATGGTCTCCGCGTCGCTGATATCAGGATATTTGCTGATCGCCTGGAGGAGGTACCGGAGCCCTGTCCCCTGCACGGCGTTTGTCTCGATGATATCGATCTTCGGGACCACGCTCCGGATACATTCCCGGAACACCTCTTTTTCCGCCTGGGACACAAGATCGGTCTTGGTGACGACCGCGGCATCGGCAAGGGCAATCAACGGCGCCATCTTGAGCGGCGAGTTGCTCCCAGAGACTGCGGGAAGCACGGCGATGCCAAACGCCTGCGTGGTGTATGGGGTGCACCGGAGGCAGAGCCCGGCGCTCTCGATGATGAGCATGCCGGCCGTAAGTTTCTCTGCCCACGTGATCGCGTCTTTCAGTACCATGATCCCCATGTGGTCCGGGCACAGGTCGCCCGAGTAGACCTTCCGGGTGGGAATGCCGAACTCTTCGTGGAGTTCCTCGTCCTCGAATGCCTTCACGACATCGATCTTGAGGTACGCGGGCTTATCGGTCTTTGAAAATTTTTTTATGATCTGGCGGATGACTGCAGTTTTCCCGGCACTGGGTGGGCCGGCGACGATGACGAGTTTCATGCCGACACCCCTGCCTTTTTCGAGGATGCGGGGGCTGTACCGGAATCGCCGATCAGCTCCCCGCCCCGGATCTTCTCCCGGAGATCCCAGAGGAACGCATCCATGCCGGACACGGTGCCGATGATAGCACGCTCGCGGTTCCCCGGTTCGAGCACGCCGGCCACTGCCCCGTTCTTCATGACGATCCGCCAGTCGGTGATAAGCGCGAGAT
>NZ_JBAVMX010000088.1:0-18383 GCF_049690535.1 Methanoregula sp. | reverse complement strand
GACTGGATAAGCGGGGTGACCGCCGGCTCACCAATGAGCTGGAGTGCCCGGATCGTTTCCTGTCGGACATCCTCGCCCGGATCGGCGAGAGCCCCGATCAACGGTACGACTGCAGGTGCACCGATCTTACCCAGCGTATCGGCAGAGCCCCTCCGGATGATCCAGAACTCATCTTTGAGCCCACTGATGAGCGGCTCAATGAATGGCTCCCCAAGATCGCCGACCGAACGGACAGCATTCCAGCGGGTGTCAAGATCGCCGCTGGTGAGTGCCTTGAGGAAATTCTCGTAGCGTTCCCGCTGGGCACGCAGTCGTGCTTCCTCCTCCTCACGGCTTCCGGACTTGAATATGTTGAGAATTTTTTTAATAATTGCCATCGAATCTCTCCCTTTGGTTCATTGTTTGTATAAATCCTTCAAATAGGTATCGCATGCCCATTATCAAGTCAGATTGCCTTTCTGGGGAAAAATAACAGGGCGCTTCCCGATTATCGCGTCCATGAAATTTTTAACAAAAATTACCGGGGGATTTTTCGTGTTCCCTCATATTCGCGCTGTCCTTCTACCCATGATTCAGGGT
The DNA here is from genome assembly GCF_049690535.1 of Methanoregula sp. Lineage (GTDB taxonomy): Archaea > Halobacteriota > Methanomicrobia > Methanomicrobiales > Methanospirillaceae > Methanoregula. Next base: position 17,804 of record NZ_JBAVMX010000088.1, on the reverse strand, counting down.
AATTGCTACGGAAGACGACGCGGTGTTTTGTGCATCCTCCACTGTCATGGTATACGATCCCAGCGGTTTTGACAGGTCGAACGTGTATTTATACGACCATGAGTTATCCGCATTGAGGGGCAGTGTCGCGATCTCTGCACCATTGGCGTATTGCCCGGGTCCGTATAACGTCAGGGTAACACTTTTCGCCCCGGTTGTACAGAGCCCGGAAAATGTTACCGTATCTCCCTGACTCACGACAAAATTGCTTGCGGTGATACCAATAGTTCCCCCTCCGACAACGGAGAATGTCACTTTGTCTGAAGTGGTTTTTGCCTTGTCAGAGGCAATCATTGTATACGACCCTGATATCAGGGAGTACCCAGGGTTCCACGTGTAACTCCAAGAATTATCTCCGTTGACCAACGGCTGGGCCACAAGAACCCCGTTCGTGTATGCACCCGGTCCATAGAGAGTCAGTACTACGGCACCACTTCCCGTGCAGGTGCCGGAGAAGGTCTGCGATTGACCAATGACCATGATATCCTGGCCAGCCGTGACAGTCACGGTGGCCTGAGTGGCCGGCGCTGTTGTTGTGACGACCTGTCCCTGTGTGAATATTCCTCCCGGTGTCTGGACAGGCTGGGTCGTTGTCTGGGATACGAGGGGCGTCAATGCCGCGGAATATGTCGAGGATCCTGCTGTCACCGTGATATTGGCATGCCAGTTCTGGTAACCGGAATAACGGAATTCAAGGGTATGAGCACCGGTCGATACCCCGGGAAGAGTACTCGGGGTAGTCCCGTAGTACTGGTTATCGAGATATATCTGCGCACCTTCCGGTGAGGTTGAAAACTGGAGTGTTCCGGACGGTTTACCGGATGTCTGGGTCGATGTGCACCCGCAAATTATAACACAGAGTATTAATGCCGAAATAATGAGAATCCGCTTCATTCCGTATCCCTTATAGTGGAGAGGTTATCATGATTATCAATTAAAATACTTGTGCAATGTTTTTTTATGATAAAAGGCGGGAATATCCCAGATCCTCATCAGAAAATGAGTATGGGAAAAATCAGTTCCTGTCTGCAAGATGCAGAATTTTTTCCGCAAGTTCAATGCTTTTTTCTTCACCGGTCATCAGCGTATCCAGCCGTATCGCATCTTTTACCTCGACAGGATCGCGGATATCCTGAATAAAGAGATCGACGATATCCCTGTAGCATCCTGCGGTGCCTGCCGATGTCGCTTCAAAGCCCGAGGCCTTCATAAGTTCGGCGGCAGGACCGCTCACCGGGGCATTCCCGATAAATGGGCTCACGGCAATCACAAATTTATTCCTCAAAGCGTCTTTGAGACTCCTGCATTCAAGAATTGGGGTGATGCTCGTAATCGGGTTTGACGGCCCGATGACCACGACCTCGCTTGCAGCGACAGCCTGCAGTACTTCCTCTGAACTTTCCGGGGATTCCTTTGAACAGCGGACGACGCCTTGGATCGGGATCCTGCCTTTGCTCCGCACCCAGTATTCCTGGTAGTGGATGAGGCCCAGATCGGTTTTTACCCGGGTCGTCACTTCGGTATCTGACATCGGCAGGACATTCTCCCGTACGCCGAAACGATCGCAGAGGTTCTTTGTGATATTGGTCAGCCTCATGCCGTCCCGGAGCATGTTTCCCCGCGCGATGTGAACCGCCCGATCGTGATCCCCGATCGCGATAAACTCATCGAGGCCTATCCGGGTGATCTCGTCGTGTGTCGTGAATGTGTCGTTCCGTATACCCCACCATGTGTCGGTATTGAGCACACCGGCAAAAAGGTACATGACGGTATCGAGGTCCGGTGATATGTGGTTACCGGAGATCCAGATGTCCTCGGCCGTGTTTACCACTACCGAGATCTCATGCCTGTCCATCACCTTCTGCATCCCGCGCAGCAGCTTCGGAGTGCCAGTCCCGCCCGAAAGGAACGTGATCATTACTAGAATACTTTTATGCGATGTATATGAAGATTCTTTAGAGTGAATCCCAAGATCATCAAGGACCCGGTCCATGGCTATGTGGAAATCGACGAAGAGATCCTGCCGCTTCTTGATTCCCCTGCCATTCAGCGATTGCGCTATATCCGGCAGCTTGGGTTCTCCTACTTGGTGTATCCCGGGGCCAACCATACCCGGTTTGAACACTCTGTGGGTACGATGCACTTGGCCGGCGTCGCATGCCGGCAGTTTGGTCTCTCAAAGGAAGACCGGCTGCTCGTACTCGTGGCGGCGCTCCTCCATGATGTGGGCCACGGGCCGTTCTCCCATGCAAGTGAACCCCTGATGGAGGCCCGGCTTGGCCGTACTCATGATGATATTGCCGGTATCGTAGATGCACAGTTCGCGGCGCTGCTGGAGCCACTGGGGATAGTGCCCTCTGACCTGTGCGCAGTCGTAAAAGGCCGCCACTCCCTTTCAGGAATCATCCACGGCGATCTTGATGTGGACCGGATGGATTACCTGCTCCGGGACGCGTACTATACCGGCGCTCCGTACGGCACAGTCGATGCGCACCGTCTCATCAGGAATCTCCACCTGACTACGGAAGGGATCGCACTCGATGAGAACGGGATCAATGCGGCAGAATCACTGCTCATCGCACGGACCCTGATGCGCCCGACCGTCTACTACCACCATGTGAGCCGTATCGGGGAGTGCATGTTCCAGATTGCGATGCTCGATCATCTGGCAACACATCCGCGCGGGGGTATTGAGCGGATCTGTACACTCGACGATGCTGAGTGCATTCATGTACTCAAAAACTCAAAAAGCACCCTTTCCCGCGATATGGCAGAGCGACTCTATGGCCGGCGGCTCTACAAGCGGGCCATCTATGCCGGGCAGGATCTGGTCAATACGGTGGCCTTCCAAACCGGCTGGTCGCTTGAGCGATCGCGGGAGGTTGCAGAAGATATTGCCAGTATAGCCGGGTGCCAGGCTGCTGATGTACTCGTGGATATCCCTCCGGTTCCTGGGGATATGTCGTTAGAAGTTCAGGTAAAAAACCGGCATGCCCTCGTCGGTTTTGCCGAGTTGTCCCCCCGGCTCCAGACGCTCAACCAGACCCGGCGCGAGCAGTGGCGGCTGGGGGTGTATACTCTTCCGGAGTACCGCGATGCAGTTGCCGATGCAGCCGCAGAGATCCTGCACATAAAAAAGCCGACCCGGCAGGACACACTCTTCTGATCCGATCCGGCCTGTGATGGCAGGCTGTACCAAAATCCCGGTGGAAGGATAAAAAACTCTAATAGGTGGCATTTCCTACATTCACCCCTATGAAAAAATACCTGATCGCGGGTATGTTCCTGATTCTCGCGGGCGTTGTTGTTGCAGGGTGCACGACCGGCGGCACGGGGGGGTCGAATGCGAATATTACCCCTGCACCATCTGCCAGCGGTGTTCAGGAAACAACGGCGGTTGTGACCGCTACTCAGGCGCCACTTTCTCTTGGAGATCATTACCTCCAGAAATCCTATTCTTTTAACAGCGAGAATGACAATTTTACCGAGCAGTTCAGGATCGATGATCCCTCTTGGGGGATCGTGTTTACCGTACTCCCATTAAATGATGACCCGCAGTATTGCTGGTTTGAGATGACCGTAACCAATCTTGACTCCTTGAAGAGCCAGACATATGGCTTTGGCCGGACATATTCTTATGACACATACCAGCAATACCCGATGTACACGACGGGCCCCTACAAAATTGAAATGAAGGGGAACCTGGTCAAAGTAGATCTGGATGTTGCAAAGAGGCTTCCTTAAGGTGAAATGAGATGAGTGATGTAATCGGCGACGTGTTTGTTATCACATGCGGTACAGTTATCGTCATAGTCATTCTTGCGGTCTCCGTCCTCAAACTCCGCTCCGAGGAGCGCAGGATGCACGAGAGCAGCTACAAACTCAAGGTATACACTGATCTGTTAAATGCCGTGACCGAGATCAACCTCTCCGGTGGCGACAGTTACAAGATGGATATTGCAAAAAAGAACCTTGCCCTTACCCTCAACCGGCTCAACCTTATTGCAAGTTCCGGGGTACTCAAGAGTGTAAGCGATCTTCTGGATTTCTTCAACGAGCACAAAGACAAGGACTTCGACACGCTCCGGCTCCATAATATCCTCAATACGATTGTCATTGAAGCCCGCCGCGATCTCAACCCGACCCATGCCCGCCGGGTCGAAGAGTCCCAGGTGCGGTACCGTTTCTTTGCCCCGGCGCGGAAATAAAGCCCTTGTTTTTCCCACCTTGCCTCATTCCTTCGGCATAAACACTTTTACCTAGAGGCTCCGACATTGGTATCACAGGAGAGCAGGGTGGTATATATGAAAAAGGAATACGTGGTCGGGGTGACCGGAGCAAGCGGGATCTGCTATGCCCGGCGCCTTCTCGATGTAATGTGTAATGATGCCCGTGTGCATCTCATCATATCGGATGTCGCGCAGGAGATTGCACACCACGAAGGGGTGGATCTTTCAGGCTTTGATGCAACGTACCACGACATCGGTGCGATCAGTGCTGATATTGCAAGCGGCTCGCACCGGCACGACGGGATGGTCATTGTCCCGTGCAGTGCAAAGACCCTTTCCGCAATTGCATCCGGCTACGCGGACAACCTGATCACCCGGACTGCGGATGTCTGCTTAAAGGAGCGCCGGAAGTGCATCCTTGTCACCCGCGAGATGCCGCTCTCGAAGATTCACCTGACAAACATGCTTGCCGCACACGAGGCCGGGGCGACGATCATGCCCGCATGCCCGGGGTTCTACCACCGCCCGGAGAAGATTGATGATCTCGTGGACATGGTGGTGGCCCGGGTCCTTGATCACCTCGGGGTCGATCATACGCTTACAGAACGCTGGAGTGGTTACGATGCGTGAATTTATTGAAAAGATGCGAAAAGCGGGACGGGTCATCGATGTCCACGAGCCGCGCACCCCGGACGATATGAAGGCGGCACAACAGGCGTCTGCAACGGACAAGCTTCTCTTTTTCCACAATATCGGCGGCGCCCGGGCGGTCATGAACGTGACGGCCAACCGGCACGCTCTTTCGCTTGCACTGGGCATCGATGAGAAGAACCTCGTAAAAAAACTCGCCGATGCAAATTTTGACGGGAAGATCATAAACGACGGGAAACTTGCCATGAAAAAACCGGCACTCTCAAAGATCCCGGTCATGCATTTCTTCCCAAAAGACGCCGGGAAATACTTCACCGCCGGCGTTGTCTTTTCGAAATGGGATGGGGTGGAGAACGCGTCCATCCACCGCATGCTCGTCCTTGACGACACCAGAGTGGCGGCCCGGCTCGTTGAGGGCCGGCACACGTACGTGATGCACAAAAAAGCGCTTGCCTGCGGGGAACGCCTGCCGGTTGCAATGGTGATCGGGGCGCACCCTGCCGTGACCTTTGCGAGCTGCACCCGGGTCCCGACGGGAAAAGAGCTGGCCTATGCGGCAGAACTCCTCGGCGGGACGATCCACGTAAAGGAATGCAGCAACGGCGTGCTTGTCCCTGCCGATGCGGAGATTGTCCTTGAAGGGTTCATCGGGCCGGATGTCACGGACGAAGGCCCGTTTGTCGATATCACGGGCACCTACGACCCGGTCCGGCGCCAGCCGGTGATCGAGTTCACCGGCATGTACACAAAACCGGACTTCATTTACCACAGCATCCTGCCCGGCGGCGACGAGCACAAGGTCCTGATGGGCTGTCCCTACGAGCCCAAGATCTACAAGGCGGTTGCGGGAGTCACCGAGGTCAGAAATGTCGTCCTCACCAAGGGTGGCTGCGGGTACCTCCACGCGGTCGTCCAGATCAAAAAGAGCACACAGGGCGACGGGAAGAACGCGATTATGGCGGCCTTTGCAGCCCACACCTCGCTCAAGCACGTGGTTGTTGTGGACGAGGACATCAATCCCACGGATCCGTACGATGTCGAGTATGCTATCGCAACCCGGGTGAGTGGCGACAGGGACATCATGGTGATCACCGGTGTCCGCGGTTCTTCGCTTGACCCCTGCCAGAAAGAGGACGGCACGAACGTGAAGATCGGGGTCGATGCGACGATGGTCCTCGGCCACGAAGACGAATTCCGGCGTGCCACATGGTGACCGGCATGCATCTCGACCCGGAAGATGAACGGATCCTTGCCGGGGAAGAAGGCGAGACCCGTCAGAAACTGCTTGAACTCCTTGTCGCCCTTGGGAAAGTGTTCGGGGCAGAACGGCTCGTCCCGATCGCGAGCGCACAGGTCAGCGGGGCGTCCTATAAGACGATCGGGAAATACGGCCTTGAATGGCTGGCAAGCCTCGATGCAAAGGCGGTTGTTCCCGCGGTCCTAAACCCGATCGGCATGGCCCGGACCCGGTGGGAGGAGATGGGGATCGACCCGGCATTTGCCGAGAACCAGCAGGCCGTTGTCGCCGCATATGAGCGGCTTGGCATCCAGCTTGACTGCACCTGCACCCCGTATTACCTGTACGAGACCCAGTACGGCGATCACCTTGCCTGGTCGGAGTCGTCGGCGGTTTGCTACGCGAACTCCGTGATCGGGGCCCGGACAAACCGGGAGGGGGGCCCCTCCGCCCTTGCCGCGGCTATCATCGGAAAGACGCCCTGCTACGGGCTGCATCTCGATAAAAACCGCCTGCCGCAGATGGTGATCGATGTCCATGCCGATACATCGAAGTGGACGATCGCCGATTACGGGGCGCTCGGGTACCACGCAGGAAAAATTGTGGGTAACCGGATCCCGTACTTCCGGGGCATAACCCTGGGTGCAGACTCGCTCAAAGCCATCGGGGCGGCAATGGCGGCGACCGGGGCCGTGGCGCTCTACCATGTCGAGGGTATAACCCCAGAGGCACAGAAGAACCGGTATGATCTCTCTGGTATCGAAGCGGTCCCGGTCGAGCAGGCAGAGATTTCCCGGCTGTTTACTGATATCCCGGTCGATGCAGTTGCTCTCGGATGCCCGCACTGCTCCCCGGCAGAACTCGCAGAGATCGCCCGGCTTCTTGCCGGGAACATCGTGACAAAACCGCTCTATGTCTTTGCCGCACAGGGCGTGATCGACAAAAATGCCAGAATTGTTGATAATATCGAGAAGAGCGGGGCCCGGGTCTTTGCCGATACCTGCATGGTCGTCTCGCCGGTGATGGAGCAATACTGTTCAATTATGGTCAACTCAGGAAAAGCGCTGGCATATGTGCCCAACATGTGCGGGGGAAAGGCCCGGATCGGGACGCTTGAAGACTGCATCCGGGTCGCAACGGAATAATCCTTAACTATCCTATCCCACTTTTTGTGCCACCAGTGTCGAAGAACCTGTCCGGGTCCTCCTGAAATCCTGCACATCCCTTCGGCAACTGCAAGTCTCCATGAAAACATCCTCATTTCAGGATCCTGCACGGCAAATCACCCGTATTATCTCTCATTACCCATAGGGGCAACACACAACATAACCGATCGTTACGGTGGGAATGTATTAAAAAAGAAAAAATTCAGGAGAGTCCCAGCAGGATATTTTTGATCTCCCCGATTGCTTCCGGCTTCGGGTTCTTCCCCGGCCGAACTCCTTCGCCAAACGATAGGATGCGATCGATATCAGTTTTACTGGCATGTGCAAAGGGAATCTTCTCCCAGACGTCCTGGTCGATCGTGTTCCAGGTGCACTGCAACAGGTGACCGAGGAGGATAATCTTCTCCTCGGCAAAGGACTTCCACTCTGGCCCGAGGCCCTGTTGTATCAGTTTAATTGCCCGCTCGACCCTTTTTTCGCGCAGGACATGATACATCCGCCGTCCGATCTCGGCCTGGGTTGCTTCTGGCATACATGCTCCTCCCATCCCCATAGGGGGATGATGAGTGAATCCCGCTGTGCAACCATATACTTTGTGGCAGGCCCGGCATGAACATGGGGGATCCACATTTCCTGTCCGACCCTTTCCGGACTGGACTTGCCAGGGAAAATTCTATAAACCGGAACTGAATAATTCCGATACACTACACCTATGTCCCAAACCCGTGATGAGGAACTGGGCCGGCGGCGGTTCCAGCTCGTAAAGGAACAGGCAGTCGAAGACGCGGTGGAGAAAATACGGCGTGCCCAGGCTGTCGACTGGCCGTCACTGTGTGCGGCTGACTGCATGCTGCTCCGGGAAATTCTCGGAGAACTCTGGATTTGCCTTGAACGGGAGAGATGGGATCAGTACTCCTTCTCCACGCTCACGAAGCAGGATATCAGGGATCTCCTTACACTCGGTGCAGGACTGCGGGACCACACTCTTTCCTGTTCAACTATCGAAAAGATGGAGGCAATCCTCTCTCATTCACGGAATACCTCCCTCTGACCATAACAGGATCAGGAAAATCCGGGTGGAATACTGGGTCCATGGGATACGTGCGCAATACCTTAATATACCAGTACTCGGTTAGGTTCTATCATTGGGAGGTATCGACATGGTTGGTTGGGAAGTCCCGATTGGAGCTGCCATCGCATTTGCCGGTGGTGCCATAGGTACCGGACTGGCGCAGTCCCGGATTGGTGCTGCAGGTGCAGGTGCGATCGCCGAACGGCCCGAGACCGTGGGGTCGATCATTATCCTCGAAGCCATTCCCGAGACACTGGTCATCCTCGGTTTTGTCGTCGCCGCGATGATCATCCTGATGATCACGTAATCCGGGCAGCTCATATTTGCGTGCGGGAGACTGCCGCAGAACACTTGAGTTCCCCAGAAAAATTCTTCTTTCCCCTCCCGGGCCGGGAACACCGGGGGCAGGTTGCAGTACCGGTTCACTGGCGAAACGACAGAGGACGGTGACGCCATGGCCTATGAAAATCTTTTGAAATCCGTGGAGGAGAGTGCACTGGAGAAGGAGCGGGAGCTCCAGAAAAATGCAAAGAAACAGGCCGACGCGATCCGGTTTGCAGCAAAGGAACAGGCAGAAAAAATCCAGGAACTCACCATAAAAGAAGCAGAAACCTCTGCGGCTATCGAGAGGAACAAGCAGCTGTTTCTTGCAAAAGGCGCGATCAAGGAGCAGGCCCTGAAAAGCCGGGAGAAGGTGTTCGAGGCCGCCTTTGAAGCGGCAGGGCAGCAGCTTAGCCGGCTGCGGCAGGATGATACGTACCCCGCTGTATTCAGGCGGCTCGCGGAGGAGACGGCAAGCGCGATGGGGGAAACACCGTTCGTCGTCCATATCGATCCGCGCGATCTGGATCTCTGCAAAAATACACTGGCAGTACTGAAGATTTCATGTGAGATCCGTGCCGATCTGGAGTGTATGGGCGGCCTTGTGGCCAGCTCGCCGGATGGCCACATCACCATTTCCAACACGATAGAGTCCCGGCTCGAACGGGTGCGGGAGCACAAAAGACTCGAGATATACGCCGTACTTGCCGGTGGTTGATATGGACTGGGGATACATCAATGCCCGGATGAGGGGGATGAAGAGCCAGTTGCTCGACCACCACACGCTTGACAACCTGATCCTCCAGCCTGACCTCGGGTCCCTGATCGGCGAGCTTGAGAAAACCCCCTACCATGATGACATTATCGAAGCGAAGGGGCGGTATGCCGGCATGCCCTGCATCGAGTATGCCCTGCGGAAAAATTTTGTCCGGACCTTCCGGAAGATTCTTGCATTTTCAGAGAGAGAGGAAGCGGAGAACTACATCAGGATCTTCCTGCACCGCTGGGACATCCAGAACATCAAGACGATCCTCCGCGGGAAGAATATCCACGTGACAAACGAGGAGATCCTCGACTGCCTCGTGCCGGTAGGCGAATTGGACGAAGCGACATTGACCGAGCTCGTACGCCAGCAGGATACAAAGGCGGTTATCGACCTGCTTGCCACATGGCGCATTCCGTGGGCAAAACCTCTCACCACAGCATTCCCGGAGTTTGCCCGGGGCGGCGACCTCGCCATGCTCGAATGTGCCCTCGACCGGTATTATTATGACGAAGCGCTCCGTGCGGCAAAAGGCCCTGATGCAAACAACGCTATGATCCGGCGTATTCTCTCTCTTGAGATTGACGTCGTCAACATCAAGACGGTCCTACGGATGATCCGGGATCATATCGACCAGGAAGAAGCAAAGAAATTCCTGCTTGCAGGGGGGCAGGAATTCAATCTCAGGAAACTCTCCCGGATACTAGCCCTGCACACGATAGAAGACGCTCTCGCGGAGATGGCCGTATTTCGGTACCAGTTCCTGTCAGGAATCCCCGAGGCCGCCGTCAAGGCACAAAAGATCTCGGTCATCGAGAAAGAACTGGAACGGTACCTGGTACAGCAGGGCACGAGGGCCTTCCGTGGTGATCCCCTGAGCGTTGCTTCTCTTATCGGGTACTTCTGGGCGAAGTACAACGAGATCACCAATATACGGGTCATCGCGCGCTGCAAGACTGCTGATTTCCCCATAGAACACCTCCGGGAGGAGCTCGTCTATGTATGAGTTTGTCATCGTGACGGACAGCGAACGGGCCGCGGGTTTCCGGCTCGCGGGGGCGGAGGTGTTCGAAGTGAAAAACGTGGAGGATGCGAAGACGATCATCCCGCCCCTGCTCCACAAGGATGACATCGGGATCGTGGCTGTAAACGAGGAGTACATGCTGGCACTTGATGAGAAACTCATGGACCGGATCGAAAAGATGCACCGCCCGCTCATCATACCGATCCCCGCAAAGACAAAGGAAGTGGACCGGCGGACCTACATCGAGCGGCTGCTCAAAAAGGCGATCGGGTACAACATCGTCCTAAAGAGGTGATGAAATGATTTCAGGAACAATTTCACGGGTGTCGGGTCCGGTGATCATCGCAAAGGGCATGAAGGGTTCCCGGATGTACGACGTGGTCAATGTCGGGACCGAGGCGCTCCGCGGTGAGATCATCAGGCTCGAAGGGGATGAGGCGGTCATCCAGGTATACGAGGACACCACGGGCCTCACGCTGGGTGAGAACGTGGAGAACACCGGGATCCCCCTCTCTGTCGAACTGGGTCCCGGCCTCCTCTCCTCGATCTATGATGGTGTCCAGCGCCCCCTCCCGGTTCTCCTCGAAAAAAGCGGGGATTTTATCGGCCGTGGCATCACTGCCCCGGGCCTCGACCGGTCGAAGAAATGGGAGTTTGTCCCTCAAGTAAAGACCGGTGACGTGCTGTCCCCGGGGGACATTATCGGGACCGTCGCGGAGTTCCAGTTCGAGCACCGGGTCCTCGTTCCCCCGAATGTCTCCGGCAAGGTCATAGAGATCCGTGAAGGTGCATTCACGGTCGATGAGATCGTCTGCACTCTTGATGACTCGATCAAACTCACCATGATGCATACATGGCCGGTGCGGATCCCCCGGCCCCACAAAAAGAAGCTCGATCCGGTCCTGCCTCTCATTACCGGGCAACGGATTTTCGACTGCATGTTTCCGGTGACAAAAGGCGGGACGGCAATGATCCCGGGCGGCTTCGGGACCGGAAAGACTGTCTCCGAACAGACGCTTGCCAAGTGGTCGGACACCCAGATCGTCGTCTACATCGGCTGCGGGGAGCGGGGCAACGAAATGACCGACGTCCTTGCGGAATTCCCGGAGCTGGTTGATCCACGGACCAATCTCCCCTTAATCCAGCGGACGGTCCTCATCGCCAATACCTCGAACATGCCGGTCGCCGCCCGGGAGGCCTCGATCTATACCGGGATCACCATTGCCGAATACTTCCGGGACATGGGGTATGATGTGGCACTGATGGCAGACTCGACCTCCCGCTGGGGCGAGGCGTTAAGAGAGGTCTCCGGCAGGCTTGAGGAGATGCCGGGCGAGGAAGGCTATCCGGCGTACCTTGCGACCCGGCTCGCGGCGTTCTACGAGCGGGCCGGCCGGGTTACCTGTCTCGGTACCGGGGATCGTACAGGATCGATCACGGTCGTCGGCGCGGTCTCACCACCCGGCGGGGATTTCTCGGAACCGATCACCCAGAACACGCTCCGGGTGGTCGGGACGTTCTGGGCTCTGGACACAAACCTCGCCTACCGACGGCATTTTCCCTCGGTGAACTGGATCAAGAGCTATTCGCTCTACCTTGATAGTATCGCTGAGTGGTACAGCAGGACGATTTCCCCTGACTGGCGGGGACTCCGGGACAAGGCGATGTACCTGCTCCAGAAGGAAGTGGAGTTGCAGGAGATCGTCCAGCTGGTGGGCCCGGATGCACTTCCCGACAGCGAGAAAGCGATCCTCGAAGTGACACGGATGATCCGCGAGGACTTTCTCCAGCAGAGCGCCTACAGCGACACCGACTCTTTCTGCCCAGTTGAGAAGCAGTACCTGATGCTTAACGTGATCATGTCGTATTACGAGCAGGTGAATCTCGCGATGAACCGGGGGATCAGCCTGCGGCAGATCCAGGCACTCCCGCTGAGGGTGGCTATCGGGAGGATGAAGGAGGCCGGGGAGTTGGATGCAATCCGGAACCTGAACCAGGAGATCGGTATCACGCTGATGGCGCTGGAGGTGGAGAAATGAAGGATTCATCGCTGCTGACAAGGGAATACCGGACGATCGGCTACGTATCGGGCCCGCTGATCTTCGTCACCGGGGTGAAAGGAGCGTCATTCGGCGAGATCGTGAAGATCACGCTCCATGATGGTGAAGAGCGCAACGGGCAGGTGCTCGATATCTCGGAAGATCACGCGGTCGTCCAGGTCTATGAGGGCACCCGGGGGATCGATCTTATTGGTACCACGGTCCGGTTCACCGGTGAGCCCGCCCGGATCCCGGTTTCAAAGGACATGCTGGGCCGGATCTTTTCCGGGGTTGGTAAGGCCCGGGACAACGGCCCTGAGATCATCCCGGAAGCCGTGCTCGATATCGCAGGAATGCCTATCAACCCGTCTGCCCGGGACAAACCTGCGGACTTCATCCAGACCGGCATGTCGGCAATCGATGGCCTTAACACGCTTGTACGGGGGCAGAAGCTGCCCATCTTCTCCGGCTCCGGCCTTCCGGCGAGCAAACTTGCAGCCCAGATCGCTCGGCAAGCAAAGGTTCTTGGCGAGGACGAACAGTTTGCCGTCGTGTTCGTGGCGATGGGGATCACCCACAAGGAGGCATCCTTCTTCATGCAGGACTTCGAGCGCACGGGGGCACTCGACCGCGTGGTCTTCTTCATGAATCTTGCCGACGACCCGACAGTCGAGAGGCTGGCGGCCCCGCGGTGCGGTCTTGCGGTCGCAGAATTTCTCGCGTTTACCCACCACCTCCACGTCCTCGTGATCCTGACCGATATGATTAATTACTGCGAGGCCCTGCGTGAGATCTCGACCGCACGCGAAGAGGTACCCGGCCGGCGCGGATACCCGGGTTATATGTACACCGACCTTGCCTCCATCTATGAACGGGCCGGCCGGCTGAAAGGGAAGCAAGGTTCGATTACCCAGATCCCAATCCTGACGATGCCGGACGATGATATCACCCACCCGGTGCCCGACCTGACTGGTTACATCACCGAAGGCCAGATCGTGCTCTCGCGGGATATCTTCCGGCGCGGGGGCGACCCTCCGATCGACGCCCTCCCCTGCCTCTCCCGTCTCATGAACCTTGGTATCGGCGCGGGCAAGACCCGTGAGGATCACCGCGGTGTGGCAGACCAACTGTACGCCAGCTACGCGTACGGGCGCGACCTCCGACGGCTCGTCTCTATCGTTGGTGAGGAAGCGCTGACCGATCTTGACCGGAAGTACCTGAAGTTCGCGGATATATTTGAGCGGAAGTTCATTACGCAGGGCAATGAAGACCGGCCGATCGAAAAGACCCTCTCCATCGCGTGGGATCTCTTCAGTACCCTGCCGGAGGACGAGCTTAAGCGGATAAAAAAAGAGCACATCCGGAAATACCACCCGTCGGCACGCGAAGCGGCAGGAACCCCAGAGAGGAGCTAAAAACGCTATGGAGCAGGTCCGGCCGACAAGGATGGAACTGATGAGGATGAAGGCCCAGATCAGGCTTGCCGAGCAGGGCCGGGACCTTCTGCGGCAGAAAATGGATGCGCTTATCCAGGAGTTCTTCAAGATCTTAAGCACCGTTTCGGAGTCCCGCGACGAGCTGGAGCAGGTTTCCCAGGCGGCAGACCTTGCCCTGATGATCGCAGAGGCCGTTGACGACCCGGTCACGCTGCGGTCTGCATCGTTTGCCACCCGCCGGTCGATCACGGTCGATATTACCGGGAAGAACATCATGGGTGTCCCCGTCCCGGTGATCGAGAAGAAACGCGTCTCCAAGAATATGCTGGAACGGGGTTACGGTATCATTACGACCAGTGCACGGATCGATGAAACGGCCGAGCGGTACGAGGTGGAGCTGGATCTCTTGATCAAGCTCGCCGAGATCGAGACCGCGATGCGGCGGCTTGGGACCGAGATCCAGATGAACCGCCGGCGGGTGAATGCGCTTGAGCAGATCCTGATCCCGGAGCTGAAGATCCAGGCGAAGTATATCAAGAACGCAATTGAGGAGCGGGAACGGGAGGACCTGTTCCGGCTCAAGAAGGTCAAGAGCATTATCGAGAAGAAGAAACGGAAGGCGAAGGAGAAGAAGAAAAGATTGTAATCGGTTGGTTTTTAGTAAATTCTGTATCCCTGATCCTGCCCGGAATCGCCCGGGAAAAATCGTTTGGGGGGAGGGGGGTGATCCCCCTACCCCCCTCCCTTCTTTTTTATAAGAGGGGGCCACCCCCCCACCCATGTGCCGGGGCAAGTGGGGGGTACCCCCTCCCGGTTTGCTGGGGCCGGCATAGGAAAGCAGATTGGAGATAATGGTTTAAAAAAAATATGTCGTGCAAATTTCAAAACGCTCGTTAGGGACTCCGGTAGGGCACTATTCCCGGAACCGTTTCCTTTCACGATACATGCGACCCAGCCCCTTACGGCACCTCCCTCTTAAACGGCTTATACGGCATCCCGCCCCCCTCGTAGAACTTTGAGAAGAACTCGACGAGGTGGAGACGTATCGCGTGGATCGAAGGGGAGAACATCGCGAGTCCAACGTTGAGCGCATGCAGGAGGAGAGCGACGATGATGCCGATGATGGCAAACGCGAACGCACCGCTGAGCCGGTTTGCCACCATTGCGAGGATCACCGATGCCATGCCGATTGCCATCAGCCTCGAATACGAGAGGATGTTCCCTACCGTGCTCATCACCTCAATCGTGCCGAATACCCCGGCCCCCATCAGGATAAGGGGCAGGGCAACAATGATGAGGACAATCGCCGGGTACATCGCAAAAGCCGGCACGGCTTTCGCGAGCATGGCGACAATGATGATAATCGCCGTGATCATCATCAGCATGCCGGTCTTCTCGTACAGATGCTTCCGTTTTTTCGTGATGATCGCGTTCCGGATGCCGATGAACAGACCCAGGAAGACGTGAATGACTCCGATGGTGATCGCCAGGATGAGCATCGGGATCATGGCATCCACGCGGTTCCAGGTGATGCCGAGAATATGCACCGGCTGGAGCCAGCCCATCGTTTCCCCAATATCCCCGAAGAATTCCCCGAACAGGTACCCGAAGATAATCGTCGGGATCGACGAGATGATCAGGATATTCGCCAGGTTTTTTGCAAACGCGATTGCCTGGTACCGGTGCCGGATCACAAGTGCGAAGGCGAGGATGACGAGGCCATACCCGATGTCCCCGACCATGAGCCCGAAGAAGAGCGGGAAGAAGATGGCGAGGATCGGTGACGGGTCAACTTCCCGGTACCGTGGCAGGGCAACGAGCTGCATGATGAACTCGAAAGGTTTGACCCACGATGGATTATCGTAGCAGACCGGGGCGTTTTCCAGGTCTTTTTCCGTTACCGGTAGCTCGTTAACGATTACCCGGTCCACGAATGCATCTTTTAACATGTTCCGGGTCCGTTTCAGGTAGTTCTTCGGGATCCAGCCCATGATGACAAAAGTGTATTCCGATACCCCGAAGTTACGATATGCGCCCAGTTCTCCGTGGATTATCTCTAACTGTCTTTTTATGACGACGAGTTCCTGGTACCACGTGTTCGAGAGGGCGAGCAGCTCCGCATCGATCCGGGAGATTTCCTCCTGCGAACGGAGCCGGTTCTCTTCTATCATTGCATACATTTCGTAAAAGGGTCTGCCAGCATAATCCTTCGGGAGCCGCACTTCATTCACGTTCACGGAGTAGATGAAGGTGTGGATCTCCCCGGAATATTTTTTCGGAAAGACCATGATGGCAGCGAGGGTATCGGCATCGACCGAGGTTGCGATCATCTCGAACCGGTTGCCGGTGATGGTGTCGAGTTCTTTTTTTATCAGTTCCAGAACGTCCCGGTGCTCCTCCTGGATAAGAAGGATTGTGACCTCGAACCCTTCGAGTGCCGGCAACTCCTTCTCCAACGGGTGGATGATATCGAGGACTTTTGCGTACCGGTTTAAGGTCGCGATCGAAAGGGTGAGTTCGGTTTTCTTTGCCGCCAGTTCCCGGGTCGTTGTTTCGAGAGTGCGGATAATCGTCCGGGCCCGTGCAATCAGTTCGGTATGGGTTCTGCTCTCTAGGGTGGTTCGGAGCCCTGCCTGGATGACGGGATCGTCCGCGATGACGGGCAGGGTGGAGAAGATCGCACTGATCGTGCCGAGGATCCCGGCAACTTCATCAGCCTCGTCCTGTCGGATACTTGCGAGACTGATCTCGTCCTTCGGGATGAGTTCCGAAGCGTTTTCGAGATGGATGGTGCCTGCCTCGTACAAAAGATCGACTGCACGACCCAGCTCCGCTTTTGGCCCGATCACTTGGATGCGTTTCATTGCCTGGAGCATACGACTCCTTTTCCGGGGGTGCCCGGCATTATTCCATGGTCACGTACCTGACGATCCGCTCCGTTGCCGCAGGGAGGTTCTGTTCCCCCTCGCGCAAAGCACGCTTCATTTCCTGTTCTGCCGCGCTTTTCAGAGCCTCGATGTCAGATTCTGTTCTCCCACGCTCATTCCAGTACACCTGTTCCGCGTTCGTTTTTCCTGCCGTGTCCGCGGTGCAGAGCAGATCTTCAGCATCAGTCCGGGCCGCAGCAATAACGGATTCTGCATCGGCCCGGGCCGTGGCGATCTTCTTTGAGAACTCCAGTTCCTTATCCCGAATCTGCTGCAGGAGTGATTTTTCCGGTTCTGCCATGTATCTCCCTCCCTAGAGCCCGTGCTTCTCCTTTAAGACCGAAGTCACCCCGCACGAGGGTTTCTGGTTGGGGTGCACTATCTCCTCATCGTGCGAATCGTTTCCGACGAGTCCCTTTGTTTTTACCGCAGCCTCCTCTATCCGTTTCCGGCAGTTCCCGATTGCTGTATTCTGCAGTGTATTGATCGTTTTGAGGAGATCCTGCGCCAAAGCCTGCACCCCCAAAGAGGAGATGATCACTTGCACTATACCTCAGAAGATGGATATATACTTTCTTTAGGCCGGGGTCAGGGGGCTGTTATCTCAAAAAAGGAATCCATTAATCTTTTGGGCGTCTATTCATCTCATGAGGAACCGGCTGTATACCTGTTGCCGGGTGTTTTTAAGATGGTCTCCATGGACATGCTTGCACACTTCGGACTGGTGCTCATTTTTATTCTCGTCCTCATCCTCCCGTTCCGGGTAAAAGTCATCGAGCACAATCTCGAAGTGTTCCTGTTTTCCTGCGGGGTTGTGGCCCTGACACTCTCCGGCCTGATCGTCATTCCCGGTGAACAGACCGGCTGGAGCCAGGCCATCGTACAGGAAGCGCTCCTCTC
>NZ_JBAVMX010000087.1:0-72555 GCF_049690535.1 Methanoregula sp. | reverse complement strand
GTTGAGGGCCTAGTCTCGTAGGAGTTCTTGGGTTCGAATCCCATCCCTCGCACTTTTTCTGTGGGTTATAGGTATCTCGCTTTTTGCAACCCATCATATTCTACAGCGTTTCTGATATCACTTGATGCATTCTTTTTCTTCATTCTCCATCGCGTTCCCCAATTTATCCCCAACTTTTCCGCATCACATTGCCGCATTCGTCACGGACATTTTATAAAAAGTTTACAAAGGCTGGTGACAATTCCGGAAAATGCTCACCAACATTGCCGGACTTTCCAAAAAAATTCAACAAGTTTATCCAATTTTTACAAAAAAGTCCGGCAAGGTTTCCGGATTTTTCTAAAAATGTTTACCAAAGTTACCGGACTTTTTAAAAATTATCCGGCAACGTTCCCGGTCTTTTTGGAAAAAATGAGGGGCCAGAACACACCTTCCTACACCTGATCCACCAAGGGACTTTGCCGGACTTTTCGGAAAAAACCCGGCAAGGTTATCCAACTTTTACAAAAAAGTCCGGCAAGGTTTCCGGACTTTTCTAAAAAAGTTCACCAGAGTTACCGGTCTTTTCAAAAAATGATTGGATCACGAGCGGGGAATTCCGGAAAATAACCGGCTTTGTCCGGGTCTGCCGGGGAGGGGGTACCCCCATCAGGCCCGGTACATGGAGGTGATCCCCACCCACCCTAATCCGGGCCCAATTCGGCCTCCGATTACCTTACCCTCACCCAAAAATAAGCCCGTATCGGGCTCCGATTTAAAATAACCCCAAATCAGCCTTATTTTGTTAATCGGACAAAATAAAACGTTCACGTATTGCGTTTTTGAGGCCCGATCCCTAGCCCGGATGGGTTTCCGGTAGATGGTGAAAATGACCGCTGCCAGAACGCGAATATGGCCCGCCAAAAGGCATTATATGGGGCTCAATTCTGGCGTATTTTGACAAATAAAAAGATATGCGGCGTCCGATTTTTACCACCCCCAATCGGACGAGTTTACGGGCGTTTTTTATATGCAAAATGAGTCTGGATGGCGTTTCGCACAGGTTAAATAGTATGCCCGTCCCACGTACTGACTGACCAGTCAATTTACGTACAAACAAGGTGTTCCTGTGCTCTACCGTACCGTTCCAAAGACCGGCGACCGGCTCTCCATCCTCGGCTTCGGGTGCATGCGTTTTCCGTCAAAGAAGCGAGGCATCGATGAAGAGCGGACGATACAGCAGATCCGCCACGCGATCGATTCGGGTGCCAATTATTTTGACACGGCTCCTGCCTACCATTTCGGCAAGAGCGAACAGATTCTCGGACGGGCGCTTCTTAACGGCTACCGGGAAAAAGTGCGGATCGCAACCAAGCTCCCGCACTGGGAAGTCCGCACCGCGAGTGACATGGACCGGATCCTCTCCCGGCAGCTCGTGACCTTACAGACCGATCACATCGACTACTACCTGCTCCACAGCATGGGTAAAGAGAGCTGGGAGAAACTGGAAAAACTCGGCGTGCTCGCGTTCCTTGACCGAGCAAAACGCGAGGGGAAGATCAAAAACGCCGGGTTCTCGTTCCACGGCACTCTTGCGGCGTTTAAGGAGATTGTCGATACGTACGACTGGCAGTTCTGCCAGATCCAGTACAATTTCCTTGACGAGAACAACCAGGCCGGGACTGAAGGGCTCCGGTATGCAGCAGGAAAAAACCTCGCCGTGATGGTCATGGAACCGCTGCGGGGCGGGAACCTTGCCGGGCCGGTACCGGCTGAGATTCAGAAGATCTGGGACGAAGCACCGGAGAAACGGTCGGCTGCCGAGTGGGGGCTCCGCTGGGTCTGGGACCACCCGGAGGTGACCGTCGTTCTCTCAGGCATGAATGACGAGGCCCACATCGATGAGAACATCCGGGTCGCCGGCTCCGCGCTCCCGCAGTCGCTTACCCCGGACGACCGCGACCGTATCGGCCGGGCCAGAGACACGTACCGCCGGCTCATGAAGGTCGGGTGCACCGGGTGCGGGTACTGCATGCCCTGCCCGGCCGGGGTCGATATCCCCGGCTGTTTCTCGCTCTACAACGCCCGCCACCTCTTCCCGAAAGACCGGAGCGCAAAGTTCCACTATTTCGGACGGCACGGGGGCCTCATCGGCGATGTCTCGTATGCCGGGCTCTGCCGGCAGTGCGGGAAGTGCGCGAAGGCCTGCCCCCAGCACCTGCCGATCCCGCAGCTCATGAAGGACGTGAAAGCCGATATGGAGGGCGGGATGCGTATCGCTGTGCCGGTGCTCAAGGGAGGCCTGTGGTGCATGAACACGGCAGCAAAAGTCCGCGCCCTCTTTTCAGGAGAGAAGTCCCATGACTGACGCGGCTCCCCAGAATGCTCTCGTTCGCCCGATCCCGCTCGGCCACGCAAACGCGTTTCTTATCCGGGGAACCCGGCCGATCCTTGTCGACACGGGCCTCCCGGGGAACACCCCGAAGATCCTTGCCGTCCTGCAGGAAGAGGGATACAAGCCCTGGGACCTTGCACTCATCATCATCACGCACGTTCACACCGATCATTTCGGGAGCGTTGCCGCCCTTGCCGGGGCGACCGGCGCACCGGTGCTTGCCAGTGCCACAGAGGCTGATGCCCTTTCCCGCGGGGAAAGCCTCCCGGCGGTGCCGGCTTCGTTTATGGGAAAGGTCATGCGCCTTATGATCGGGAAACATGCCCCGGCCCCGGATCTCGCGGTAAAACCGGTGATCCGGGTCGATGCCCCGTACCGGCTCGATGCGTTCGGGATCGATGGCGAGGTCGTCCCGACCCCGGGCCATACCCGGGGATCGCTCTCGGTGCAGCTGGCAACCGGCGAGGTTATCATCGGTGACCTTGTCATGGGGATGTTCCCGGCACACAAACCCCGGCTCCCGGTCTTTGCCGAGGACACGGAAACGGTAAAAACGAGCATCCGCACGATCCTTGACCGGAAACCATCAATTATCTACACTGGCCACGGCGGGCCGTTTACCTGCGATCAGCTGGAGGCCCTGCTGTGAGCAGCGTTGAGGCAACCGACAAACGGGACGCGATCCTCAAAACCGCACTTGCGCTCTTTACCGGGCGGGGGTTCTACGGCACGCCGACTGCGATGATCTCCCGGGAGGCAGGAGTCGCGACTGGTACGCTCTTTTTTTATTTCAAAACAAAAGAGGAACTGATCGACACCCTCTACCGGCAGATCAAGAGCCTGGCTGCCGCTGCGCTGCGCGAAGGGGTCGACCGGGAGCCGACTGTCAAGGCGAAGATCCGTAAAGTCGGGAAGAATGCGCTCGCGTGGGCGATCACCCACCCGGACGAGTTCCGGTTCATGGAACAGTTTGCCCATTCCCCCTTTGTCTCCACGACCGCCCATGAAGAGGGGATGTCGCATTTCCTCTTTTTAGAACAACTGGTAAGAGACGGGGTACGGGAAGGGACCCTCAGGGAGTGCGACACCTGGCTTCTCTGTTCGGTGCTCGCCTCGTCGCTCTCCGGGCTTACAGCCCGGATCATGGAATCCCCGGATCCCGGAGAGCGGGAGATCCTTGCCCGGCAGGGACTGTTATTTATCTGGAACGGCATCGCAGCACACCCGGACGGAGAGTCCTGCGAGGGGACACACACACAAACAACGACAAAGAAAAGGAGCAGATGACTATGGAACAGGAAGTATCCGGAGGAAACAGATGAGCGAAAACGTCATTGAGGCCCAGGGCCTCACGAAAGTGTATGGAGACCTGACAGCGGTCAACCATGTGAGCCTGTCGGTGGAGAAAGGGGCGCTTTACGGCCTCTTAGGCCCAAACGGCTCCGGTAAGTCAACGATGATAAAGATGCTGACCGGGCAGATCCGGCCGACTGCCGGCACGGCAACGGTGCTTGGGATTGACGTGCAGAAAGAACCGGTTCATGTCCGGGAGCGTGTCGGGATCATCCCCGAGCAGGAGACGCCTCCGAGTTTTCTTACGGCATCGGAGTACCTGCAGTTCGTGGGCGCGATCCGGAAGATCCCCGATATCGATGAGCGGGCCGCATGGTGGTTTGACTTCCTCGACTTTGCCGACAAAAAAGACGTGCTCTGCAAGGACCTCTCCAGAGGCACCAGGCAGAAACTGATGTTTGCGCAGGCCTTCGTCCACAAGCCGGAACTTGCCCTGATCGACGAACCGCTCATCAATTTCGACCCGATCATGCAGCACCTTGTCAAGGACTACCTCAGGGATTACGTCAAAGCCGGAAACACGATCTTCCTCTCGACCCATATCCTCGAAGTCGCCGAGGAGATTTGCTCGGGGTTTGCGATCCTGCACAAGGGAAACATCCTCCATGCCGGGCCCGTCGCCAATCTTACGGCCGAGCACCGGCACCTTGACGAATTCTTCCTTTCGCTCGTGAAGAGTGGCAGCCATGTTTGATCTTTTCATTGCGATGGTAAAGGAAGAATGGCGGGTCCATTCGACGATGTTCGGGAGCCTCTCCTTTGCGCTCTTTCCGATCCTCATCTTCTGGATCGCATTCATGGGCTCGTTTCTTCTGCCGCTCATGCGCCAGGCGCTGCCGGCCGGGGAACTCTCGCTCATCCTCCATGCGAACTACATGATGCTCGGCTTCATGGTTGGGGCGTTCGGCCTCCTTGGCACCGAAGTGATGAACCGTCGGTTCGGGCAGGCGAGCCTGCTCTCCTATTCCGCACGGAGCCTGCCGCTCTCCGAACGGTTCATCTTTGCAAATTTTGTCGTCAAGGACACGCTCTACTACTTTGTCCTCTGGGTGCTCCCGCTCGCGCTCGGCTTTCTGCTCGCCTCGCCCTTTATCGGCGTCCCGGTCACCCTGCCGCTGCTCCTTGCGCTCACGCTCACGCTCTCGTTTTTATCCGGGCTCTGTGCCGTCTTTTTCCTCTCATCAGTCTATTCGCGCTCGAAACCTGCGCTCGCGGCGGTCCTCGTCATCCTTGCCGTGGCAGCCGGGGCACTTGCCCTGATTACCGGGCAGAACCCGGCCCGGTTCTACCCGCCGCTGCACCTGTTCCTTGCATTCTCATGGACCGGCCTTGTCCTCTCCTGTGCAGCCATTGCCTTCCTTTTCTGCGTCTCTATCTGGCTCTTCTCTCCCGAATCCTCCGATGCAACGAAACATCACAGGAGCCTGCTTGTGCCGCTCGCAAAAAAACTCTCGATCTTTCCGAGTCCGCCCCTTGCAGCAAAGGATCTTATTGACATGTACCGAAGCGGCGGCATGATCGGCCAGATCCTTTTCTCATTCCTGATACCGCTGATCGTGATCTGGTTCTTCCTTTCGCTCCTCTCAGGATACCTGCCCGCCTACGGCGTGCTCCTTGAGTTTGCTCTTGTTACCGGCGTGATCGCCTCGACCATGTACACATGGATCACGATGTTTGACACGTTCGGGGCCTATGCCTGCCTGCCGGTCAGCGTCCGCACCCTCATTAAAAGCAAGATCGTGAGTTTTTCCGTCCTCCAGATCATCCCGGCGATCTTCATTGCGGCAGTCGCTGTGCTCTCCGGGCAGGCCGTCTACCTTGTACCGGCGGTCGTGCTCTGCCTCTCGGTCTCGTTCTACAGCCTCGGGATCACGGTCTGGCTGACCGGCCTCTCGCCGAGCGTGCTTGTGTACGATGTCAGGGTCATGGTTACGTACCTTGCCCTGACCGGGGTTGCACTTATCGTCCTCTCCGCGGTCGCATTTGCCGCACCATTTGCCGCTCTCGGTGCAGTTCTCCTCCTGATCCCTGCGGTCTTTTTTGCCCGGCTCGGCTTTGCGAAATGGGAGAGCCGCGAGCAGCCGGGGTTCTGATCCCCCTTTTTTGGCAGCAGGCATATTCTCCCAGGGAAAAGGGAATCTTTGTATGATCTGCCGACAGATACCAGCACAATGACCTTTCCCGCGACCCTGTCACGCACCGAGCATATCCTGCTCTGCCTTGCCCTTGTTGTGGTCATTATCCTTGGCATCAAAACGGCCGGGTCGATCATAACCATTGTCCTCGTCGCGCTGATCCTCGCGCTTCTTCTCTACCCGGCAACCCGCTGGCTGCGCACAAAAGGCCTCCCGGCACCCGCCGCCGTCGGTGTCGTGACGGTCATCGCCGCGCTGTGTATCGCCCTGATTGTGGTCCTGACCATCTCTTCGTTTAATATGATCATCGCCGACATGCCGCAGTACCAGGACGACCTTGCGTTACGGCTCGGGGATATCACCGCGTTCCTCGGCGCTCACGGTTTTGGCGCCGGACAATTCTTATCTGCCACGCCGGACCTCGGGAACATTATCCCGGCCCTGCTCTCGTCGCTCCTGAATCTCGGCGGGGCACTGATGGATATCTTTTTTGTCGCCGTGACGACGTTTTTCATGCTGCTTGAAGCACCACGACTGATTGAGAGAGTAGAATTGATGCTGCACGGCGAGCCGGAAAAACTATATCAGCTCTCCCGTATGAGCGGCTTTGTGATCGATTTTATTGTCGTCCGCACCGAGACCAACCTCGTCCACGGCCTGCTCTTTGGCGGGGTGCTCGCCATCATGGGCGTGCATGCTGCGATCCTCTGGGGAGTACTGACCTTTATCCTTGGTTACATCCCGTACTTCGGCCTTGTCATCGCGGCGATCCCCGCCATCTTCTTTGCCTGGCTCCAGTTCGGGATCTGGGGGGCGGTTGCGGTGATCGTGCTTGTCTGCATCCTCAACCTGATCGTGGAGAACCCGGTCTTTTCCTGGCTTGCGGCACGGAAATTCGAGATACCGGCTCTTGTTGTCATCCTCTCGGTTATTTTCTGGGGATGGTTACTCGGGCTTACCGGTATGCTCTTTGCCGTTCCCTTTACGCTGATGCTCATGACCCTCTTCCAGTTCAGCGATGAACTCCGCTGGATCAACACGCTGATGGGAGTCGGGAGCCTGTCTGGGGAGAGCGGGACCGGCGCAGATCCGGGGCCGGCCGGGGAAACCTGAGTCCGGCCCGGGCGACCATTGCAGGATTTTTGGGATTTACTAAAAAAAAAGAAGATTCGATAATTTTTTGGGACCCGGCTCACAATACCGGGTATGCTATCTCGGGAAGAACAACAGGAATATACCGATTTTATTGAAAACCAGTTGCAGGACTTTTCCCTCGTCACAAAAATACAGAAAAAGATCAGGATCCTGTTTATCAGCCGTTCGAAGATGAACGAGCTCCGTGGACGTTTTATCCAGAAGACGAAACCGGTTTTTGCAGACTACATAAAAAAATCCGGAAATGACGATTTTATGACAGACCTGCAGATCCGGTATTTTGAGAGACGGATCCGGACGCTTCCCCGGGACACGCTGCTCCGGTTATACGATGAATATGATAAGATCAACAGGGTCAGATCAGATGCAGTCAGGGAAAAACTGCTGAACTATTTTTATCATTCCCTTAACCTGTCGTACAGCATGAACGGCTGGTTCCTCAAACTCTATGCAGAGGAACTGAAAAAGAAACTGTGAACCGGGATCTTTCTCAGTGGATATTTCGATTTGTACAATCGGGAACCGGGAACAGTCCACACAATTTTCCAGGAACTGCTGGCGAAAATAAAACTATCTTTTGCATATTTTTTCTGACCCGTCTGAATTTTTAAGTGATTTAAGAGTCACAGACAATTTTATTAATCGCAGAGTTAAGAAATTAGGGAATACGAAGGATGTTTCTTCCTTTTTTCGTGGGAGTTTAACGATGAAAAAATTAACAAAACTGGTTATTCTTGCAACCGTTTTTCTGGCAGTGTGTGTTCCGTTTGTATCAGCATGGAATGTTGACAGTTACACGATTGCCCCGTCCGGATCATTGGCCCAGAATACACCGGTAAAAGTTTCATTCACGGTCGAATTCCCGGCAAACACATCTGAGGCAACATTCCCTTCTGGCAGCGATCTTGTAATGACCACTGATCTGGTGAATCCGACATGGTCATACACGATTACGACGAGTGATGGCGGGTCGGCCGTGACACCGGGTTTCTATAATCAGACGCTTGATTTGAGCGGTATCATATTGTCATACCAGGGACATGGCAGCGAAGTGATGAGTGTCACATTAACGGGAAAAACTCCTGTGGTGAATACAACCTCTTCAAAGACCATGCTGAACACGTATGAAGTTGATAAAACAGGAATGGTTGTCACAGGTTCTCAGGTTACCAAGACCGCTGTCATATCAGATTCCCTTCAGGCACCCGCTGCAACTACCACTACAACATCCACCACAACAAATTCGAAAATGAACCAACCAAACGGGATATTGGATCAGATTATCGGGATGTTCAAGAGTCTTTTTGGAATCCAGTCATAACTTTTTTTATTTAGGGTCATCGGATGCAGTAATGGAATAATATTCTAATCCATCTGCATCTTTTTCCGATTCGGGCAGTGTTGCCATAGAACGGACAAAAAAATAACTCAAAATCAGCAAAAAAAGGCTAAAATATTGAATATTTTTAATGCAAGCCTAAGGCGAGATTCGAACTCGCGACTTCCTCCTTACCAAGGAGGTACTCTACCGGGCTGAGTCACTTAGGCAGATTGCCTAGATACATTGTAGGTTTACCTTATAAAATATTGCGGAAACATTCGGATTTTTCCCGCAAAATACAGACCATCCGGGTTCGCTCGCAGAAGAAGGATACCGGTTACAGGACTTTTTTAAAACGGTGCAGGCGCTTAACCGCCCCATCGAAATCCACCACTTCGGTCACGGGAGAAACGCCGCGTTTTTTGCCGCCCCCATCACCGGCCCGAAATCAATCGTGCCCCCAGACCGCCGCCCGGTGCGAGTCCCCGCCCGTATTGTTGTCGTGCAGCCAGTAGTGCTGCGCCGGGTGACCACGTAAACCGCAGCCATCGGACGGCGGCAGCTCGGTCTGGATCTTTGACAGGGAATACACCCCGACCCTGTAAAAAAGATCCGGGAAAAAGAGGATTATTGTTTCATCCTGACTTCGAGCTGCGGGAAGGGGATCTCGATACCTTCCGCCGCGAACCGCGCAGCGATCCGGACATTGATGGCATCTTTAACTTCGTCCGGGATATTGTAGGCCTTTGCCCAGACATAGATCACAAACTTCAGGCTCGAATCCCCGAACTCCTGGAAGAAAATCTTGGGCGCCGGCTCATCGGCCAGATACTCCGTGTTTTTTATTGCATCCTGCACGATTTCAAAGAGCACCGCTTTTACCCGGGCGATATCACTCCCGTACGCGACGGTAACGGGGATTGCATAGCGTATTTTCGGGTCCGGTTCCGAGTAATTGGTAACGCTGCTGGAGGTGATCTTGTTATTGGGGAGCGTGACAATCTTCCCATCGATTGTCCTGATCCTGGTGCTCCGGGTCCCGATACTCATGACATCCCCGTAATGGGAATCTACTTCGATCCGGTCGCCAATCTTGAAGGGCTTGTCGACCGTTATGATAGCGCCGCCGAAGAAATTTGAGATCAGGTCCTGGGCGGCGAGTGCAAGGGCCAGGCCGGCGATACCCGCACCAGCGAGGAAGGGAGTGATGTTGATCTCGAGATTGACAAGGATCAGCATGATCCCGGCAAACCAGACTATGTAGCGCACTGCCAGTTCCAAGAGGTCGACGATACGGTCATCGGTATCTCCCTCAGTCTTCTCGGCAAGGGCGCGACCATAAATCCGGACAATATCGTGCAGGAGCGACGATGCGATCCATGTCCCGATAAGGATATAGATCGAGTTTAACACCTTCGCGGAGAGGAGCCAGGCATACTGGGCCGGTACTACGTCAAACGATTTCAGGGCGATATAAACAGAGATCGCTACAATGCCCACCTGCACCGGCGTACCGATCGCGGCGACAATAATATCATCCCATTTTGTCTCGGTGGTCTCGGCAAATTTCTCCAGCCACCGTACAATGATCCGCGCAATTCCTGCCACTACAAGACCTGCGATAATGGTCAGGATGGCAAAGAGCAGGTTATCAGCCATATACGTATACTTATGTCACAGGGCAGTAAATAAGTATAAGATAAACATGCCGACGGGAAACGAGATTGCAGAGACACTCCGCGGACTAGTGGACCGGGATATGACTTTTATGCACATCTGCGGAACCCATGAGGCGTCAATCGCCCGTACAGGCCTGCGGAGCATCCTGCCCCCGCAGCTCAAAATCGTCATGGGCCCCGGCTGCCCGGTCTGCATCACGCCGCAGGGTGAGATCGATGCCGCACTCGATCTCGTGGAGAAGGACTGTATTATCGCAACCTATGGCGACCTCCTGCGGGTGCCCGGCTCGAAAGGCTCTTTAGAGTCCTGCGGCGGGGACGTGCGGATCGTGCAGGGCATCCACAAGGCAGTCGAGATCGCGGAAAAGACCGATAAGGAAGTCGTCTTTATCTCGGTCGGTTTTGAGACGACCGCTCCGACCGTTGCTGCGTCCATCCTCACCAATCCCCCGAAAAACTTCTCCATCCTCTCCTGCCACCGGATCGTCCCTCCTGCGATGAAGTGGCTGCTCGAACAGGGCGAGGCAAACCTGGACGGTTTTGTTCTTCCGGGACATGTTTGTGCAATTATGGGGTATGAAGAGTACGAGCAATTCCCCGTGCCGCAGGTTGTCGCCGGTTTCGAGGCCGAGGATATCCTGCTGGGTCTTCTCATGCTGGTCGAACAGATCAAGGAAGGAAAGCACCGGGTAGACAATGCATACCCAAGAGTGGTAACCCGGGAAGGAAACGTCAAGGCAAAGAAGATCATGTACGAGGTCTTTGAACCCTGCGATGTGGAGTGGCGGGGTTTCCCGGTCATCCCGCAGTCCGGCCTCCGGTTGAAAAAGGAGTTCGAACAGTACGACGCGCAGAAGAAGTTCGGCCTTGTCTACAAGAAGGTGAGCAAGCACTCGGCCTGCATCTGCGACAAGGTGCTGCGCGGCATTGCCCAGCCGACCGACTGCAAGCTCTTCGGGAAAGTCTGCACGCCCCGGACACCGGTCGGGCCCTGCATGGTGAGTCATGAGGGTGCCTGCAAGATCTGGCACCTGTACCAGGTAAAAAACCTGTAACCCCCGACGATCCTTTGCATTTATATGGATGCACACAAGATTAAGTAAGGTAAAATTTGCCTCGGTAGGGTAGTGGACATCCTAGAAGCCTCCGGAGCTTTTGACCCGGGTTCGAATCCCGGCCGAGGCGCTTAAGCGTTTTTGATATGTTTTCCTGACAGCAACAGCCAGGGAAGCATTCAGTTGTTCACGTTTTTCCCGCGTATTTGTAGTCGGGTAAAAAAGGAATTTTACATCAGAAGATTAGGCCTGATGCGAAGATGGCAATGATGACAAAACCTACGATGGTGACCAAAAGACCGCTCATCATTGCGTAATCCCCAGGGCCGAGCCTGCGCTCGCGTACCTGTGTCCGAATTCCCGTGCGGTATCCCCGCATATCGATCGTGAGGCCGAGCACGTTCGAGCGCAGGAGCGCATTTGAGACAAGCGGGATGACGATGGGCGAGACACTTTTGATCTTCCCGATCATCCCGGTCCCCGGGTTGTAACCCCGGGCGAGCTGGGCCTCGTGGATCCTCTGGCCCTCGATCTGGAGGGTCGGGATAAACCGGAGCGCGATGATAAACATCAGGATATAATCGATGGGCATGTGCAGTTTTTCCATCGCGTGCACAAGGTCACGGGGCTGGGTCGAGATAAGAAAGAGCTGGAACGCGAAGATCAGCACCATGAACCGGAGCGCGAGGACAAGACCGATCCCAATCGCTCCCACGGTTATAGGAATGGAGCCGCCGATCGCCGGCACACCCTGCGGGACCATGTACCCAATCGTGGCGCCGTTTGGCATCGTGAGCACCGTGATGATAACGAACACGACGCTCATGACAAGGACCAGCCTGAGCTGCTGGATCACTTCGCGGTGGAGATGACTCGCGTACGCGAGGATGAGCAGGAAAGCGACCATGAGGATAAGGAACGGGATGCCCGTTGCAAGAACGCACATCACGCCCACGATGATGATAAAGAGGATCTTGGAAAACGGGTGGAGCCGGTGGAAAAACCCGTCCTTGTGAACGTACTGGAGGATCTCAGCCATGGTGCTCTCCCTTATGTCCTCGCGTCAGAAATGACGCGGCCCTGCTCCATGGTGATCATACGGTCTGCGCAGTACTGTGCGATGTCCCGGTTATGAGTGATGACAACGATCGTGTGTCCCTGTACCTGGAGTTTTTTGAGGATCTCCATGACGAGCCGGGCCTCATCCCCGTCAAGGCCGGTTGTCGGTTCGTCAAGGACGATAACGGGTGGCTGCATGGCGACCACGCAGGCAATGGCAAGCCTCTGGCGTTCGCCCCGGGAGAGCCAGCGGGGGAATAGGGTTTTTGTATGCAGAAGCCCGACCTCGTCAAGCGCCGCATCGATCACTGCGTCGGTATTTTTTATTCCCAGATTTTCAAGGCCAAACGCAATCTCGTCCCGTACCGTATCAGCAAAGAACATGTGATCCGGGTTCTGGAAGACAAGGCCCACATCATGGGCGAGATCGGTAATCGTGCAGTCCCGGGTGTTTCTGCCCAGTATTTCGACATCGCCGGTAGTCGGCGTGAGCAGCCGGTTAAACTGTTTGACAAGCGTCGTCTTCCCGGAACCATTCTCACCGACAACTGCGACAAATTCACCGGCGTTCACCCTGATACAGACATCATGCAGCGCCGGGACTTCATCGTACGAGTACGAGAGGTGCCGGACTTCGATTGCCGGTGTCGCGGCAGCACGTTTTGATTGAGTCGGTTCCGGGAGAGGTGCACGGGTTTTGATGCCGGCAAAATCCGGGATAACGATCTTTCTGATTCGCTCGTCCCTGAGTACATCCTCCGGTGCGCCGACAGCCGAGATCTCGCCGTGTTCCATCACGACGAGGGTATCGACCATATCCCGGAAATGCGCGTACTTGTGTTCGACAAGGAGGATGGTCTTCCCCTGGCCCTTGAGGCCGGATAAAATCTCAACGATCCGCCGTGTCGCGTGTTCGTCGAGTTCCGAGGTGGGCTCATCAAGGATCAGGACATCGTTTCCGAGCGCAAGGGTCGCCGCAAGAGCGACACGCTGCTTCTGTCCACCGGAAAGATTGTGCGGGGAGCGGTCCCTGAGAGCCGTCAGGTACGTGACCTCCATGATTGTGGCGAGGCGCTTTTCGATCTCTTCACAAGAGAGGCCACGGTACTCAAGTGCGGAGAGGATCTCCTCTTCAACGGTCGTGAAGATCATCTGCGCCTCGGCATCGTCAAAGACAATCCCGATATTTTTTGCGATCTCGGAAAGCCCGGAATAATCCGCAACATTCCTGCCGTTGATCGTCACAAGGCCCGCTTTCCTCCCACCGTACTCGTGACAGAGAATACCGCACGCTGCAAGACAGAGCGTGGTTTTCCCGGCACCGGAGGGGCCGGTCACCATAATGCAGCGGCCCGGTTCCAGCACGAGGGATAAACAGTGCAGCGCTTCCTGCACCGTATGGGGATAGGTATAACTGACGTCTTTAAGATCGATCATTCCTGTCCTCGTACGAGCACCCTGCTTGAGGGGATGTAGAGGATCTGGACGATAATCGCATTAAATACCGCAGTTATGACGACGATCGGGACAAAGATGATGACAAATGCACCGAGGTTGCCGTTATACTTGGAAAGGATGGTCGCGCCGACGCAGAGTATTGCGATCGCAGCAAACGAGAAACCACTTACGAGCGTTGCAATAAACGTGGTGGCTGTCGCGGCAAGTTTTGTCCGGGATTTCAGGAGCGCATAGAGCCCGAAGCAGACGAGTGCGCCCAGCGGTTCGCTGATGAGGTTTGCCGGGGGAAACATCGAACTTGATATCAGCATCGATAAGAGGCCGGCAACGATACCGATACCCAGTGCCTCGTAGACTTTCGGCTGGATAAGGATGATTGCAAGGCAGTAGAACGCAATGATCATGTTGGGCGTAAGCGGTGTATGGAGCATCGCAAGGAAATACCGCAGGATCGCACCGACAGCAAGGAGAATTCCGACAATCGCAATATCTTTTGACTTCATGACAATATCACACCAGTAATCTGCATTAAGGTATCCGGAAGAGCACGAGACCGTGTTGCCAGTCCCGCCGGGAAAGGCGGATTGATCATACCTTAATGTATAATTTTGTCCATCGATGTATTAAAATGTAACTTTAAGGGAATGGCAGGTCCAGGCATCCGTCATGTGCGTATAGTTCCCTGGTCCCTCATATCAGGAGGGGAAATATAGGTATAGTCGTTCTCCGCAATCCGTACTCTTTAATCCCGGGAGTGCAACCGTAGTTTAGGGAGATACTTCATGAGGCTGCTTATTCTCTATTATTCGCAGTTTGGCCATATCCACCGCATGGCGGAAGCTGAGGCGCAAGGTGCACGCAGTGTACCCGGGGCAGAAGTCGTGATCAGGCGCGTTCCTGAAACGCTGCCCGCAGACGTGCTCGAAAAGACCGGGGCAGTAGAGTTCCAGAAGGAATTTTCAAAAATACCGATCTGTACCCCCCGTGAAATGACAGAATTTGACGCAATTATTTTCGGAACACCGACACGTTTTGGGAACATGTGCGGCCAGATGCGCCAGTTCTTCGATGCGACGGGAGGCATCTGGAAAGCGGGGGCACTTGTCGGCAAAGTGGGGAGTGTCTTTACGAGTTCGGGCACCCAGCACGGGGGACAGGAGTCAACGATCTTAAGCGTCCATACCACGCTTCTCCACCACGGCATGATTATTGCCGGCCTGCCGTACGCGTTTGCCGAGCAGACCCGTACCGATCAGGTCATGGGGTGCTCCCCGTACGGTGCCTCGACAATTGCCGGCAATGACGGGAAGCGGTGGCCGACCGAACAGGAACTTGCCGGGGCCCGGTACCAGGGACGGTACGTTGCAGAGATCGCAACGAAACTGGTCAGGAAATAACGTTCCGGTGTCCGGTATTGTATCAGGCACCGGTATCGGTAATGCAGAACCGATGAACCACGGTACCCATTGTCTGCCCGCAAACATTAGAGGATTTACAAAACCAGCAGCCTGCCCCGGGGCAAGGTTCATTACCTTTCGCTGCTCTCATCTCGTATAAGGAGAGGGATATGCAGGTCACCACCGGCAGCGATGAGATCTACCGGGAGTCTCTCGCACTCCACGCTCGACACCGCGGGAAACTGGAGATTCGTTCCAAGGTCCCGCTCAGGAACCGGTACGATCTCTCCCGGGCCTACACACCCGGCGTGGCTGAAGTGTGTCGCAGGATTGCGCAGGATCCAAACCTGGCGTACCGCTACACCCTCAAGGCCAATACCATTGCGATCGTAACTGACGGGTCAGCTGTCCTTGGTCTCGGGAATATTGGTGGATATGCAGCGATCCCAGTGATGGAGGGAAAGGCGATCCTCTTCAAGGAGTTTGCCGGCATCGATGCATTCCCTATCTGTTTTGAGAATTATGAGACCGACTTTGTCGATCAGGTCAGGAATATTGCACCGGTCTTCGGGGGAATTAACCTTGAAGATATCGCAGCCCCGAAATGTTTCGAGGTCGAGGACGCCCTGCAGGACATCGGGATACCGGTCATGCACGACGACCAGCACGGCACCGCGGTGGTCGTGCTCGCGGCGCTCCTGAATGCCTGCCGGGTCACCGGGCGGAACTACGAAGATCTCAACATCGTGGTCTGCGGTGCAGGGGCGGCAGGGTATTCCATCACCCGGCTCCTCAAATGCATCGGGTACGACCCGCTCGTCTGCACGATGGTTCACGAGATCACAGTCTGCGACACACAGGGTATTATCCACCGAAGGCGTGAGGGTCTCTACCAGAACAAGTACAAGTTCATCTTAAGCGAAGAGACCAATCACGCGGGCCGGACCGGTTCGCTTGCCGATGCGATGGAAGGCGCGGATGTTGTTATCGGTGTCTCGGCACCGGGCATTATTACGCAGGACATGATCCGGTCGATGAACCGGGATCCTATTGTCTTTGCCATGGCAAACCCTGTGCCGGAGATCTGGCCGGACGCAGCAACTGATGCAGGAGCCGCAGTGGTCGGGACCGGAAGAAGTGATTTCCCGAACCAGATCAACAACGTGCTCGCATTCCCGGGCATATTCCGGGGGGCGCTCGATGCCTGTGCCACCCGTATCTCCGATGAGATGAAGATCGCCGCCGCCCATGCCATTGCCGGGTGTGTCAAAAAACCTCACCGCCGGCATATCCTGCCCAGTATCCTTAACAAGGCCGTGACCCGGGCTGTGGCACAGGCGGTTGCTGGTGCGGCAGCCTCCTCCGGGTGCAGGAGAATAATCTGATGTATCTGCGGCCAAAAATCCGGT
The DNA here is from genome assembly GCF_049690535.1 of Methanoregula sp. Classification (GTDB taxonomy): domain Archaea; phylum Halobacteriota; class Methanomicrobia; order Methanomicrobiales; family Methanospirillaceae; genus Methanoregula. The sequence continues at coordinate 56,160 of NZ_JBAVMX010000087.1, read as the reverse complement.
TGCTGTTTTTTTAGTTCTGCTGCTATACTACAATCGAATCATTTATTGATGATTACCGGGATACGTTACCTGACTACCAGTCGGGGAATGAACATCCCCGGTTTTCATTGTGACTGATACCCATGACTTCACCCGCACTCTGTTGGCAGACAAAAATACATCCCGGTGATGCAGCATGGTGAAACGCTATCTCTCACTCATTACGTTTGACGAGGCCCTGCACATTCTCAAGACCTCTTTTGCCGTTCCGGGGCGGACAGAGTGCGTGTCTGTTACCCGATCGCTCGGCCGGGTCATCGCCACCCCGGTCTATGCACACTATTCCGTTCCTGAAGTCAACATTTCGGCCATGGACGGGATTGCCGTAAAAAGCCGGGATACGATCGGTGCTTCCGACCAGACGCCGGTTACCCTCAAGGAGTTTGCCCGAGTCAATACCGGGAATATTGTTCCCCCGCAGTTCGATGCCGTGATCATGATCGAAGATACCTGGGAGGCAGAGGATACATTCCAGATCCGGAAAGCCGCCGCCCCGTGGCAGCACGTGCGCCCGGCCGGCGAAGATATCCGGGAAGGCCGGCTCGTCCTCCCGACAGGGCACCAGGTACGGGCCTTTGATATCGGCGCCCTTGCAACCTTCGGGATCGCCGATCTGAATGCCAGAACTGCTCATATCGGGATCATCCCCACAGGAAGCGAACTTGTCCCTCTCGGGGTACGGCCGGCACCCGGGCAGGTCGTGGAAAGTAACACGGTCATGGCGCAGGTACTTCTCGAAGCGATGGGAGCACACTGTACCCGCCAGTCTATCGTGCGCGACGATCCTGACCTCATACAGGAAGCGCTCCGTACGGCGGCACAGGAGAACGATCTTGTCATTATTTCGGCGGGATCTTCGGCCGGAACACGCGATTATACGGCGGGGGCTATCGGGGCAGTCGGGGAACTGCTCTTTCACGGTGTCGCAGTCAAGCCAGGTAAACCGATGATGCTCGGGAAGATCAGGGGTAAACCGGTCATCGGGCTTCCGGGTTACCCGCTTGCCGCCCAGACCGTCCTTCGCGAATTCGTCGTTCCCCTCCTGGAATACTGGGGACTTGCGCCGGTCCCGAAATATTCGGTCAACGTAAAACTTGCGACCCCCTTAAGTTCAGATCTTGGCTTTGATGAGTTTGTCCCGGTCTCTGTTGGCAGGATCGGGACCCGGTACTGGGGCATGGCCCGGTCCCGGGGGACGGTGGTACAGATGTCCACGGTCAGGTCAAACGGCTATACCCATATCCCGGCACCGGTTGAAGGCTACGATGCGGAGCATGACCTGGAAGTTTTCCTTACGACCGATCCGGCAAATATCGAGCGGACCCTTATCTTTTCAGGCGCCATCGACCCGATCCTTGAAGAACTGGGAAACATCGCTCACGACCAGGGGCTCTTTATCCATACCGGAAGTGCCGGTAACACCGGTGCCATCCTTTCCCTCAAACGGAATTCCTGTCACGCAGCACCGATGAGCCTCCCGGCGTTCTCCCTGATGCAGGACTGCCGGTTCATCCAGCCGTATCTCACATCGATGGATCTTGTCTTTGTCAATATTGCCTCACAGGAGCAGGGAATAGCTTCGGTAAAGGAAATCTCCCCGGATGCGCTGGATGAAGTCTGCTGGATCAATTCCCGCAAAGATACCCCGGCACGGATCCTTTTTGATGCATTGCTTTCGTCCCATAATCTTACTCCCTCCCGGATCCGGGGTTATGACAATGAAGTGGCAACACCGGGGGCTGTGGCAGCAGCGATCCGGGCCGGACAGGCTGATGCCGGCATTTGTTCAAAGGGACTTGCAGAATCACACGACCTTCTGTTTTTGCCGGTTGCAGAGGAGCAGTATGAACTGGTGATGCGCCGGGAGATGCTGAACGATCCCCGGATCGTGACCCTTATTTCGCTCGTTAAAAGCCCGGAGTTCAGGGCCCATCTTGACCGGTCCGGTGCTTATTGTACCACACAAACCGGCAGGATACGGAGCCTGTCATCCGATAATATCGAGATCAGGATACCCCCGGCCTGCAATCCCCTGAATAATTCATAAAAAAAACCTACCGCTGCCATTTTATAGCCGGCTTGCGGACAGTTCAAGAGAGGCAGAAAAGATCAGACAGGGGATCGGTTTTATGGACATGCTCATTAACGGAACGGCAGCAATGGCCGCCGATGAAACATGGATCGAGGTTAACAACCCGGCAACCGGGGAATATATCGATAAAGTTCCCCGGGGATCAAAAGAGGACGTGAACGCAGCCGTTGAAGCGGCAGACGCGGCGTTTGGCGCATGGTCACAAAAGACCACACGGGACCGCGGACTCATCCTCTGCCGTGCAGCGGAACTGATCCGGCGGGATCATAAGGATCTTGCCCGGCTCCTGACCCGGGAACAGGGAAAACCGATCCGGGAATCGACTGACGAAGTCAGGGGCTGCGCAAATATTCTTGAATATTATGCGTCCATAGCCGGACAGCCTGACGGGGAGGCAATCAGCCTTGGTAAAGCCGGTGACTGCCTTGTGACCCGGGTCCCGCTCGGGGTCTGTGCGGCAATCATCCCCTGGAACATGCCGGTGATCATCATGGGATGGAAGGTGGGTCCTGCGCTGCTCGCGGGTAATACCCTTGTCCTCAAACCGTCATCCTCGACCCCCCTGACAAACCTTACGATAGCCGGGCTGTTGCAGGAAGCAGGCCTGCCGGCGGGTGTGCTCAATGTCGTGACCGGGCCGGGAGATACCACGGGGACAGCCTTGGTACAACATCCCCGGGTGAAGAAAATATCATTTACCGGGGACTGTGCGACCGGCCGCCGGATACGGGAGATGGCACAGGACCATATCAGGACGCTGACGCTGGAACTGGGTGGATCTGATCCGATGATCGTGATGGCCGATGCCGATATCCCAAATGCTGTTGAAGGGGCACTCCGGGGCCGGTTCTACAACGCCGGCCAGATCTGCACCGCAGTCAAACGGCTGTACCTGCACGAGAAGATCGCAGAGGAGTTTATAAGCCTGCTCACGGCAAAAGTCGAAGGTCTCACGATCGGAAACGGACTCCTGCCGGGCACAGATATGGGGCCGCTCAACAGCGCAGAACAACTCGGGAGGATCAGTTCGGTGGTCAGTGAAACGACCGGGCGGGAAGAAGGGACGATCCGGACCGGGGGTTGTCCACTCACGGGACCCGGATTCGAAAAGGGTTTTTTCTTTAAGCCGACCCTGATCACGGATGTCGCACCCGATGCAGCTCTTCTCAGAAACGAGGTGTTTGGGCCGGTTCTGCCGGTGATGACCGTGCCGGATCTCGGTGCTGCAATCCGGGAAGCAAACCACTCAAAGTACGGCCTTGGCGCATCGGTCTGGACAAAAGATCTCTCCACGGTAAAACAGGTATTCCGTGAAGTGAATGCCGGGATCATCTGGGTGAACCGTCACCTGACCGTTCCCCCTGAAGTTCCATTCGGGGGTACAAACGAGAGCGGGATTGGCCGGGAGAACGGTTTTAAGGCGCTTGACAGTTATACCCAGTCAAAAACACTCTATCTGGGCTGGTGATCAGCCCACTTTTTTTATGCAAACCTGCGGACCAGAAGAACTGCTGCGATGCTGCCGAGGCACAATGCCACCGGTACGGGCGAGCGTTGTGTTGTCACCGGGATACTGGTCGAGGGCACTGAAACGGTGGTGTCCGGGATCGTGGTCGTTGTTGCGGCGGTATTGGTGACTGCCGGAGCTGTGGTGGCAACCGTGGATGTCAGCGCAGGGAGACTACAGGTATCACCGGTACTGTTGCACACTACATTAAATGTGGTTGATGTCGTGACATCCTGCAGGACTCCGGAGACTTTCACGATGTACTCGTCCGGGGTAAAACTGGAAGTATCCACATCAAAGGACCAGGTATTTACACCGTTGCTACCGGCCACCACGTTCACCGTACTGCTTGCACCGGAAAAACCTGATGGCTGTGTTTTTGAAGTCGGGATATAGGATGATGACGTGATCTCGACCATGAGTTCGTCACCGGCGGCGAGGCTGGTCGTCCCGTTGATGGTAAACGTATCTCCGGTCTGTTTGTCGCTGATGGGGTTGATGGTCACGGTCGGCTGGCTGACATAAAACGTGACGGTGGCAAAGGTGTCGTCAATATTCTGGCTCCCGATCGCATTCATCAGCGCAGTTATGGAATCCGTACTCTGGAGGCTCCCGCTGCCGGTGAACTTATAGATTGTTTTACCGGTCTGCACATTGACGACGCTTCCGGAAGATGCGTCATAAACAACATCGAACCGGCCATTCATCATCGGGTGTTGGATCAGCACAAAGTACTGCCCGGGTGCAAGGTTTGCAGTCTCGGCTTTCTGGAGCTCGTATTCGTAGGTGTTGTCCTCGTTTACCTGAACGGTCGTGACCTTGGCAAAATTATACCCGATAAACCAGATCTGGAGGCCGGCCTGGGGGTGGCCGGTAGCGATACCCTCGATATAGACCGGGTCTCCCTGCGATATGGTGGTCGTGGTCGCCGAACTTCCGGGATTAAGAGTGATCGCTGCTGCACCAGGTATGCTGATGGCGATGGTAAGCAGCAGGAGGCAGGCCAAAAGAGACGCATTTTTCAGAGTCTGAGTGGAGGGCATGGCAGGAACTTCCTTATCGTCACTATAACGTCTCCGCCAGTCCAGAAAAAACAGCTTGTCATATGGGTGGAGGGGGTCATAAAAAATCCTGAACGTTCAGGTTCGCCCAAAGATCAAATCCGATGGCAATAAAGGAGAGGGAAACGACAACGCGTGGTTATTCACATGAATGATGACGGTATCATCAACAAGGCATACCACCGGGCACAGAGCAGGAAGCGGTTCTCATACCGGCCAAACGAGATTTTTTTTAGTTCAACAACGTTTCAGGATTTTTTTAATCTCGCAATCGCATCGTTCTTTTTCCAGGAAATCTCCGGCCCATAAAGGGTGCCCGCAGGTCCTCCAAAGGGAGAAAAATCGATGGCCGCGGTTATTTGTCGGACAGGACACATTTAAAAAAACAAGCAGGACCATTCAGTCAGAGGATTCCGTCCGAAGCGACATCTCGACTGCCACTTTGAGCTGGCGATCATCGAACGGTTTTAAGAGATATCCATCAGGAATGGTCCTCCGTGCCTGCTCGATGATCTTGGCATCGTCATGACCGGTCATATAGACAAACGGGATGTCGGTATTTGAAACAAGATAATCGCCGATCGCAAGTCCTTCCATTCTCCCGTGCAGTTCGATATCAACGAGCGCGATATCCGGTTTGCCAGTTTTGATACCATCTATTGCATCGCACGCATTGTCCGCACGTCCGCAGACAAGGTACCCGAGTTTTTTTAACCGGGCATCCAGGAGATCAGCAAGTTGCTTATCATCTTCAATATAATAAATTTTCAGCGGCTGATTCATACATTTCCTGATTACCGGTAAATAGTACCTCCTATATACAAATACTTTTTTAATAACAAATCGGGTGTTTTTGTACCGTTAAAACCTGCATGAACTGAAAAAGGATGCATATCAGTACCCTGGAACCCTTTACGAAGTATTTGGGGCAAATCCCTCCCACCTTGGGCTCATATGGGGTACAGCGGTACAGGGAATGAGTTCCAGGATTTTGTCATTGATCCTGCTGCAGGGACGGCGATCATCCCGGCACACTTTTGAGCACCGGGGGTACAGACAGGATCTCAAAAACAAAAAAAAATAAAGCAGATGTTCTTACAGCAGCCCCGGTGCCTTGACCCGGAATTTCTGCCAGAGCACGCGGCCCATGACCCGGAATGTGTAATCCAGTTCATCGAAACTGGGGATGTCGTGCTCTTTTAACATCTCCCGGCCCACGTTCAGCGAGTCCCCGCCGAGCATGGTCACGATCAACCGGTTCTCGGTTTTTTCGGAGAACCTGAGAATCTGCCGCGCCAGCTGTTCGGAGGTGAGCACAAGGTTGGGGAAGTCGACGATAAAGGCCATGTCCCAGAGGTCCCCGTGTTTTATTAAGACGTCAAAAGTCTTCTCAAACCGTTTTTCTGTGGCGTCGCCCAGGAGATCGATGGGGTTCCCCTTGTTCCAGAACTCGGGGAGGAACTCGTTAAGCTCTTCGATGACCTCTTTCGGGAGATCGATAATCTCGATACCGTACCGTTCCGAATAATCTGATGAGAGCACGGCAAACCCGCCAGCGTTCGTGATGACAACCGCACGCTTCCCCCTGGGATAACGCTTCGGGTGGGCGAGCATCCGGGCTGCAAGGAATGCGCCGGTCAGCGTGTGTACTGCAATAACGCCGGACTTGCGGAATGCTTCCATGTAGACATCATATGAACCGGAGAGCGAGCCGGTGTGCGATGACGCGGCTGCCGAACCCCGGCGGGAAGACCCGGACTTGATCGCGATGACCGGTTTTGACTGCGCCACTTTCGAAACAACCTCCATGAATGCCTTGCCGTCATTGATCTGCTCGATGTACATGATGATCGCTTTTGTTTTTGGATCCTTCTCCACGTACTGGAGGTAATCGAGGAAGTCGAGGTCGCACTGGTTACCGACCGAGATGACGTTCGAAAAGCCGATGTTCTGTGCAAGGCTCCAGTCCACGACCGTGTTGATGATGGCCCCGCTCTGTGAGAGGAACGCGATGTTGCCCGGCTTTGGTGACTGGCGGACGTAGGTGGTATCGATGCCGCGGGGAGGCACGATCAGGCCGAGGCAGTTGGGGCCAATGATCCGTATGCCGTGGCCTTTGGCGATTGCCACGACCCGGTCCTCAAGTGCCTTGCCCTGGGGGCCCATCTCTTTAAAACCCGCGCTGATGATGACAACCATCGGGACGCCTTTTGCGCCGCACTCTTCAACGACCGCAGGTACATGGAGGGCAGGAACCGTGATGACAGCCATATCAACCGGTGCCGGGATGGCCGAGATGTTGGGATATGCCTTGAGCCCCTGGATCTCGGAGCGCTTGTTGTTGACCGGGTAGAGTTGTCCCGGGAAGTGCAGGAGGTTGTGCATGACCGCGTACCCCATCTTTGACGAGTCCTGCGAGGCACCGACCACCGCGATTGAACGCGGGGTAAAATATTCTATTGGTACCGGGATGCGCTCTTTCTTCTCTACCTCCTGCACGGTGTCCACAACAATCACGCGGGCATCCACCGCACAGGCACCGGATTCATACAGCCGTAAGGGATTGATATCGAATTCAACAATGTGCTCATTCTCTTCAAAGAAACGGCAGACATTCCCAATGATCCGTACGAGGGTATCCTCATCACGGGGTTTTGATCCCCGGTAACCGGCGATGAGCGGGTATGCGTTGATCTCGTGGATCATCTGCCGGATCTCCTCTTCGGTTACCGGCAGGATGCGCAGGGTCACGTCTTTCATGAGCTCGACCATCGTCCCGCCCATCCCGAACGTGATAACTTTTCCAAAGGCCGGGTCCGTTCTCCCGCCGATGATCAGTTCTAAGCCCGGCTCTGCCTGCTGCTCGACCATGACCCCGTCGATTTCAGCCTCGGCATTGTAGGCCTTTGCGTTATCGATGATCCGGGTAAACGCCCCAAGGGCCGCCTTTTTGCTGCCAATCCCGACCATCACACCGCCGGCATCGCTTTTGTGGACAATCTGCGGGGAGATGATCTTCATGACCACCGGGCATCCCATCTTCTCGGCCGCGGTCGCTGCATCCTCGCCGTTTTTCACGATCTGGTACTCGGGGACCGGGATCTCATATTTCCGTAAAATATCATATCCTTCAGCTTCAGAGAGCATCTTCTGGGTCACAATGTTCACCTCGTTTCATGGGGTACGGAGATTTTGCATTTTTCTAAATCTCCACGGACTGTTAGCGGCATGCAGGAAAAAGGTCCATGTGCGGGACACTGATGCATACCCGGATTAAATGATATAATAAGAAATTTGGCGATGCCTCATTTAAATGTGCTGAATTGTAAGCAATGCGCGAGATAGGGTAAACGGGCGAATATTTGAGCGATTTTGGCTATTCTGACCACAAAGATTAACTTTAATTCATCATTATTGATAATGTAGATTAGGAGTGTGTTATGGACAAGAGCGCAGATTCCGGCCAGCAGCCAAAGTACTACACACCGGATCCTTCATACCGCGTGCACAGCTGGATGGGAGATTACACCTGGACCTACAATGAATTTGTCAAGGACCCTGACAAATTCTGGGACAACATCGCAAAGAAACTCCACTGGTTTTCACCCTATGATAAAGTCAGCGAGTTGAATTACCCGTACGCGAAATGGTTCGTGAACGGCAAGACCAACATCACGTACAACTGCCTGGACCGGCACGTGCTGGGCGAGCGGCGCAACAAGGTTGCACTGATCTGGAAAGGCGAGCACAACAACGAAGAACGGGTCTTTACCTACCGGCAGTTGTACCGGGAAGTGCAACGGTTTGCAAACGGTTTAAAGAAACTCGGCGTGGTAAAAGGCGACCGGGTCTGCATCTACATGCCGGTCATCCCCGAACAGGTTATCGCCATGCTCGCCTGCACCCGGATCGGTGCGATCCATTCTGTGGTATTCGGGGGATATGGTTCGGCGGCCCTCAACCAGCGGATCGTCGGCGCCGGTGCGAAGATTGTGATCACCGCCGATATGGCGATCCGGCGAGGCAAGTCGATCCCTCTCATGCATGTCATCCAGGAAGCGATCATCAATGCGCCTATGGTCGAGCACCTGATCATCCTGCGCCGGGAGCAGCGTATCCCGGTCGAACTCCACAGCGAGATGGAGATCGATTTCTACGATGTGATGGCGGACGTGGACAATGACTGCCCGGCAGAAGTCATGGATGCGGAAGATCCGCTCTTTATCCTGTACACAAGCGGGACGACCGGTGCCCCGAAGGGGATTGTCCATACCTGCGGCGGGTACATGGTCGGCGTATACTATACAACCAAGTACATCTTCGACATCAAGGAGCACGATGTCTACTGGTGCACCGCAGACCCCGGCTGGATCACCGGTCATTCGTACGTGGTCTACGGCCCGCTCTCGGTCGGCGCCACGATCCTCATCACCGAGAGTACGCCAGATTACCCGGACCCGGGGATCTGGTGGAAGATCGTTGAAGAGTACGGCGTCAACATCCTGTACACCGCGCCAACCGCGATCCGGATGTTCATGAAACTCGGGCAGGAATGGCCGGACAAGTACAACCTCAGCTCCCTGCGCGTTCTCGGATCGGTCGGCGAGCCGCTCAACCCTGAGGCATTCGAGTGGTTCTACCACGTGATCGGGAAGGACCGGTGCCCCATCGTGGATACCTGGTGGCAGACCGAGACCGGCATGCATATGGTAACCACGGTGCTTGGCGAACCCATGCGGCCGGGGTATGTGGGCAAATCTGTTCCCGGCGTTGTGGCAGATGTCGTGGATAAGGAGGGCAAAAGCGTCGAGCCGGGGAAGAGCGGCTTTTTGGTGATCCGCCAGCCGTGGCCCTCCATGATGCGGACGATCTGGAATAATGACGAGCGGTACCGCAAGTACTGGGAGACGATTCCCGGATGCTACCAGGTTGGTGACCTCGCGATCAGGAGAGAGGATGGCTACATCATGGTGATCGGAAGATCAGACGATCTTATCATTGTCTCGGGCCACAACATCGGGACGGCCGAGGTCGAGAGTGCGCTTGTGTCCCACAAGGCAGTTGCGGAAGCGGCCGTGATCGGGAAGCCCGACCCCCTCAAAGGGAATACGATCAAGGCGTTTGTTACGCTCCGGGTCGGCCATACCCCAAGCGAGAAGCTCAAGAACGAACTGATCTACCACGTGCGGATAACACTCGGGCCCATTGCCATGCCTTCGGAGATCGAGTTTACGGACTCGCTCCCCAAAACCCGGAGCGGCAAGATTGTCCGGCGCATCCTCAAGGCAAAAGAGATGGGCATGGACCCCGGAGACATCTCCACGCTTGACGAGTGATATCAGCCCGGCCCCGGGTTCATCACTTTTTTATTAGGACGAAGGTTTTGTGCCCGACAACCAGCACCGGGCCGGATATTTGTTCAGAGGATCATCCAATCCAGAGTACCCATGCATCATTCCCGGTTGTGCCACCGGCATTCGCAAAAATGACCTATGAAGGGCACGTTACCCTGACGGTCTCCACAGAGCATAAAAAAATGTTATCCTGACGGGAGATCACATGGTCAGGCTTTTGACAAAAACGGATCCTGCCCGAAGTCCCTTCCGTTATGCGAGCCCCGATGGGTAACCCGATGCATTTTTATATCGCGCTTGCCTTTCTTTATATGCTTTATATACGGGGATAGACTAAAAACGATCTCCCCGATTGAGAAAAGACATCGTTAACAAAAAGGAGATAGATGCCATGAAGGTCAAACCAGAGGATTCCCTCAAGATAGAAAACATCGTTGCTTCCGCAAAAGTGACCGATTATCTCGACCTGCCGGAACTTGCATCCAAGATCGATGGTGCGGAATATAACAAGAAACGGTTCCCCGGCGTCGTGCTGCGCATGCAGAACCCGAAGATTGCTGCGCTTGTCTTTGGTTCGGGAAAGGTGGTTCTGACCGGAGCAAAGAGTCTCGACAGCCTTTCAAAAGGGCTCACGATTCTCGGAAACCAGCTCCGCAGTTTCAATATCGATATCCCAAAAAAACTTACCTACAAGGTCCAGAACATCGTCACCTCTGCCGATCTTGCGACCCCGATTAACCTCAACAAGATCGCGGTCGGGTTTAACCTTGACCGGATCGAGTACGAACCCGAACAGTTCCCGGGGCTGGTCTACCGTCTTGAAGACCCCAAGGTTGTCGTCCTTCTCTTCGGCTCGGGAAAACTGATCATCACCGGTGGCAAGGTAACGGATGACGCAAAGAAAGCCGTGGTGAAGATCCTCGCGGATCTCCGCAGCCTTGGCCTGATGTAATACTTTTTATTAAAGATCTCTGCCGGATGGAAACCGGTTATTTTAAAATGGATTTAATGAGTTTTACCCGAAATTTTACGAGCGTTTTTTAAAAACACCTAAAACAATATTATATAAATTTATCTCTCATTGTGTATCAATCATAGTCTATATATAAGATTTTCAAGATAAATTGTATTGAAATATCAGTGTGTATAATGTGGAGGAGAATAGTTTGCGAACAGAGAATGTAATGTATTTCACCGAGAAGGAAGAAGAGTTTGCGAACCTTCTCATCGAGATCGGAACAAAGAAAAACGTGGCAAAGGTCTTGGTATTCTTAGCCAATATTCCCGAAGCAACATCGCGTGCGATCGAACGGGGAACCGACCTGCGCCAGCCCGAAGTAAGTATCGCCATGCGCTACTTACTGGAGCAGGGCTGGATATCCAGCCGCGAGAGCAAGGCCGAGAGCAAGGGACGCCCGGTCAAGATCTACGAACTTGCAAAGCCCATCACGGATATCATGGACAGCATCGAAAAAGAGAAGAAGAAAGAGGCGACCAACCAGCTCGCCATGATACAGAAATTACGAGACTACATCGTCTGATGTCAGTATCGTACACTTTTTTTCATTCCCGACAATAACCGTCGTGTTCCCGCAAAACCGGGAAAAGATCCCGCTTTCGACAACCCCGGGGATCATCGCTATGGCCGCTTCAAGGGCCGCAGGATCAGCGATCTCCTCAAACTGGCAGTCGACAATAAAGTTCCCGTTGTCCGTTATAACCGGGCCGTCCTTTTTCACCGCTTCACGGATGAACGGCCGGCACCCAAGCCCCCGCAGCTGCGCCATCGCTGTCTTTGTTGCAAACGGGATCGTTTCAACCGGTACCACACCGGACAACCGGGGCACCATCTTGGCCTCATCTGCCACGACAATAAACCGGAAGGCGGCTGCAGCCACGCATTTTTCCCGGGTAAGGGCTGCGCCGCGTCCCTTAATCATACGGAACTGCGGATCGATCTGGTCGGCGCCATCGATCGCAAGATCGAGCACCGGGTTATCATCCAGCGTGGTCAGGGAAACCCCGTACTCGCGCGCCCTCATTGCCGTCTGGTAAGAGGTCGGGACACCCGAAACCGAGAGCCCGTCCCTGATCCGGCCGGAGAGGCATTCGATCGCGTAAAAAACCGTGGAGCCGGTCCCAAGACCGATCACCATGCCGTCCTCCACCAGGTCTGCGGCCTGGTATCCCGCGGCACGCTTCGCCGCGGCGACTGCTTCTGTTGTGCCAGCCATGTCAATGATAGGGTTCGGTGCCGGGATAATTAAAACTGGTGAAGGGCGGAACTGGAAAAACAGGAATGATCCAACCCACTAGCACATGAATAACAAAATCATTCAGAGAATACGATGCCTCCCCGCCTCAGGGCCCCTCCGGGGCACGGCGGGGCAAGGGATTTTATTTTAATATTTTTATGTCACTGATCCGCCGCGGGGGCGTCCCTTTTTGGTGCGGTGGCGTCTATCATATTTCAATGATGATATCAGCCGTGACAGACATGAGATCTCAACCGGAGTTTCTGTAAAAAAGGAAAACCGTCTTTTACCAGATAAAACAGGTATTGTCAGTTGAGATTAATCAAAAAAAATCTTTTTCGTCTCGTCATCTGCCGCGTACGCGGTGCAGTCCAGCGTGATGGGCGTGATCGAGACATTGCCCTTCCTGACCGCATGCACATCTGTGCCTTCCTCGGCATCTTCGTACAGCGGGCCGTTGATCCAGAAATACGGCCGGCCCCGGGGGTCGAGCCGTTTTTCGACACCGGTGTGGAAGAGCTTGCGGGCGAGCCGGGTAACCTCGTATCCTCCGCTGATCTTTGAGGGGATGTTGACATTGATCACATCCGCATTCGGGCAGAAACCGGATTTCAGCACGCGGCTGACCACGTCCCGCACGACCTTCTTTGCCTCATCAAAACTCTGCGCTGACTGGCCAGGATCGTCAAACTTGTCACCCTGGTCTTCCACCTGCAGGGAAAACGCGATCCCTTTTGTCCCCTGGTTGGACGCTTCAAGGGCCGCGCCCATAGTACCTGATGTCATGATAGATTCAAACGAGAGGTTCTCACCGATGTTTATCCCGCTCACGACGAGGACCGGCGCAAGTTTCAGCGCGTACAGCCCGATGATCACCGCATCGGTGGGCTTACCCGCAACCGCCCATGCGTTAAAACCGTTGATCTTAATCTTGTTTGCCCGGATGGGCTCGAAGATCGAGATCGAGCGGCCGACCGCGCTCTGCTGGGTCGCCGGCGCGACCACGGTCACATCCGCGATCGGGGCGAGCGCTTCGTAGGCCGCCCAGATACCAAGGGAGTTCACGCCGTCATCATTGGTGAGGAGGATCGCGGGTTTCATAAGCAACGGGTACTTATAGCGCCGCCTTATCAAATAACTCACCGATCAGGGCCGGTCGCGGACAGGGAAACGGATAGGGTAATTTTATGCAGGTGCAATAGTACCTGCAATGAAAGTCCTGCTCGCCGAGTACACAACTGCCTGCGATCCCGCCCTTGCTCCTGAAGGGGCGGCAATGCTTGATGTCCTGCACAAAAGTTTTACCCGGTGCGGCTACGATGTGGTACTGCCGGGGACCGGGGATTTTTACGAGGAAATCGTGCGACTCGCTCCTGGCTGCGACATGGGCCTTGTGATTGCACCCGATTCCCTGCTTGCAAAATTTACCCTCCCGGTCGAACAGTACTCCCACAACCTCGGGTGCGGCAGCATGAATGCCGCACTCTGTGCAAACAAAGTGACAACGGGAAAACTCTTAAAAAACCACGGCATCCCGGTGCCGGGAGAGGCAGGCGAAGGCAGGCATATTGTAAAACCGGTGGCCGGCTGTGATTCACAAGGTGTACGCCTCACCATGGATGCACCGGGCACAGGAGAATTCGCGCAGGAATATATCGAGGGCGAGCACTACTCGGTCAGTCTTATCATGAGCCGGGTTGTCGGTGAAGCCTGCCTGTACTTCTCCGGTAACCCGCCGCTTGTCCTTGCCATCAACCGGCAGTTTGTTACCCTTGGGTGCGATGGCGCATTTTCCTACAACGGCGGGGAGACACCGGTCCATCCCGCACACGAACAGGAGATCATCGAGACCGCAGTAAAAGCCGCGACCGTGCTCGGCTGCCAGGGATACTGCGGCATCGATGTCGTTCTTGCGGACAAAGTCTATATCGTTGATGTGAACCCCCGGATTACCACGAGCCTTGTCGGAATTGCAGCCTGCATGGAAGAGGAGATTGCCGCACTGCTCGTGGAAGCCTCGCACGGCAGCGCGCCAAAAGAGGTCCACCTGACCGGGAAAGTGCGGTTCGACACGCACGGGACGGTCACGCCGGCATGATCGGTATCGATGTAGGAGGTGCAAACCTCAAGGTTGCGGACGAAAACGGCGTCCACATCCACTACTGCCCGCTCTGGACCGGTGCCCCGATCACCGATCTGCTGCGGCAGTACGCAAGCCGGAATGACGGGGCCGCAGCGGTTGTGATGAGCGGCGAGCTTGCCGACTGCTTTGAGAACAAACTGCAGGGAATAACATTCATCACCCGTGCGGTGCAGGAAGTTTTTCCTGACGCCTTGTTCTACGGCACCGATGCACAATTCCATGATGGCCCGGTGCCGGCGCTTGCCGCTGCAAACTGGCTGGCATCCGCTGATTTCCTCCGGGAAAAGTACCCGGATGCGGTGCTGCTCGATGTGGGGAGCACAACTGCAGACATTATCCCGCTCTCCCGTTTTCCTGATCTCGTGGGCCTCTCTGACCTCTCAAGGCTGCAGCGAGGATACCTCGTGTACACCGGAATGCTCCGGACCCCGGTAGCAACCCTCATTTCATCCGTGGACCTTGCGGGAACAGTGACACCGGTCAGCACGGAGTATTTTGCCGCGAGTGCCGATGTCCACCTCGTGCTCGGACACATAACTGCGGAGGAATATACCTGCGACACACCGGACCACAAGGAGAAGACGCCTGCCGCGTCTCTCCGCCGGCTTGCCCGGGTGGTCTGCGCAGATCTCGAGGAGATTGGAAATGATGGTGCCCTGCAGATCGCAGCGGAGTTCTGGGCCCGGCAGCGGGCGCTCGTTTGCGACACCGTGCGCCGCGTGGCAGAAGAATGCAATGCCTCTTCAGTTATTGTGGCGGGTATTGGCGCGGCGCTTTTTGCACGTGAATGCGGCGGGATCAATCTTATGCAGGAACTCGGAGAAGCTGCCGATGCACTGCCCGCCTATGCGGTCCGGGAAATATCCTTACGGACACGGGGAAAATAAGCCTGTGGCCGGTGCAGGCTCCCCCAGTCCTGCACCCGCTCTCCGGGTGTTACCCGTTTCGTTCTATTTTCTCTTCACTTGAATCCTGTTCTTCATGTTCACCGTCAGGAACCGGCAGATTACGTGCCACCCGGCCCGCATACGGGTAATTGCAGGCGGCAAGGACATCTGCCCCGCTGATGGGACTTGCCGCTCCAGCCCGGGCTGCAAGGGTGGAGAGTGCAACCACCGACATCGGCATCCTGATACCAAAGAGATCTGATGAGGGGATAGCGTGGGCGTGCTCCCGGACATACAACCGGCAGCTGGTCCGGTTGACGACAACACCCATCGCATCGAGCCATGTTGCCGTACGGCTCACCGGCATGATGGTCGCAAGAGAGAGGCAGATGTCGATCACCGGTGAACCGATCCGGGTGTCCGGATAGAACGGTTCATCGGCATTGAAAATGCGATCGCACCTGCGGCAGTAAAACCTTTTTACCACAACCCTGATGGTGCGCTCCTCTGCGCCTTCGCGGATCACGGCAAACACCCTTTTTTTAGTGTCGTATCCCGATACCGGTCCTCCGCAGACCGGGCAGGCGTTCAGTTCTCCAAAAGTTACGCCATCGACTGCCACAAGTCCTGCCTGGACAATTGTCGAAAGCATCGGGGGAATGCGGGGGGGTTTCATCTCACCGGCACCCTGCGGGCCCGCCATGCGCGAACCGGTACAGGTGCGAGAATTGAGAAGCCCGGTACCCTGCCGCTGCACACCCCGAGAAGACCGCGAACGGGGCTGACTGCCGGAACCCTGTACCGGCTGCGCGATCGCGGACCCGCCCGCACCTGTCTTTTACCGGGATGTCCACACCTAAACCCACTAATAATCATCATATTTTTAATTCATTTGAACAGCATTAAATATGTTCATGACAGACCGTTGTTGTTCGAGGTTAGAACATGGATTTCAAATATGTACCAAGCACCTGCCCCTACTGTGGCAACGGGTGCGGTGTCAACCTTGTCGTAAAAGACGGCAAGTTTGTCGGGATCTCCCCGTGGCACCGCAACCCGGTGAACGAGGGTAAGGTCTGTATCCGCGGGAACAAGTCCTACGAGTTTGTCAACAGCCCCGACCGGCTTGTGGCACCCCTCATCAAGAAGGGCGACAAGTTTGAGGAAGCCAGCTGGGAAGACGCGTACAAGGAGATCGCCGCTGCATTCAAGTCCGTCAAAGGAGATGCAATCGGTGTTGTCGCATCAGCCCGGAACAGCAACGAGGACTCCTTTGTCTTAAAGAACTTCGCGGCAAACGTGCTCAAGACCGCAAATATCGACTACTGCGGCCGGCGCTGCAATGCCGACGCGGTCAAGGGCCTTGCTGATGCATTCGGCAGTGGGGCTACCACCAACTCGCTTGCCGACCTCTCCGAGGCAAAGGCAATTCTTATCGTGGGCAGCAACCCCTTAGAGGAAAACCCGCTTGCAGGACGGAGAATTATTATTGCAAAGCAGAACGGCGCAAAGATCATCGTCGCCGACGCCCGCAAGACCGCCACTGCACGGCTCGCTGACATCCACATTGCCTGCAACCCGGGCACCGGTGTCGCGCTCGTGAATGGTATCATCACCGCGATCATCAAGGCCGGAAAAGAGAACAAAGACTTCATTGCAAAGAAGACCAAGGACTTCGAGAAGGCAAAGGCCGCAGCAGCAGCCTGCACTCCCGACGCGGTCGCAAAGGTCGCCGGTATCGATGCTGATGTTGTCACAAAGGCAGCCGAAATGTTTGCCGCAGCACAGCCGGCAGCAGTCGTCACCTCCGCAGGCGCAGGCTCAGGAGACCTGATCCGGGCCCTTGCAAACCTCCAGCTGGTCACCGGCAATGTCGGTAAAGCCGGCGCAGGAGTCAACCTCCTCCGCGGCAAGACCAACGCACAGGGTGCAGCCGATGTCGGCGCAGTCCCCGGTGAGGGTGGCCTTACCGTCCCGGCCATGATCGAAGCGGCAGCAGCCGGCAAGATCAAGGCACTGTACGTTGTCGGGGAGAACATCGCCTCGGCAGGCGCCCATGTCGCCGATGCCCTTGGCAAGCTCGACTTTTTGGTCGTGCAGGATCTCTTTATGACCGAGACCGCCGCAAAGGCAAATGTCGTTCTTCCCTCTGCCTCCTTTGCAGAGCGCGACGGTACCGTCACGAACGCCGAGCGCCGTGTCCAGCGGATCCGCAAGGCCATCGAACCCGTCGGCTCCTCAAAGCCCGACTGGCAGATCACAAGCGAGATCGCAAAGGCCATGGGCCACGAGAAGGACTTCGCGTTCAAGGACGCTGAAGCCATCTTTGGCGAGATTGCAAAGACCGTTCCTGCCTATGCAGGCATTACCTATGCGAAACTCGAGAGGCCGGAGGCCATCCAGTGGCCGGAGGCCGGTGGTGTATTCGGTACAGCAATTCTCTATGCAGACAAGTTCGGCACCAAGGACGGCAAGGCCGCCTTTGCCGCAGTCGAGTACAAGGCCGTCGAGGCAGCAGCGGGAGAGTTCCCGTTCGCGGTGGCCGCACAGTGGCCGATGGGTACGCTCTCAAAGAACACCTCCTCCATCATGCGCGAGTGGCCCGAGGCAAGAGTCCAGATCAATGCCGACGATGCAAAGGCACTGGGTGTCCGGGACGGTTCACGCGTCAAGGTCACCGGTAAGGCAGGCTCACTCGAGCTTGCAGCCGATGTAACGAAAGGCATCAAGAAAGGTGTCGTCTCAATGCCCGCCGCCATCAACGCTGCGGCTGTCAAAATCGAGAAATCCACAGGAGGGAACTAACCATGGCAAAGAAAGGCGACATGATCTACGCGTGGACAAACGACGCAGAGATCCAGAAGAAAGCCGAGCTCGGTGGTGCGGTCACCACCCTCTGGAAGTATGCACTGGAATCAAAGATGGTCGACGCGGTCCTTGTCATCTCAAAAGGTAAGGACCTCTACGATGCAAAGCCGACCCTGATCACCGACCCGGCACAGCTCGCGACAACCGCCGGCTCGCTCCACTGCGGTACGCTCCTCCTCCCGAAGCTCATCAAGAAGTACTTCGATGGCGCAGAAAACATGAAGATCGGCGTCACCGTCAAGGGCTGCGATGCGATGGCATTCTACGAACTTGCAAAGCGCAAGCAGATCAACCTCGACAATGTCGTCATGATCGGTGTCAACTGCGGAGGGTCGGTCAGCCCGGTCCTTGCCCGTAAGATGATTGCCGAGAAGTACGAAGTCGACCCCGACACGGTCCACAAGGAAGAGATCGACAAGGGTCAGTTCATCATCGAGTACGAAGGCGGACACAAGGGTATTTCCGTTGACGAACTCGAAGAGCACGGGTACGGCCGCCGGCCCAACTGCCGCCGCTGCAAGATGAAGATCCCACGCCAGGCAGACCTTGCCTGCGGTAACTGGGGTGTCATCGGTCCACGCGCCGGAAAAGCGACCTTTGTTGAAGTCTGCTCCGAGAAGGGTGCAAACCTCATCGATGGTGCGGTAAAGAAGGGGCTCCTTGCGACCGAGGCAGCAAACCCCAAGGGCCTCGAGATCCGCGGGAAAGTCGAAGGCGCCATGTTC
The DNA here is from genome assembly GCF_049690535.1 of Methanoregula sp. Lineage (GTDB taxonomy): Archaea > Halobacteriota > Methanomicrobia > Methanomicrobiales > Methanospirillaceae > Methanoregula. Next base: position 37,229 of record NZ_JBAVMX010000087.1, on the reverse strand, counting down.
AAGCTCGGCGACAAGTGCCGGGCAAAGGACTTTACCGGTCTTGGCGAAGGCAAGGACCGGTTAAAGAAGATCATGGAGGAGACCAGCCGATGCATCAAGTGCTACTCGTGCATCTCCGCTTGCCCGATCTGCTACTGCGTTGACTGCACAACAAAGAACCCGGTCTATGTAAAGCCCGGCGAGGTACCGCCAGACTTCATGTTCCACCTCATCCGGTTCGCCCACATCGCAGATTCCTGCGTGAACTGCGGCCAGTGCCAGGAACTCTGCCCGGCAGAGATCCCAAACGCGCTCTTCATGCATGCCCAGCAGGTTGAACTCGAAAAGATGTTCGGCCACGTCCCGGGTGTTTCCATGGAACTGCCGCTCATGGCATTTGTCGAGGAGAAAACAGAAAGGGCACGGCTTAAGAATACCGGCAGCGACATGATCTACGAGAACGTGTTCAACCCGGTGCCAAAGTAATACTATTATTTTTTTTGAGTCTTTTTATCGGTGGAGAACCGGTTCCGGTGCGTTCATCGTTAGTGAGCGGGAGTTCCTGCGTTAAAATTATCCGGTCAACAGCGGACGCAACAGTACTCTTGCAACGGATGATACGTTACATGCATCAGTGCTGTTCCAGCAGCACCTATATGGTTACCTTTCCAAAAACCTCATTGAATCCCTGTTGACTTGCCTGGGCTCTCTCTATGCATTGCTGATGCCATACTTTCAATGCCAGAAGCGTGCAAATCATTTCAAGTTTCTCCCGATCAATCACGGATGCATCCCCATAGGATTTGGGATGCCAGCTGAACCATCCCAGAGTCTCTTTGTTTTTCCTGATCGGAATTCGTAATAACCCTTCATAATTCTTTGAAATGAACCTCTGAGTCACCGAATCTAGTTTCTCAAATGGTAATAGAGAAGAGGAGGATACATCCAACGATTTTAATCCGGTATCGGTGCCATGTGAGGTTTGCGATGCACGCCAGCAATACGAACAACGGAAATTATCCATATCCCGGATATATATGTCCAGAATGCATTCATCGGAATTGAGAAGTGAATGCAAATACTCCAGTGCCCAGGGTATCAATACTGCGCACGATTCCCTCTCATAAATCTGGAGTCGGGTTAAAAGCTCCTTCAGGTAATTATCCCATTCCGAAGATACCTGTTGTAAAAGAGTTGTTTCCATACGTTGGGAAGTTGTCTTACGAAGCACCCCAATCACTGCCCGTGAGTCCATATAGGGAATCCATCCAAAGTGGAATGAATAGTTCCCTGCGATTCCCGTTTCCGGACTAACCAGAGTAATATCCAGTGGTGGAGTGGTAGTACATATTCCTTTACTGATGGATGAGATGCAGTTTTCAAGCGCAAGCCCTGATGATGCCTGAAAAAAACGTTTGATGTTGCACCCTTTTATTGAATCAAGCGGTCTTCCGAGGATCCTGGAAAATGACGGGCTGGCATGGACAATATACATATCCTGTAAAATAATGATACAATCATCGGTCTCTGTGGTACTCTCATCGAAGGGAGGATAAGTACAGTTCCTTGCTCCCCGGGGGGTCGTTTTGTGGGATCGCGTCGTATACACTACCACGAGAGGTTCTATCCCCTCAAGAGGAATGGGAAAAGCCCGGTAGAGAATCACGGCACTACTAGCATCATCCGTTTTTTTGATTTCATAAAGAGAGTGAAGAGATCCCTCTGCCGTTTTTATCCCGGAAAGCCATTGAAGAAATTGCCCGGACTCAAGAACTGCAGATATTTCCTGTGGGAACTGAAGTTCTTCTGTTTGTTCAGAAGTTAAACGGGAGATCGAATTTTTCTGGCATGTTTTATCAAAGATTAACAGGGACCGGGAAGTATCGATGATAAGAATTAATTCCTGAATATTGTTTTCCGTGTGGCCGGGCGATTCCTTTGAATGAATGTAAAACTTTTTTGCCATCCCATGATGTATAATTGAGACACTACCGTTCACTACCATTCCATCGAGATACTTTGAGAGTGTATTTCGTGAAATGCCGGTTTTTCGGGCGAGAGCAGAAATTGACACCGGTTTGTTGGTTGTCTTCAGAAAGGATACAATGATATCCCGTATTTCAGCAGATCCTCTCATTGAATTGAGGATATATATAAAACAAGTATTTAATAGTATTTTCATTGTTGAGCAATTTCTTTGATTTTATCATCTCCAGATTGGTAGAATCCTTGTTATACGATCGTTTCGATCGTAAGAGGGGGTTTTCGAACATGAAAACAAAACTATTGATTATTGCTGGCCTTCTGGTCATAGCGTTTGCAGTGATGATTACACCGGTGATGGCAGGTAATACTGCGACAGTTACGGCAAATCCATCGAAGGTGATATCCGTTACGGTTAATGGTGGGATCACTAATTGGGCTTTAGATCCAACAAACAGCCCGAAAATAGATGCATCAGATGTAACCCTAACGGTGTCATCTAATGACCCGGGGTGGACGGTAGCAGTTAAAGATGCTTTAGATCAGGATACTGGATCAAATTCAAAGCCTAACGCAGGATATCTGGTAGACTATAATACCAATACAAATTTATGGGGAACAACTCACCTGGGATCACCCCTTAAGGTTGAAAGTGCATCGGTAACTGGGATTACCGGCAACCCCGGATCACCTGTTATACTATCCAACACCGATCAGACTATTGAAACAGGGGCAAGTGACTCAACCGGTACCGGCACATTCACAACAACACCACTTACCTTTACTCAACCGGTTGCTTATACCGATCAGGTACTGGGAAGCAATCATGTCTACAGAATAATTGTTACGTTTACCGGTACCGCAACCTGAATGTTAAAACAGTACACTCTACAAATTTTTTACTTATATCCAATCATCTTATGGAGTAGGGCATGAAAAATTATTCTCGGAAATTTCGTAGAATGATATTTTCTGTTCCTTTATTCCTAGTTCTCACGTTTATATGTGTTTCCCAAGCATCCGCGTCGACAATATCCATCGATGAGTCAGGAACTATTAATAATTGGGCTTTAAATCCGGTAACAAGTCCAAACAACGATGCATCATCTATCTCATTAACCGTGCAATCGGATACTCAGCCATGGTACGTGAAAGTGAACGATGCTCTGGATGGCAACAAACCGGAATCTTCTGCTGGTCATTTAGCAGAATGGAATACGACATCCTCGTCCTATGTTACGAATCCTCATGTTCTGACTAATAATATGAATGTTGCCGCTTCAGCGGGGTCAGGGTATTCCGTGGGGTCCGCGATCAGCCTTAGTAACACAAATCAAAATATCGTGACGGGATCCGTTATAAACACCCCCGTTACTATCCCAATTAATGTCTCCCAGCAGGTAATCTACTCAGATATGCACCTGACCAATGATCGTGTATATAGGCTTGTCGTCACCTTCTCCGGAGGCTTTTCCTGATTATAGGGAAAAAAAGATTTGTATCGTTTATCACCAATTTGGCAGGAAGAGATATACAATGACACTCCGGTTTCAAAAATTCCTTTCTGGAATAATCCCTATTCTAGCAATGTTGATCCTATTCATGGCATGTATGCCCATAGTATCCGCAATCAGTGTGTCGGGAGCCAAGTATATGGGCAGCATCAGTCCGGGTGGAACTGATATTCACACCATGACGGTGAGTATCGGTTCCGGGGAAGACCCGACTGACATATCGGTGGAGGTATTCGGTTTTGGTCAGAATATGGATCAGGGTTATACTCCTTTAACCTCGAAAGATGATGTAAGTCCTTATTCTGCTCGTTCCTTTATCACGCTTGATAACAGCTCTCTTCACCTTGAACCCGGTGTTGCACAGAGCGTAAATGCAAAAATCACGATTCCTGTAAATTCCGGCCCGGGCGGAAGGTATGCTCTCATTTATATTCACGCTCTGCCAGGTAAGGGAAAATCATTCACCACTGCAATAATGGTCCCTGTAATGGTTACAATTTCCGGCTCAACACCAACAGAGACAGGGAGCATCACCAACCTTTCTGTGAGCGATGTAACCATCGGCCAGCTGATTTCAGTTACAACAACGCTCAATAATAACGGGAATTATCACTATTATCATACAGTGAACATCGTCACAATAAGCGATGCAAACGGGAACCACGTAGGAAACTTTTCAACCCAACCCTCAGTTTATGCCATTATCCCGGGAAGTACTGTCCAGTATATCGCAACTCCCACAATCCAGAACCTCCCTGTAGGGACCTACACCGCAGATTCCAAAGTTCTTCTTGAAAGCGGCACGGTTCTTGATGAGAAGACTACGACATTTACTGTAAAAACGAATTACATCCCCCCGGTGACAGAGTCTAACATCACGCTCACACCGGGAAGCGCAGGAACCCTGACATCCCCGGATGGCCGGTATTCGATCATGTTTCCGCAGGGCGCGGTACTAGGTGATGCTGTGGTGACATTAAAACCGTATACCAGAGATCAACTTCCCTCCGCACCAGCGGGTGCAACGCTTGGGGCAACCTGTTTTGAGATTACCGGGCTCTCCGGGTTACTCAGCAAGGACGCCACAGTTCAGGTGAAATATTCTGCGGATGATCTTGCAGCTGCCGGCGGAGATGCATCCCACCTGAAACTCACCTACTACGACGCTGCCCAGAATGCGTGGGTGATCCTGCCCACGCAGGTAGATACCGGGAGCACAACGCTGACTGCCACCACCAACCACCTGAGTGTCTGGGCTGTCATGGTTTCATCGTCAACCACCGGTGGCAGCTCGGCACCACAGGCCACAGCCACCAAGAGTCCCCTTTCCCTGACCGTGATTCTCACATCACTCATTATTGCCGGTATTGCCGTCGGGAAGAGTGCCAGAAAACGGAAATGAATGAGAAATAATTTTTTGGTTTTGGTCGTTATCTGCTTTTTTCTCTGTCTGACTTCAGGCTTTCTCCGGGCTCCTGCAGATGCGGGAAACACAGGTGACGTGCTGATTACCGGAACAATCCCACTTATTGCTTATAATATTTCGGCCACCGGAATCGGTTCCGACAATGCCACAATTACCTGGAATACGAACGGTGATGCGAACAGCACAGTTGAGTACGGTCTCACAACCAGTTATGGTTCTATAGGTTTTGACACGGTAATGGGGATCAGTCACACAATAACCCTGAACGGCCTGTCATCACATACGGTATACCACTTCCGGGCTGTGTCAACCAACCTTGACGGTGAACGATATGCGAGCGCCGATTCCACATTTCAGACATTAGCTCTCTCAGATACCGTTGTTTCTTCGGCCACTCCGTCGACAACCTTTACCGGGACCACCATCCAGACAGTCGGCGGCGTTCAGCAGGTCAGCCTCAACGAGGCACTCACCCAGGGAACCATCCAGGTTTACGGAAATACGGTTACTGTCAGTAATCCCGGCAACGGCTGGTCCAAACTGCAATATGTCGGCTCGAACGTCATTACGGATAATGGCAATGTCAGTACCGGCCCGATCCAGAGCGTGAGCATGCAGAGCGATCCGGTCACCGCATCGCTCGGTGGTGCCATTGGCACGGTCAGCACGCAGATCGAGATAGATCTGAAGCAGGTTGTTTCCGGTGTTACCATCCAGCAGAGTATTATCCAAGGAGCAAGTGCCACGGTGGCTGATGCCTTTCAGGTTGCAGCAACAAACAACAATCTCGATGTGAAGGCAATTGCCTATACGGTAGAGTTCCAGAACACCGCACCGTTGGATGCCAACCTGAACTCATACGGCGTCACCCTGAATTTAAGTGTCGATAATGCCTGGGTGGTCGCAAATGCCCCGGACGGCAGTGTGAATAACGTAAAGATCATACGGCTCGGAGACGATGGAACACCAGAAGTCCTCAGTACGACGTATCTCGGCAGTCAGGGTACCACCGATTATTTCGAAGCTATCTCGCCCCACGGGATTTCCACGTTCGGTATCGTTGCCGTGGCCTCCAGCAGTACACCTGGTGGAGGCGGGGGCAGCAGTTCCAGTGGGGGGACAGGGGGCGGAAGCACGGGTGGAGGTGGAGGTGAGAGTGTTGGGGGAAGTGTCCTGGTTGCCAGCCAGCCGGAAGCTCCATCCGCCCAGAAGGGTCAGCCGATACTGGCGCCCCCCCAGAACGGACCCACAACAGTACAGTCATTGGCCGTTGCAGGACTGATCGCAATCACGGGATCCTCAGGAGTTCAGACATTTACCCTTGACACTACCCTCGCGGCGCAATCCGGTGTTTCGGTAACTGTCGAGAATAACGTGATCACTATTACCCAGCCCGGTCTTACCCAGACGATTGTGACAAGCGGGAACCCTTCGGTACAGAATGGAATAATTTCGGGCACTGTTCAATCGGTCAGCATAACCACAACTCCCTCGATCGCCACCTTAAGTTTTGGTACCGTATCGGTGTCTATCGATGCTTCGCTTGCCACAATTCCGGAAAATGCGGTGATTACCACCACTCTCTCTGATACGGTGAGCTCGGATACACAAAGCGCGTTCCAGCTGGCTGCACAGAATGACAACCGGCAGGTTGACGCAATTGCCTATGTTATGACCGTTGAGACGACTAACTTCGTGGCAACCGGGCCGGCACTCGTGACCATGACGGTCCCCTCAAACTGGGTTACAAACCATGGCGGAACTGAATCGGTATTTATTGCACGATGGGGTGAGGATAAGTCCGTTGAGATTCTGGACACATCCTATAAGGGGATGGATGCGAAGGGTGCTATGGTCTTCGAATGTCGGTCTCCTCATGGATTGTCTATCTTTGGTATTACATCTTTAAGGCCTCTCGAAACGGCTCAAAAGAAACAAACGGGGGTTGCTTCAGGAGGATTGCCCCAACAGGGAGCCCTCGGTAATGCCAGTATTATAATCGCAGAAATCGGTTTGCTGATGATAAGCAATTATATTGTTATCATAGTAGCCGCAGGTTTGACTGCGCTCTGTATCATGCTTATCGTGATCTATATCAACCGGGATACCATTGAGTGAAGTCGGAATAAGCGCAGGTAAACCGGTTAACACTTTTTCGGTGTGTACTGCGACAATGTCACGGCCTGATGAGTGAGATCTTCAATAAATCGGATCACCAATGGTCTGAACTGGTGTATCTTGTCGCGGGCATCGGGTGACCGGAAAACAGTGATCGGAAATGGGAATTGAGGATGGCTGGTCGTGGCGCCACACGACATCGTGTCCATGAGCATGGGTTCTGTTGCACTTGACGGGAGTTTGAAGAGGAGGCCCCCATCGTATTACCTGCTTTTTGTAATAGTTAAACAGTCCCCATAAATGAAACAGAACTTTAAGAATAATTCTTATCAGTAAAACCGAGCACATCCAAACTAGTATTTAATGGTATTTTTATCGCTGTGCAATTTCTTTGGTTTTATCTTCTCAAAACAGGGTAAATTTTCTTTTATATTATCCATGAAAAATATCCCGCCCTGAAGGTATGATCCGATACCGGATGATGGAAACAAACAACTGTACCCGGTGCAGGTAAAAGAGTCGGTGAAGTGCATGATCTCGGTAGCCTATATCAATGACAATCATGCCATGCTGGAGTATGGCAGACAATATCTCGAAGGCCGCGGGGATTACCTGGTCGAAACGTTCGATACCCTGAATTACATCCGGGAATGGATCCCGTTTCATACCTATGACGTGATTATATCCAAGGAATACATTACCGGCATCAGCGTACCCGAAAAGATCCTACCGGCACTTCCCAAAGATGATACGACACCGGTCATTATCCTGCTGGACAAAGGTTATCCCCTGCAGGTTCCTGAAAAAGGGATACCCCGGCAACCAGTGTTCTCTTTAAGGATCCGCCGTGATTACCTGGCATTCTTCTTTGAGGTGCACCAGCTGATCAGACAGGTTATATGCAACCGGAAAGCAACGGCTGGCGTTAAGGCTCTCGATACCCTTCTGAAACGCTCTGAATTATTGCCGGAAAGTACCGTTGAAGAAAATATCAAAGCCATTGTTGAAACGTGCGGCAGGTGTCTCCCGGCAATTTTCACTGCATATTACCGGAACTCTGACAGAGCAGGACCTCCCGTTGCCGTGTGGCATGCCGGGGGGATTCCACTCTATTATGTCATGGATGATCAGAGCTGGAGAAAGATCAAGCCTCAAAAAATTAAAAAATGCAGGATTTCTTCAGGATGGTCCTGCTCACCGGACGGCAGGATCAAGCAAGCCGAAAATGAAGGACTGTTCTCCGTTGCCATGTATCCGGTTACCTGGCATGAGATGCTGGAAGGCATTCTCTTCAATATTTTTTCATCCAACCCTGTACTAACCGACCATGAATGCCTGATGCTGGAGACTTTTTCGGATATGATAACCTGGAATGAACACATGGCGTCCCGGTACCAAAACAGGAGTGAATGCATGATAGTACCTGGTGCTGACTGGGGAAGCAATCCAAAAGCATGAATCCGATAAACCGTGGCCGTAAGAAACGGCGGGAAAACAGGGTACCTCTTTCAGGGCAGTATGACACCGGAGGGGGGGACGGACCTTGAACCAGGAAATGAATGGTGGGAAAAACCTGAAAATGCATCTCATTACCCCCTCCAGAAGGAGTACTATTGTCAATAATCTTTCCTGCACGCCGAATGATGACACAAAAAATAACTCCCCCTTGCCGTTCTCCCCGCAGTTGCAGACAACAAAGGACCCGGTATCAGCAGGAATAACCCACGTACTGTACGTTGATGATGAACCTGCTCTGCTTGACATAACCCGGCAGTTATTAGAGAGTACCGGTGAATTCAGGGTTGACACGGTAACTTCCGTCAGTGATGCAATGAAGGCGCTCATGGAACGGACATATGACGCAGTCGTGTCTGATTACCAGATGCCAGAGACAGACGGCATCGCATTTTTAAAACAACTCCGGCACCAGGGAAACACGCTCCCGTTTATCATTTTTACCGGGAAAGGCAGGGAAAATGTGGTTGTTGAGGCACTCAATGCCGGCGCGGATTTCTACATCCAGAAAGGGGAGGATCCGAAGGTGCAGTTTGCCGATCTCGGGAATAAAATCCGGCAGGCGGTCCGGAGGAGCACAGCGGAACGCGCCCTCATGGAGAGTGAAGAACGGTTCCGGAATGTGGTTGAAGACCAGACTGAACTCATCTCCCGGTTCAGGCCTGACGGGATCCTCCTCTTTGTCAACGACGCATTCTGCCGGTATTTTGGTGTACTGCGGGAACATATTCTCGGCCGCCGGTTCGAGATACAGAGTCCCGGTGAAGACGGTAATGTCGTGAAATCTCATCTCAGATCGCTGACCCGGCAGCACCCGTTTGCGACCATTGAGTACCGGGTCATCATACCGACCGGGATCATCCGCTGGCAGCAGCGAAATGACAGGGCTATTTTCGATGATACCGGCACGCTGGTCGGGTACCAGTCTGTCGGCCGGGACATCACAGATCTAAAAACTGCACAAGAGGCACTGAAAACGTCACTTGTAGAGAAAAATATGCTTCTTAAAGAGATCCATCACCGGGTCAAGAACAACATGCAGGTCATCATCGGTCTTCTCCAGTTCCAGGCATCGACCGTCTCATCGCCTGAGATCGCGCGCATCGTTCTCGATACCGAGACCCGCATCCGGTCAATGGTTCTTATCCATGAACGGCTCTATAAGTCCGAGGATTTCGTTAACATCGATCTGGGGATATATATAAAAGATCTCATTGACAGTCTTATCTACACGTACAAAACGAAAACTGCCATTACTATCGAATATAGTATCGATAAATTTCTGATCGATCAACCTATGCTGATTCACCTGGGGCTTCTTATCACGGAAGTTGTCTCAAATTCACTTAAACATGCATTTCCTGATCGGAGTACCGGAACCATTTCCGTGGTGTTCCACCGGGAAAAAACTAATCGTCTGATCCTTTCCATTCATGATGATGGGATCGGAATCCCCGATTCCTGCATGCGGGAAAAACCAACAACGATGGGTTTGCAGCTTATCTATATGCTTGGCCGCGACCAGCTCAACGGGGAAATCCAGATTGAAGGCAATAACGGGACGACCTTCACTTTTACCTTTAACCCGGCGTTACCGGAGGGGGTATAATGGTTCCGGAGACCTCCCCTCAGGTCATGCACCGTGACAACAAGTTCTACCAGATGATGTTCGAATTGTCACGGGATGCAATCCTGACCATTGAACCACCATCATGGTGCGTTACCGCGTGCAATATTGCATCAGTGAAGTTATTCAATGCGTCCTGTAAAGAGGATTTACTCACAAAAGAATTCCCGCAAATCTCCCCTCATTATCAACCGGATGGGGAACTGTCTTTGGAAAAAGCCAGGAGAATAATCGAACATGCATTTCAGGAAGGACGCATTGTTTTCGACTGGAGATGTAAACGGTTCACGGGCCAGGAATTCCCCGCATCCATCCAGATTAACCGCATTGAAATAAACGGAGAAAAAGTTCTTCAGGCCACGATCAGGGATGTAACTGAAGAGCAACATCTCAAAGAGGAACAGCAGGCAACCCAGCAGCAGCTCGTCGCTACGGAGGAGGAACTGCGAGTCAGATACAACGAACTGAAACACGTTGAAAACAAACTGCGTGCATCAGAGGCAAAATACCGTACGCTCACAGAAAATACCTTAGATATTATTTATTCCATCGATCCTCAGGGCATAATAACGTATATCGGACCACAGGTTGCCAGGTACGGATTTATGCCGGAGGATTTCATTTCTCATAATATCAGGGAGATAATCCTGGAGGAAGATCTGGGGAGAATCCTCAAGGAAGGAAAAACGACGATTTTAACCGGTAAACCGATACGGACAGCCTTCCGTACCAGAGATCGCGCGGGAAATATCGTCTGGTTTGAGGACAATAGTTCATTTCTCGTAGATCCAACGGGAAAAACCGGCGTAAGAACCGGAGTCCTCCGTGATATCACAGAACAGAAAGAGACTGAAGAGCGGGTAAGAAAGAGCGAAGAATTATACCATTCCCTCGCAGAGACTTCGCAGGACTTAATCTACATCATTAATGCACAGGATCGAATCGAATACGTCAACAGCTATGCGGCCGCTGCACTGGGGAAGACGTATGAAGAAATTATCAACATGGACCGGGGCGCTGTCTTTCCACCGGAAATTAGTCTGGGGCAGCAGCAATACCTGAACATGGTTTTTGCGACCGGTAAGCCGAGCCGGTTCGAAAGCCAGATCCTGCTTTTGGGAGTGACACGGTGGTTGGATCATGCACTCAATCCATTAAAATACCCGGATGGAACCGTCAGGGCGGTTCTCTGCATATCACGTGACATCACCGATCTTAAACAGACGGAAGATGCATTGAAGGCATCGCTGGACGCAAAGAACGCACTCTTACGGGAGATCCACCACCAGGTCAAGAACAACCTGCAGGTCGTTATCGGCCTGCTCCTGTTCCAGGCATCGACCGTCTCGTCGCCTGAGATTGCACGTATCGTCCTCGATACCGAGACCCGCATCCGGTCCATGGTTCTTATCCATGAGCGGCTTTATAAATCAGAGGATTTTGTCAATATCAGTCTGGATACCTACATAAAGGACCTTGTTAATAGCCTGATCTGCGCATACGGAACAAAAACGTACATCAACGTAAAATATTCTGTCGATAAAATCCAGATTGACCAGTCCACCCTGCTTCACCTGGGGCTGCTCATCACGGAAGTCATTTCCAACTGTATCCGGCACGCCTTTACCGGTCGGAGCATCGGGACCATTTCCCTGGCATTCCACCGTAAAGAAAACAACGGTCTGATCCTTTCTATCCATGATGACGGAATCGGAATCCCCGAGTCCTGTCTGAACAAAAAAGCATCGACCGTCGGTTTGCAGCTCATATCCCTGCTCGGCCAGGATCAACTTGACGGAAAAATCCTGATTGAACGCGAGAACGGGACTACGTTTACGTTTACGTTTGATTACACATCCCAAAAGGAGGAAAAATAATGGTACATGAAAAAATTCTGATTGTTGAAGACGAAGTCATAATTGCCAAGATTCTCGAGGATCTCCTTGTTTCCCTTGGGTACACCGTAATAGCGCGGGTGAAAACCGGAGAAAATGCAATAAAAGCCGTCGGGCAGCATCATCCGGATCTCATCCTTATGGATATCCTGCTTGAAGGTAAGATGGATGGGATTGATGCTGCAGCGCAAATTAAAAAACGGTTTGGGATTCCGGTTATTTACCTGACATCATTCTCCGATGATGCCACGCTTGGCCGGGCAAAAGAGACCGACCCGTATGGGTACCTGGTTAAACCGTTTGTCAAGGAGACCATTCATGCAACGATCCAGATCGCTGCTGCAAAAAAATTATTCGACGAGCGTATACGCACGGCATCCATCTGGCTTAACCGGACAATTCAGATCCTGGATCGGGGGATCATAACAATAGACAAAAACGGAAGAACGATTTTGATCAATGCATACGCGGAACAGTTGACCGGCTGGAACATCCGCGATGCATACTTAAAACCGCTTGACGAAGTCCTGCAGTTTTATGATGCCATCACGGATCAACCTTTTATTCTTCACATCTCCCCGACACTCAATAAAGGGGTTGTCTCAGTGTTCCCCTCAGATGTGTACATCATCTCCCGGAACGGAGGACGGCAGTTATTGAAGGACTGCGTGCTTTCTCCGGTAACCGACACAAAAGGATTAATAATCGGCGCTCTCGTGGCGTTTTCTGTTGTCGATGACAGTCGTTCAAAGGGAGAACTGACCAATACCTATCTGAAAATTTCACAAAAAGAACCAGCTTCCGAAGGTAGTAATGAACCCTCCCCGGCAGCGCAAGCGTCGTTGAAATCGCTCTCTTCGAAACGGATAAACCAGATCCATGAAGAGATCACAGACCTTATGCATCTTGAACAGGCTAACTCGCTCTCTGTCATGGGGAAATTTGAGGATGCAATTCTGGAATACCAGAAGGCCCTGAAGATTCGGGCAAGTAATATCCAGGCCTGGCATAATATGGGCGTTATCCTGGAGAAGTGCGGCAGGAATGAGAGGGCCCTGAATGCCTTTGACAAGGCGCTTGAGATAAATCCCCGGTCTCTTGAAGCACTCCGCCATAAAGGAGATATCCTTCACAAACTCGGAAAGACGACCGAATCACAACAGATTTTTCATCAACTGGAGTTGTATTCGAAGTAAAAAATGGGGATGTAATGTCCTCGCGTCGATGGTTGGCGGGGTGCATTTCTTATCGTTAAAATTTTTAAGACCCACCGCCAGAGAAAATGACACCGTCTTTGAGCAGAGGGATACATGGTAACGAAGAACGTGATGTATTTTACGGACAGGGAGGTGGAATTTGTGCACCTCCTTGTTAAGATCGGGATCCAAAGGACGGTTGCCATGGTACTGGTATTCCTGGCAAATACTACCGGGGCAACCTCCCGCGACATCGAGCGCGGAACCGACCTGCGCCAGCCTGAAGTCAGCTCGGCAATGAAGTTCCTGACGTGTCGGGCATGGGTCAAAAGCCATGAGATCCCCCAAGAGCACAAGAGCGGCCGGCCGAGCAGAGTCTACGAGCTGGCAAAGCCAATAACCGGGATTATGGACTGCATCGAGAAAGAGACAAAAGACAAAGCCAATGATAAGCTCGCTCTCTTCAGGAAATTACAGGAATACCTCCCCTGATATCATCCAAAAACCAAAAATTAAGTACAAACGATTCAGCTCCCTCGACACATCAGATCTCCCCCTGCAGGGATTTTTTACCAGGTTATCCCGGTCCGTATACAATTTTAGCGACTAAAAAAATTTAAAAAACCAAAAAACAACCGTTAACAACGAGACCCGGGGCCGGCCGGCTCAAGTGTTCCCCGGGTTCTGGTACCTCTCATCGCGTCTGACCACGGCCGCCATCCACCAGATTTTTATAATAAAATCCGAAAGGATCCTATATGGTGGACACGGGAAGGCTCACATGGCCAGTTCAACGAAGGGAGGATTTTCTCCGTATTGTCGTGTATATCATTCTTTCAACCGCACTCATCTTTATCGTGGATATTATTACGCCTCTCGGCGTGATGATCTGGATCCTGTACCTCATCCCCCTCTTTTTAACCGTGTATCTCAGCTGGAAGTATGCACCGATCCTGATGACCGGCGTTTTTATTCTCCTTATGGCAGCGAGCCTTTTTTTGTCCCCGCGTGACCTTTCGATAGAATACGCGCTGATCGATCGGATCTTCTTTGCGCTGATCCTCGTCATTGCATCGTTTTTTATCAAGGATTACATCGCGAACGTCGAAGATATTGTCTCAAGTGAAGAGCGGTACCGTTCTCTTATCGAGTGGCTGCCCGAAGGAGTCGTGGTATACCGGCAGGGAGGGATCGCATACATAAATCCTGCCGGCAGCCGGTTGATCGGAGCGGACAGCGGGAAAAACCTGGCTGGCTGTGACATTGTCAGCATGGTCGATCCGGATTTCCAGGCCCTTTTCCGGCAGCGGGTAGACCAGGCCGCCCACGGTGCACGGATGAATCTCGATAAAGTGAAATTGATCAGGCAGGACAACAGCGATGTGGTTGTCGATATGTTTCTTGGGACGGTATTCTGGGACAACGGGACCGCGGTACAGATTGTGATGAGACCGGCCTGAACAGGAAAGGACTTGGCCAGGATCATCATACTTTTAACGGTGCTGCTTTTTTAGTCAGTGATTGATGCCGTGAAGTTTCCTCAGCATCTGCACCCGCTCGCGGGCCCCGGCGGTTGGCTCCGGCACCGGCTCCGTACTCCGCCTCCCGCCCACTGCACCAAGGATGGCATTGATGGCGGCGGGCTGGGACGGGCCGTACCCGCCTTCGAGCACGAACGCAGGTGGCAGGTCAAGCGCATCGATCAGCATCCCGGCAAAAATGCCGTAATCGGCCGGAACAAGTCCCATGCCACCGACCGGATCGTCCGCGAGCGCGTCCTGGCCGGCCGAGATGATAAGGAGGTCAGGGTGCGCCCGTTCGAGTACCGGGATAATGACCCCGGAAAAGACGTGCACGTAATCCCCGAGAGTACTCTTCTGCGGCAGCGGGGCATTTACCGTGTATCCCCGGCCGGCGCCGGTCCCGATTTCGGTTGCCGCGCCGGAGTGGGGGAAGAAATCCTCTGCATGGACCGAGCAGTACAGCACCCTGTCGCTCCCGGAGAAGATCTCCTGTGTACCGTTCCCGTGGTGCACGTCCCAGTCGACGATCGCCACGCGGTCCACGGAGGTGAGCGCCTTTGCCGCGGCGATCGCCACATTGTTGATGAGGCAAAAGCCCATCGCCCAGCCTGACGCGGCGTGGTGACCCGGGGGACGGACGAGTGCAAAACAGCTCTCGCCGGCGAGCGCACGCTCCGTGGCGGCGATCGCCGAGCCTGCCGCAAACGTTGCGACCTCGTACGACCGCGGGTTGAGGTAGGTATTTGCATCCAGAAATCCCGGCACATACAGGTTCCCGGTAAAGTACCCGCCGGTGCACCCGTACTCGTCGACCGTGTCGTACGCAGCATGGAGGGTGCACTGCTGGCGCAGCCATGCAAGATAGCCGGGCAGGTGGACGCGGCGGAGATCCTCTTCTCCTGTAGCCACCGGGGCACGGACAGGAATGCCATCAGGTACCTGTTCGGTAATCGCACGGAGACGATCCTGGCATTCAATATGGCCCGGACGGTTGTGGTGTTCAAAGACCGGCCCGGTGACAAGAGAACATTTCATGAGAAACCCGGCTTTTGATCGTAACAGATGGTTATCGGCCGATTCACCAGATGAATATTATGGATCCGGCCGGGACACGTTTTACAGGAAGGACAAACTACACGGAAACGATCGGGCCGGATCCCGCCTGAGTCCCAGTGAGTTTCCCGACATACGGTTTGGCGGGGCCACTCAGGAAAAACCCTGTCCTGATCCCGGAAATCCGGATCCGGTTTATCTGGCACAAAAGTGAAATAAAGATTTTAAATCCGTGCTTTCCTGAACATGACGCGCATAAGGCCATGACCGTATATCTGGAGGGTCACCCGCGTTTGTTCCGGGGCGGGCACCACTGGAGAGTCTATCCCTGTGCCCGGATAAGCCGGTGTTTCTTTTTTGTGATTTCCAAAAGATCCGGGCCGGCCAGAATAACCGGGATCGGTAACAGAAAACCGGTTACAAAATGTAATCATTCTCCGGCGTAAACCGACCGGAAAGCATTTAGAAAGGTATTAATAACGACAAACGGATGATCAAATTAGCCTATATCGAGCAATATTCGACTCTCTCTGGCTGGAAAACAGCTGTTCCCGGTTGCCCGAGATAGGTTGAAACGTTTCAAAAGAGGTGTGTAAGAGAATGGTGTTTCATCCTCCGGTAGCTGTTGTCGCCAAGGCCGGCGACGCCGGGAAATACAAAGTAGGCCTGCCTGCATGGAACCTGCTGCTCCGTGGGTTTATGGCCGGCGCGTACATCGCGATGGGCGGTGCCCTTGCAACAGTGTGCAGTACGGGAATCATGGCCACTGATGCCGCTGCGCGGTACGGTGCGGCAAGCGCCGGGTTTGCCCAGCTGATCCTGGGGTCGGTCTTCCCGGTCGGTCTTATTATCATCGTGCTCACGGGTGCAGAACTTTTTACCGGTGACGCGATGCTTGCCCCGATGGCGGCATTCATCCACAAGGTGAGCTGGCCGCAGGTCATCAACCTGTGGATACTGGTGTATATCGGGAACTTCATTGGTTCGATCGTCTTTGCCTACATCATGGCATACGGGCCTTTTGTCTCGTTCGACTCCACGGGAGCCGCAACGGTGACCGCGTTTGGTACCCGGGCGATTGCCATTGCGAGCGCAAAGGTCAGTTATGTCGGAATGCTTGGCATGTGGTCCGCGTTCCTCAAAGCCGTCGCTTGTAACTGGCTTGTGAACCTCGCCATCCTGCTCGGCATCTGTGCCGATGACCTGATTGGCAAGTTCTTCGGGATCTGGTTCCCGATCATGGCCTTTGTCTCGAGCGGCTTTGAGCACAGTGTCGCGAACATGTACTTCATTCCCGCTGGTATCCTCACGCAGGGATTCATCACTGATCCAACTAAGATCAATGCCGGCCTGACCTGGGTCACGATGTGGACCAACAACCTGATTATTGTCTCGATCGGAAACATCGTCGGCGGGTTGTTCTTCGTCGGTGTGATCTACTGGGTTGCGTTCAGGAAAGAGATCGCAGCACTGAAGTAGGAAAAACTGCAATAGATCTTCTTATAATGAAGATCGGTAATGTCGAAGTGAAGGTCTCAATCCTCGCGATTGCGGTCTTTGTGATCTTCACTCTTTTTTTACTGGCTGCTTCCGTGTTCAGCACCGGTGTGAGATCGCAGCTGATCTGGATGATCCCGGGACTTTTTCTGCTGCTTGTGATCCCCATTGTCCTCAACTACATGAGCCGCAGCCAGTATGCAGATGTTAAGCCGGTCTACGAGATCGAAGCAAAAAGTGTCCGGGTCAAGCTGATAAACGAGAATATGATCGGAAAGCCGGTCCGGATCGAGGGCGTGGTGGAGAAGGTGCGTTTCCAGTTCCTGAACCGTCCGCAGTTTATCGTTGCCGACCGGTCGGGTGAGATTTCCGTCAAGATGTTTACGAGCCCATCAGAGGACATTCACGAACACGACGTGGTAGAAGTCGTCGGCATGGTGATCCGCCGCTATGTCGTTGTCGGTGACCCGGTGATCAACTGCGTCTCGATAAAGAAAATTGAGAGAAAGGCCGGGCCGGCAAAAGATCGCTAAACCTTTTGAGGCCGAATGCGATCCCATCCGTTTCGAGGTACCATGTCACATCCTGATGCGCCAGCCGGAACCCCCGCTGTCACGGCGATATACGACATTCTGGTGCCGGTGCTCTCGTTTGGGGGAGCGGCGCTTGCAATCCTCGTGTGGACAAACGGGATTGCCATTGACCTGCGCTTTACGGCAGCAGGCTGCGTGATCGCATCTATTGTCCTCGCGTATCTCGCATGGGTCCGGCCAAAAAAGGACATCGTTGCGCTGACGACACCCATCTATGCCCTCATCTTTTTTGCCGTGCCACTGGACGATGCCGTGGCGACAATTATCCTCGAACTGCTCTACGCGGTGAGCCTGTCGATCCTGCTCGTGCGGCTGAAGTACCGGTTCGGTAAGCCAGCTGCTTCCATCACTGAAAAGGGAGAACTGAGCGGCCCGCTCAAAGAGTACGTGGACAGAACGCACCAGGCCTGCGCCCGCCTGCCGACCGCCGCTGCGCACCGGGCTGCACTTGCGTTCCTGCGCTTTGCGGCCGGCGACTATGGCGACGTGCCACCGGAGGCACACGAGGGGGTCCGCGAGCTTGAAGGGTCGGGCTGTGCACCCGCCTTTACAACGGCATTTGAGATTGTGGCAGAGCAGGCGGAGACCACGGAGATGTCCCGCTCGCGGCCGTCGCGGTACAAAGAGTTTACCGCATCCGATGCAGGATTACTCGCCCGGCCCCTGCAACCCCGCAAGAAGAGCGACGACGGGTACGACCCGGCCTTCGATGCAGCGCTCGATAATGCGCTTCTCCTGCTCTTTGCCGCCGGGTGGACATCCTCGGAAGCGGACCGTACTCACCTCTGCAGGGCAGAGGCGTTTGCGGCAAAGGTGCTGGAAGAGTAACCCTCTTTTCGGGGTCATTAACTCGAAAACTTCCCACGTTGCTATCCGATTATTTTTTTTTATGTGTCGGGTCGGGCACTGTTTTTGTGATCCGGCCGGATCACGGATTTATTGCCGGAAAATCCGGCCCAAAAAACGATCCGGACGAACCGGTTCAGGTGCATAGTAATGACGTTGTGATTGGGTAACCGTCAAAAAGAAGCGCCGGAACCGTTGGGAGGGAATGATACTCTCTCCGGATTATATTACAAAAATTGGAAAGTACCCCAGCCCTTAACATCACAAACAGGTGATTTGGGTGATAAATAGGGTACAGTACCCCCATGCAATGACACAACCGGCACCTTTTACCCCGCAATCCCGTGTGATTGTATTCGAAATTTTAAAGAGTAGACCTGGAATTTGGGAGACTAACAAAAATGGCTAAACAAAAAAGCAAACTGATTGATATCTTCACGAATAACGAACAGGAGATCCTTGAGGACTGGATGCGTGAACAGATCGTTTCGATTACCTACCGAAAAGACCTTCTCACCGAGGCCGAACTCCGTACGCAGTCCGCAGAACTGATGGGTCTGATCATCGCCGCGACCCGCAGCGGGAATGTCACCGACATCACCACGCTTGAATGGAAACCGGTGCTTGATTTTCTTGCGGCCACTTCAAAGACCCGGGCTGCGCAGGGCTTTACCACCCAGGAGACGGCGACCTTTATCTTCTCCTTAAAGCAGCCGGTCTTTGCGCGCATGAAGTCAGAACTGGGGACCAATGCTTCGGCACTGGCAGAAGAGATCTGGATCGCAACGGTCCTTTTGGACAAACTGGGACTCTTTACCGCCGAAACCTACCAGAAGAGCAGGGAGGATATCATCCGGCGCCAGCAGCTGGAACTCCTAGAACTCTCGACACCGGTCATCAAGATCTGGGAGGGTATTCTCGTCCTCCCGCTCATCGGCACGCTGGACGATTCCCGGACGCAGGTCGTCATGGAGAACCTTCTCCAGAGCATCGTCGAAACGAACAGTGCCATTGCCATCATCGATATCACCGGGGTACCGGCTGTTGACACGCTCGTTGCCCAGAACCTGATAAAAACGGTCTCTGCTGCACGGCTCATGGGAGCGCACTGCATTATTTCCGGCATCCGCCCGCAAATCGCCCAGACGATGGTACATCTCGGAGTGGCGTTTGGAGACGTAGTCACGAAGTCATCCCTCGCCGATGCCCTGAAATATGCATTCCAGCAGTCCGGTATAACCGTTACCGGATAGGTATAACCAGGCGAGGGCAAGGATGGATAAGATACCCGTACTGAAAATAGGCGACATCCTGTTGATCACGATTCAGGTTGACATGCACGACCAGCTCGCCATTTCCCTCCAGGATGACCTCACGGCCCGGATTGTCAAGGATCATGCCAAGGGCGTACTCATCGACATCTCATCGCTCGAGATGGTCGACTCGTTTATCGGGAGGATGCTGGGGAACATTGCTGCGATGAGCCAGGCGTTGGGGGCACAGACGGTTGTCGTTGGTATGCGTCCGGCAGTGGCGATTACGATCGTGGAGCTCGGACTCCCCATGGAGAATATCCAGACCGCTTTAAATGTCGAGAGGGGTGTCAGGAAACTCAAGAGCGCCATGGATGAATCTGATAAAGGGTTCCAAAGATGAATCAACCGGAGCCCGAAACCGTTGAGATCAAAACAGGTGAAGATATCGTTAGTGCCCGAAAAAAAGTCCGCACCGGTATGATTGAGTTGGGATTCACCCTCATTGACCAGACGAAGATGGTGACTGCCGCAAGCGAACTGGCACGAAACACCATTGACTATGGCAAAGGGGGGACCATGCGCATCGAACACCTTGTAAACGGGGAACGGATCGGAATCCGGCTCATTTTTCTCGACCACGGCCCGGGTATCCCGGACATCCAGCAGGCGTTAAAAGACGGTTTCACTACCGGTTCCGGGCTTGGGCTTGGGCTGGGCGGTTCAAAGCGGCTGGTAAACGAGTTTAATATCAGGTCAGAACCGGGCAAGGGTACACAGATAACTGTGACGCGATGGCGATGAACGAAAGGGCGTGCATCCACATCAGGGAAATGAGCGACGTCGTGGAAGCCCGGCAGAAAGCAATGACTATCTGCGAGGTACAGGGGTTCACCGGGGCTCAATCCGGGAACGTTGCCGCCATCGTGACTGAACTTGCAACAAACCTCGTGAATCATGCCGGGGAGGGAGACATCCTCCTTCGTCTCTACACGGATGCAGAGGTTTCCGGGATCGAATGCCTCGCGCTTGACCGGGGTAAGGGAATAAAGGATATCGGCAGGAGCCTCAAGGACGCAGATCCTGCCGGGACCGGGCAAGGAAACGGCCTTACCTCAGTCCGGCGGCTCTCTTCTTTTTTTGATCTCTACTCCCAGCCGGAGAAGGGCACTGCAGTCCTCTCGCGGATCGCTAAAGAACCGTCTGCACACGAATCCGATCCACAGCATCCACGGTATACCTCCCGTATCGAGAATGGTGTGATCTGCCTTCCTCTCCAGCCGGGTGAGCCCTGCGGCGACGGGTGGGAGATAATCCGGTTACCGGGCAGGACCGTCATCCTTGTGGTCGACGGGCTGGGCCACGGGCTCGAAGCATCGAAGGTTCAGGAAGAAGCGATCAGGATCTTCCGGAAGAACCCGGCCCGTGAACCGGTAGAAATTCTCAGGATCCTGCATGCCGCACTCATGGGCACCCGTGGGGGAGCGGTAGCGGTTGCCGTGATCGATGAAATAAAAGGCATGGTCACGTTCGCAGGCGCTGGCAATATATCAGGACGGATCATCACCGGTCCTGACTCACGGGGCATGGTATCGTTAAACGGGACGGCGGGTATCGAGATCCGGAAGTTTCTGGAGGACTCACACTCCTGGGAATCAGAGTCCCTGTTAATCCTGCACTCCGACGGGCTTACCATGCAATGGGACCTGGAAAACTACCCGGGACTTCAGCGAAAGCACCCGGCTCTCATCGCAGGTGTCCTGTTCCGGGATCACAGGCGGGGAGGAGACGATGTGACGGTTCTTGCCGTAAAACAGGTTGAGATGAATGTATGAACCCCGTGATCACGAAAGTTGCATTGCAAAATGTTCAGGACATTGTCTCAGCCGGGTTCCGGACATGCATCATTGCAGAACAACTTGGATTTGATAAGGACGACCAGACCCGTATCAGTACCGCAGTATCAGAGATTGCGAGGACCGCGTTTGAGTATACCGGCGGGGGGGAGATAGAATTTTTCATCGATACTGATGTGGAACCCCATGTCTTTGGCATCACCGTCCGTGACCACGGGAACGAGGGCCCCCTGATTGAAGTACCCGGGGGCGGGGTTACATCAGAAACCGGGATGATGGAGGGCATAAACGGCGCGAAAGGCCTGGTGGACCATTTTCACATCGATGCGTATCCAACCGGCAGCACGGTTTTCCTGGGGAAGAACTTTTCACCTGCCACCCTGCAGGTGACCCCGGAACTTATCGCCCGGATCGCCGATGTGCTGGTAAAGACTGCCCTCCAGAACCCTTTCGAAGAGATCCGGGACCGGAACCAGAACCTCATCCGTATTCTGGAGGAACTGCACGTAAAGCAGGTGGACCTGATCAATGCCAACGATGAACTCGACAGCACCAACCGGGGTGTTGTGGCACTGTATGCGGAACTGGACGACAAAGCCCTCTCACTCAAAGCATTCGGTGAGGGCCTTGAGAAACGTGTAGAGGAACGGACGAGCGAACTCCAGAAGGCCAACACAGAACTGAAAAATGCCAAGGAAGAACTGCATATGCAGTTTGATGGACTGGCAGAGCGGGACAGGCTGCTTGGTGAGAGCGAGGAGCGGTTCCGCATCAGTGCACAGAGTGTCAGCGATGTCATCTGGGACTGGAATATTCCTGATGGCAGGGTGGACTGGTATGGCCGTATTGATGAGATACTGGGCTACGCCCCGGGTGAATTTCCCCGGACACTGGATGCATGGGAGAAGATCATTTTCCCCGATGACCGGGACCGGGTATTATCGATACGGGACCGGCATGTAATGATGCAGACTCCCTATACTGCAGAGTACCGGGTGGTACGGAAAGACGGGGAGATCCGCTCCTGGACCGATAAGGGCACTGCAATGCGGGATGAAAAAGGAAGAGCACACAGGGTGGTGGGTTCCTGCAGTGATATCACCGACAGCAAACGTGCAAAAGAGGCGAAAATTGCTTCAGAGATGCGGTACCGCCGGCTTTTTGAGACGGCCCAGGATGGCATCCTCATCCTTGACGACGAGACCGGCCAGATCGACGATGTTAATCCCTTTTTGATTACCATGCTGGGATTCACCCGCGAAGAGTTCCTGGGTAAAAAAATCTGGGAGATCGGGCTCTTTAAGGACATCGTTGCCAACAAAGACAATTTCGAATTACTGCAACGGAAAGAATATATCCGGTACGAAGATATGCCCCTTGAAACAGCCGATGGGCGGCATATAAACGTGGAGTTTGTCAGTAACGTCTATGAGGTGAATAACAAAAAGGTTATCCAGTGCAATATCCGGGACATTACCGACCGGAAGAAGATGACCGATCTGGTCGAAGCGTCGCTTGCCGAGAAAGAGACCCTGCTCCGGGAGATTCACCACCGGGTCAAGAACAACCTCCAGATTATATCGAGTCTCCTCAACCTGCAGATCCGTAAAATAGACGATAAGAGGACCATTGAAGTCTTAAAAGACGGCCAGGCCCGGGTGCTGTCCATGGCGCTCGTCCACGAACACCTTTACAAGAGCAAAGACTTCTCCCATATTGACCTGAAAAATTATATCCATTCGCTGGGAATGGAGCTCCTGCAGTCGTACGGAACCGCAAACGAAATTGTCCGGTTCGACCTGAACATCCCTGAGATTTATGTAGATATCAATACCGCAATTCCCCTTGGTCTCATCATCAACGAACTGATCACCAACAGCTTAAAGTATGGATTTAAAGGCAGGAAAGTGGGGAACATCTCCATTACTGCTACTGAAGATCTCCAGGCACTCACAATTATCGTTGCAGACGATG
This sequence comes from Methanoregula sp., assembly GCF_049690535.1. GTDB lineage: Archaea > Halobacteriota > Methanomicrobia > Methanomicrobiales > Methanospirillaceae > Methanoregula. The sequence continues at coordinate 13,381 of NZ_JBAVMX010000087.1, read as the reverse complement.
GTGTCGGAATGCCGGAGGACATCACGCTGGAGAACCAGACGTCGTCACTGGGACTCCGGCTCGTAAAATCACTTACCGGCCAGCTCCACGGGACGGTCGCGATCGATCGCACCTGGGGTACGAAGTTTGTGTTTGTTATTCCCAAACAGACCAAAACTCATGGGGAGACTGTCCCGTGAGGATCAATACCCCCGGAAAACGAGAGGGGTTTTAAATGGCCTAGACGGTCACCAGGTACCCGTTAGAGAAACATGTCAGGAAAAGCCGGTCGAGAGGCCGTCCCTGATACCGGTCTTTTTTTCTTTGTTCAGGTGGGAGATATACACCTCGAACTGGTTGTTTTTCACTGCGAACATACAGAAAATAGACCTCGACCTTTTCATTTTCACCATCTGCCCGGTATATTAATAAGATTTATTCGCGAGAACTCCTCATCGATTAGATGAACAGTAGTTCCTCCAGGTGCACCTCAATGGATTCTCCCCTTTTCGAACATCTCGGCAGATTTCTGGAACGAATAAAAAATGTAGGATTTTTCGAGCGGCTTTTCTCTTGGAGAACGATCGTCTCCCTCAGTTACGACGCCTACGGGGACTACCAGAAAGTCCAGGATACCTTAAGGAAAACGGATCAGGATATTTCAGATCTGACAGGAAAAATACGGGATCTCTCAAAGGATCTTGAAATACAGAAGCAGAACTTCGGGCAGGCACAGACCGATCTGGCAAGAGAACAGGGCCGTGTGCAATCGCTCAGCGATAAGGTGGGGGAGAAAGAAAGCGAGCGGGCAAAACTCGAAACAAGACTCTCCGAAACGATCACCAAAACGGACGAGACGATCCTCAGGCTCAAGGGAGAACTGATCGATCTCAAATCGAAAAATGAGGATCTGACACGAAGGATTGGGGAACGGGAGAACGAGGTTGGCGGGCTCAGAGAATCTGAAAGAAAAAACAGTGAAAATATTCAAAATAAGAAAGAAGAAATTGCGTCGCTTACGACAAAGATCGATCAGCTCAACCGACAATTCACTGAAGCCAAGGAAACGATAGCAAAGTTCAGCGAAAACGAGGAGGAACGCACTCGTATATATGATGCCCGGGTTACCGAAATCAACGCACTCAAAAAACAGCTGGACGATGACCGGCTCCGGGTGCAGGCTGAGCGGGACGCCGAGATCCACCGGCAGTACGAGGCTATGGAGCAGACCTGGAGGAAACACGAGGAAGTCGTCGAGCAGTCACTCCGGTCCATCTGCCAGCGCCACACGCTGGAATACTGCGACAAGGAAAAGTTCCCGGTGGCCGGGAAGAAACCGGATAATGCGATCCTGATCTGCGACCAGTACGTGATCTTCGATGCGAAAAGCCCGAAGAATTCCGAAGATCTCTCCAATTTCCCGTTATATATCCGAAACCAGGCCGAGGCAGCGAAAAAGTATGCAAAAGAAGAGAATGTCAAGAAGGAAATCTTCCTTGTCGTCCCGGCAAACACGGTTGAATACCTCGATGAATTCCACCTGGACATGGCCGATTACCAGGTCTATGTCGTCACCTATGACAGCCTTGAACCAATCATCCTCGCCTTAAGAAAGATCGAGGACTACCAGTTCGTTGATCAGTTAAGCCCGGAGGATCGCGAAAACATCTGTAACGTGATCGGCAAATTCGCGCATGCGACCAAACGAAGGATGCAGATTGACACGTACTTCTTCAACGAATTTTTAGGCCTGCTCCGGTCCTGCGAGTCACTTCCTGAAGATATCCTGAAAAAGGTTGTGGAATTCGAGAAGGCAGAAAAGATGAATCCCCCGATGGAGAAGCGCAAGAAATTGATCCCGACAAAAGATCTTGAACATGAGGTTAAAAGCATTACAAAGAAAGCGGAAGCCTACGAGATCGATGTAACTGCGGTGACAAAAGAGAAGATCGAGACGATCCCGCTCGATAAGTACCTGGAATAAATCCCTGCCTTTTTCTTCCCGCAGAATAACCACATATCATGCCAGCACAGTCTTCCCCTGAGTCATGTGAAGGGGCGGTCGTATACGATTATGCGCTCCCCGGGGAACAGCTGGATAACGTCATCAGCGGTTTTGTATCTGCAGCAAAGGAAGATCCTTTCACGAGCTGGCTCCTTCTCCCCACGGAGAGGCTGGTCCTTCATGTCACCCGGTCCCTGACGGAGAATAAGATCCCGATTGTCTCTTCCCGCATCTGTACGCTCGAAGGATTCTGTAAAATCCTGTTTGAAGAGAACCGGACCATCGACCGGTTCCTGTCAAAGGGCGAAGCGAAGCTGTTGCTCGCGCAGATTCTTGAGAACCTGGCAGCGAATGTCCCGCTCTTTGCAGCACGCGATCATCCGACATCCGGCACGATCGATGATCTTATGACCTTCATGAATGTCATCCTGACACGGAAAGTCCCGTTCCCGGAATGTCTTCTGACACTTGAGAGCGAGAAGAGCGATCAGCTTGACACGATCATCACCGCATACCGGAACCGGCTTAGGGAACTGGACCTTGTCGACAGCAGTACGATCCTCGAATGGACGATCGATCACCTGTACCGTTCCGGCACTGCCCCGCTCGGGACGGTCTTTGCCTACGGGTTCCACGATACCCTGCCCCTTGAAGAGGATCTCTTCGGGGCCATACGGGAGCGTGCAGAAAAAGTCCATTTCTCCGTTCCCGATGGCATTGATCCGACAATTTTCAGGAACCGGCGTAAAGCGGGAGACCCGCCCGCACCGGTTGTGCCCTCCCTGCAATCAACGATCACCGGTCTTTTTTTAAAAACCGATGCCCTTCAGGCCGGGGAGCGTTTCCGGGTACGTACAGTTCCCACGCGGTATGCAGAAGTAGCCGGCATCGCTGCAGAGATCGGCCGGCTGAACCGCACAATGCCGCTTTCCGATATTGCGGTTGTGTTCCCGGAGATCCGCGAGAATCTCGGACTCATCGAAGAGGTATTTGCCGATTCCGGGATCCCGTGGAACGCGGCAGTCGGGCCCCGGCTCTCACAGGCACCAGTGGTCCGGTTCTTCCTGGATATCGCGGGTCTTGCCGCCACCGGGTATACCCGAGAAAATATTGTCCGGCTGATTGCAAGCCCATTCTTCCGGAAGGGGCCGGTTCCCGGCGGGTCGGGGTACCTGGATGCGGCCGAAGTCGATCTTGTGTCCCGGTATGCCGGGATCGACGGCCCCCACCCACCCTGGAAAAAACAACTGGCTTGGCTCCATAACGAGATGCAGGACGCAGAAAAGGCAAAGAACTTCCCCGGGATCACGGTTCAGTCCGTTGTACGTGTCCAGGAAGGAATGGGGATCCTTCTTGCCGGCCTCGATTATCTCTCAAAAAAGAAACGGCTCAGGGATCATATCGCCGGACTCAGGGAATTTTTGGATCTGTGGAATATCCCATACCTCTTCGGCGCACCGGAGGAGGATCTGAAGGCTCATGAGATCCGGATCGCTACGACATTCCGGTCCCGTATCGAAGCTCTCGCCCGGATTGCATGGATGCCGGCCGATACCCCCATCACCGCGTCGGAGTTTTTCCGGCTTGTCTCCACGGTTGCAGAAGAGCGGGACGGTGCCCTCCGGCAGGATGCCGATGGTGTTGCAGTTCTCGGTCTCCACGAATGCCAGCACCTGAAGTTTGGCGTGGTCTTTATCGGCGGACTCACCGAAGGTGTTGTTCCCCGGCTGACGACCCGGCTTCCGTTCACAAACTCCTTAGAGAACACCCGGATGGGAACCCGTACGCTTGCCGAGGTTCTCCGTGAAGAACAATATTATTTCATCGCGGCCCTGCTCGCCGCAGATCAGACCGTATACCTGAGCGCCCCGCTTGCCGATGGGGAGAAAACCCTGCTCACCTCGGCATTTTTCGAGCGGGTCAGGATGCGAACCGGGGAATGCCCGTGGCCTGCGTCCCCACAAAATCCATGTGTATCCCGGCGGACGGCAGCGATTGTGGCAGGGAACGGGATCCGCGAGGAAAACGCCTGCGGAGTTCTTGGCCTCATCCCGGGTTCGCAGGACATCAGCGATCTTACCCGGCGCATCAACATGGAACGGTATTACCGTAGGGGCGGATGCGATTCGCCGTATGACGGGATCCTCTACGGGGACGATGCGATTAGTGCAGTTCTTGCCGGGCAGTACGGTCCGGATCATGTTTATTCCCCGACAAGCCTTGAGACCTATGCCACCTGCCCGTTTGCCTATTTCCTCAGCCGCGTGATCGGGCTCGATGCCCTGCCTGAGGTGGAGCCGAACCTCTCGGCAAGCGATCGCGGGACTGCCATCCACCATGTCCTGAACACCTTTTACCGGCAGTGGCTGGCCTGCGGCAAAAGGGTCAGCCTCTCCACGCTCGCGGATGCAACGGAGATGATCCTCCGGATCGCAAAGGCCGAACTGGACACGTTTTCATTCCAGAGCCCGCTCTGGGATGCGACAAAGATCCAGATGCTTGGCGATCCCCGGACCGGTCCCGGGTGTTTCGAACGGTTCCTTGCAAGCGAAACGCAGGAAGAGAGTTCACCGCTCGTTCCATCGCGCTTTGAGTTCTCCTTTGGCATGGGAACCGAAGCGTCTGACGATCCCGCATCGTCACCGGAACCGGTTGAACTTGTGTCCCCGGATGGTGCAAAGAACCTGCGGATCCGGGGCCGGATCGACCGGATCGATATCACACCTTCGGGAGAGTTCCTCATCTATGATTACAAATCCGGCTCCACGCATCCAAAGGCAAAGGATATCGAGGCGGGAACTGCCCTGCAGCTGCCGCTCTATCTCTTGGCATTCGCACAGATCACCGGCTCGCACGGGATCGGCGGGGGATACTATACTATCCGGCGCGAGGTGGAGCGAAACATTGTCCTTGCAGATGCATCAGTAAGAGACCTGCTGATCACCCGGTTCAAACCGTCACCGGATTTTGCCGGTACGATCCGGCACTCCTGCGACTGTGCCTTTGCCTACATTGAAGGGATACGGAACGGGCGGTTCCCGCTTCCCCCGGAAGAGGAATGCCCGAATACATATTGCGACTTCAGGCGCATCTGCCGCTTCGATCCGTACCGGATTCTGGAGACCGGGGAGGAGACCTGATATGACAGCGACACCTCGGCAGGGAGAGGCGATCACCTTACACGACAAGAGCATGGTGGTCACTGCAGGTGCCGGGACCGGGAAGACGTACGTGCTCGTCCAGAAATATATCGACCTCCTGAAAACAAAAGGCGTGAGCGTGCCGCAGATCCTCGCCCTGACGTTTACCGACAAAGCCGCGGCCGAGATGAAGGACAGGATCCGTAAGGAGATCCTCCGGGAGGAAGGCCCGCAGTGGGAGAAGGCGGCGGAAGATTTCATGATTGCACCGGTCCAGACCTTCCATTCCTTCTGTGCGCAGGTGCTCCGGGAGTTCCCGATCGAGGCCGGTCTCGAACCCGGCTTTTCTGTTCTTGACGAGCAGCAGGTCTCCCGCATCCACAGCACCGCATACGAGGACCTGATCCATACCCGGCAGGAGGAGCCGGTGAATGCTGCAATCGTCCAGGTACTCGCCATCACCGAGCAGTACAACCTAAAGACGATACTTTCTGTACTGTACGCGAAACGGGAGCGCTATGCCCGGTTCTTCGCGGCCCTTAGTAAGGACGAGAGCCATGTGCTTGCAGTCTGGAAGACCGAGGTCAGTACATTCCGCGATGAGGAGATTAGTGCGCTGCGAAAGGATCCCTCGTTCTCCTCCCGGGTCCGTACGCTGCTTACCCTTGCTGCCGCGTACGATGGCGTGGATGACAAGGCGGCATTCTTCCTCCATGAGATCCGGCCGCTGCTTTCCGTGCTTGAAAATGCCGGTGACCCGGAGGAATTCTGCCGGGCTGCACTTGTACTTGCACAAAAGAGACCGGGCAATGTCGGGAGCAAAAAAGTCTGGAAGCCGGACGATCTTGCGGAGTTCAAAGGCTGCTGGAAAGATCTTGCCGGGATCCTGAACCGGAAGCACTCCCTCTTCCTGATGACCTTTGACGCATCCGATCCGGTCATTTTCGGCTCGGTGCAGTTCCTCAGAGCGCTGTCGCTTGTCTTCTCCCGGTATGCAGAGATTGTCGGCAGCGGGAAGGCGGCACTTGGCGGTCTTGACTTTGCCGACCTGATCCTCCATGCCCGAACATTATTCCTCGAACAGGGCGACCTCGTTGCCACGCACTTCATGCCCCGGTTCCGGTACATCCTTGTCGATGAGTTCCAGGACACGGACCCGTCGCAGGCCGATATCATCCGGGCGATTGTCGGGACACCCTCGCCTGAAACAGACTGCCTCTTTATTGTCGGCGACCCCAAGCAGTCGATCTATCTCTTCCGCGATGCGGACGTGACGCGCTTTAAGGAGGCGCAGGAGATTATCACGGCTGCGTGCAGGGGCCGGAAGGTGACGCTCGACACCAGCTTCCGGAGCACAAAGGAAGTGATCGGCCTTGCAAACATTATCTTCTCCCGACTGCTTGCCTCCGCAGAGAAGCCGTGGGAGTTCGGATACGAGCCGGTCGGGATTGCCGATAACCGGGCCGGTCATTCCGGTTCGGTGGAACTGCTTCTCCCGCCCAAAGGGTGCGATGCGGCCGGGACAAAACGGAGCGAGGCCGGCATGGTGGCCCGGCGGATCCACAGCATCACAAATGCGCAGCCGCTTTCCGTGTACGAAGAACTACCGGACCATTCGTTTATCTCCCGCCCGGCCCGGTACGGCGATATCGCGATCCTGCTCGAAGCGCGGACCAATCTTTCGTATTACCTTGCGGCTCTCGGCGAGTACGGGATCCCGTTCTATGTCCACGGCGGAACCGGGTTCTACCACCGGCAGGAAGTGTACGATCTCGCAAACATCCTCTCGTTCCTCGAACACCGGCACGACAGCGTGAGTCTTGCCGGGATCCTGCGGTCGCCGTACTTCGGCCTCCCGGATACGGAACTCTTCCGTATTGTGCAGGAACGCGGGAATACGCTCTGGGACAAACTCGGGAAGTACGCGGAACAGGATGGGCCGGCAGCGCACGCACGCGACCTTCTCGCTTCGTGGCAGCAGTACGCCGGCCATGTGGGGCTCGTCGCACTGCTCCGCCGGATCCTGTACGAGTCCGGTGTCTGCACCGTGTATGCCGCGCTCCCGGCCGGGGAACAGGTCCTCGCAAACATCGAGAAGCTTGTTGCCATGGCCCGGAACCGCGAGGAGGCCGGGCCGTATGCACTCGCCGATTTCACCGCCGATCTCCGACAGGCGATGGACGAGGACGAGCGGGAGGGCGAGGCGCAGCTCGATGCGCTTGCTAAAAACGCGGTCAACATCATGACCGTGCATGCGGCAAAGGGATTAGAGTTCCCGGTGGTTTTCGTGCCTGACATGGGCGCGTCCTTCCGCGAGACCTATCCCCCGATCATGATCGGCGAGAACCCGCTGGTGGTGGGGGTAAAGGTCCCAAACCCTGCGGACAATTTTGCATTGACAGAGAGCGCCGTGCTCCTTACCCTGCGCGAGCAGCAGCGCCAGAAGGAGCGGGCCGAGAGGAAACGGCTGCTCTACGTGGCCCTGACCCGGGCCCGCGATCATCTCTTCATGAGCGGGACGGCCCCGGAGGATCCCGGGCTCTCGTTCGATCTCGCCCGGTCCCGGATCGAGTGGATCGTTCTGGCCCTTGGCGTGACCGGGGATGCGATTGCTGCCGGCGGCCTCGCGCTGCCGGACGGTCCCAGGCTTGCGATTGTTTCGGACCCGGCAGCGATCCCGGCCGAGACCGGGCGGGTCGAGCCTTCTCTTATCATTGTACCGGAGGAATGTGCGGGGAAGTCCGGGACCCGGGCAGAGCCGGTGTACGATGCCGGGCCGGGGCGGGTGAAGGTTGTTTCCGTTTCGGAGCTGGAGCGGGGAACAGCAGAGGGACCGGTGCCGGCCCGGGAGCCCGGTGCATCGAAGTACCTGCCGGGCGTTGAAGGGACAGTCAAGGGCACGATCATCCATGAAGTCCTGCGGGGCCGGGATGCTGCGACCGTGCTCAAAGAGTACGGGGAATTTTCGGAGGAGCATCTCCGGCAGTGCGAGGAGATCTGCGCTGCTTTTTTCTCTTCGGATCTGATGAAGCGGGTGAAACGGTCGTATTGTGAAGTGCCGTTTGTGATCGCGTGGGAGGGACAGCCGGTGACGGGGGATATTGACCGACTCTGTGAACTCGACGATGGCTCGTGGGCCGTGATCGATTACAAGAGCGAGCCGGTTTCTCCGGAAGAGTATGCTTTGGTTGCGGAGGAGTACCGGGTCTCGATGGATGTTTATGGAGAGGCGGCGAAGCGGCTGGTGTCGGGGAAGGAGGTTGCCGCTTATTTGTACTTCACAGAGACCGGGGAATTTTTGCCGATGAAGTCCTGAAACGATTTGGATCTTTTTTTCTAAACCCGTCGAATTGGACGGGATTAACAGACGAATTTTTCCCCAACCCTATCCTTATTGTAACAGAATCGCCCGGCTCCTGTTCAAAGACAGTTCAGCCCCCTGCAAACACCCTCCCTGGCCGGCCCGTTTACAAAAGCGCAGGTACATTTCCCGGTTAGCTAACTGCACCCACAATTTCGGTTGGATCGGACCTCAACCAGATCAATATGCCCGCCGCTGGTCCGGTAAATGACAAAGGCATTCCCAAACGATCGGTCATATGTGGAGTCCCGGTCGCTGATCTGACCAAACTCTTATTTTCAAGGAATCACTTAATTCCATACAAGGACTATGGTGATCCAGATGCCCGAACAGGTAATCTCCCGAAAGCGGAAAAGTCTCATCATAAAAAAGCTGGAAACCGCAGCACCAGCCATCCGCACAAAATTCGGGGTGAAGCGTATCGGCATCTTTGGCTCCTTTGCCCGTGGCGAACAGACGCGGAAAAGTGATATTGACGTTCTCATCGATTTCCAGCCGGGAAAAGAAACGTACACCAATTTCATGAACCTCGCTGACTTCTTAGAGGATCTCTGCGGCAGGAAGGTGGACATCCTCTCGGAAAAATGGGTATCCCCGCTCCTGAAGCCCTTCATCAGCCAGGATGTGATCTGGATTGAAATCTGACAGGGTTCTCCTCATCCACATTAAAAACGAGATGGTGTTTCTCCAGCGAATTGCAAAAGGCCGGACCCTGGACGATCTGGTCCATGACGACTATTTTTCTCATGCCGTAAGAAGTGCGATTGAAGTGATCGGTGAGGCGTCGAAAAATATCTCCCCCGCGGTACGAGAACAATACCCCGCCATAGAATGGAAAAGGATGTCCCAGACGCGTGATCGGATTATCCACCGGTATTTTGATATCAACTGGCAGATTGTGTGGGATCTGATCACCATTGAGCTCCCGGTTCTCGAACCAAAGATTTCCGCAATCATCCGGGATCTGGATCGAAATTCTTCTTTGTAACGTCGGAATTCGACACAACCCGGTTGCCACTCCGCCTATCGGGATCTTCCTTTGTAAAGCCCTCTTTCGGCTATGACCGGCAGACCGTAACCCAAATACGCCCTATACGGCCCCGGATTGGCAATCCGGCGATCCCATTTTCCGGTTCCACAGGAAACAGTGTCCACGCCCACGGAAGAAACGGCATTTTGGGAGTATTTTACAAAACTGGGCAAAATGAAGGCCACTTCAACCTGCAATACAGTGGGCCTGTACAGGCCACGGTTTTCCGGAGGGGTTATTGTATGTGGGAGGGGCTAAAAAGGGCGCTATTGTCTCCGAGACCTCTGGGCCGGGATACGGAGACCGTGCTCAAAGAGTACGGGGAATTTTCGGAGGTGCTAGGAGATTCACGCTGCGTTTTTCTCATCCGATCTCATGAAACGGGTGAAGCGGTCGTACTGTGAAGTGTCGTTTTTGGTGACGGTTGACGGGAAGCCTGTAACGGGGAAGTTCTATATTTTAAAATTAAATTCATCTATTCTTTTATAGTTTAGAATTGAATAACAAAAATAATTTAAGCCATTTAATAGAGTAAAGGGAAGAGCTCTCATGAAATTGAAAACAGTTCATATTGAAAAGTTTCGAAATATCGATGAACTAAAACTAGATGTAGAACCTTTGACTGTGCTAATTGGAGAAAACAATATTGGAAAAACAAATATTTTGTTAGCCATTCAAAAAATTTTAAAAATGGATGAGAGTCCAACCAGAATTAGATTTGATGAAGAAGATTTTTTTTACGATCCAATCACAAAAATCCGTTGTGATGAGATTAAAATTGAACTCATGTTTTCAGATTTAACTGATAATGACACTTCAGCTTTTGTAGATTCTGGAATTGATATTGAAAAAAACCAAATAACATTAAGACTTCATGCAAAATGGGAACCAGACAATAACGATGCGAGTATTGAGGTTTATTTTGTCAGACCTGATGACATTACTGACGATAAAGGAGAGAAATTAACGCTTGCCTTAAAAAAATATATGCCCTTTTTCTATATTTCTGCATATAGGGACATTTACCGAGAAACAAAATACTCTAACAGTGACTTAAAACAAATTTTTAAAAATTATAATACCCATTTTCTGAAACCACTTGAAGATCAATTAACCTTATGTAATAACACTATTGATGAGTATATTCAAGATTACGAATCAACAGAAGATCCAAAATTAATCTCTATTTTCAAAGGAATTAAAACCAAATTAAATGAAACGGAGATCAAGTTTCTCTTAACCAAGAAAGATGAGATCGATTCGTTAATTCCTAACATACGCATACAGGATGAACAGTTATTCAAAAAAATTTATGATTTGCTTGTTTTGTTATTGAAGAAGATTAAGATTCAAAAAAATTTAATTGACATTCAATCTATCGTGAACAATCTCGAAGATGTGGAAAAAATCAAGCATACGTTGAAAGAGTATCTGCATCTTTTTGTCCCTCAAGGTGAACTTGAATTTACACTAGGTGCGATTGATGAGTCTGATCTTTTTGAAGAGAGTAATGTCGATTTTAAGGAAATATCAATATTGAAGCAGGGCACGGGTCTCCAAAGTTCATTTGTCATTGCTCTAAAAATCTGCAAATTATTAAGCCAAATAGAGTTTTCTGACGAAACTATAACGAACCTCTTTATTGCTTTAGAGGAGCCCGAAGCCCACATGCATCCACATCTCCAACGAAGCCTAATCAAGAAATTAAAAAGAAAACAGATTGAACTTCAAGAAAGTGGTTTGGATGTTCAGTTTTTAATTTCCACTCATTCACCCTTCATTTTATCGCAAGTCGAGAAAAATGAAATTTGTTTATTAAAAAGAGATACTCATCTCACAGTTACAAAGTTTGATAATGAATTTTTCCAAAGACTGGCAGGTAAATTTTCGAAAGATAAATTAAAACATTTTGATCATATTTTCAGAATTTATCCTGAAATTTTCCTATCTCGGGGTGTTCTTATAGTAGAGGGACATACTGAATTTGGAGCCATACCCGAATTTGCAAAAAAAATTCCCGATTACGATTTAGATGAATTGGGACTAACTATCGTTAATGCTGAAAGTAAAGACACTGTGATGCCACTTTATCTTATATTAAAGGAATTTAGTCGATGCATTGCAATTAGGGATAATGAGGGAACAAATCAAGATGAACATCTAATTCGAGATCAAAATGAGTTTTATTCTAAAACTCAATTGAAGGACTATGAAGAAGAATTAATGAGAAGTGCAGGTCCTTTAAAATTAATTAAAATTTTTATAAAGATCGATCCGGATCAAACTGGGCAAAAATGCTTTAATCATCTTCAGAAATTTGTTCCCGAACTTCAAAAACTGGATGCCAGTACTTGTTTAGCTCAATGGGATTTGTTCGACTTTTCAAAAGTTCCTATTGATAACACAAAATTTAAAAAATTATTAGTTGAAAAAGGAAAAACTTCCCTTACAAGTTCTCTTATCGCAAAAGAATTGAACGAAAATGAAATTCCTCAATGCTATAAAGATTTTTTAACGAATGCTAAACAAATGGTGACTTAACGTGACTATCGACTTATCTCAAATTGATGTAATAAAATTACCAATTGAGTCTTCTGTTTTTGTGACAGCACCACCAGGATTTGGAAAAACATACTTAATGACAGAACGAATTAGTTCAATATTATCTAAAAATATAATCCGACCCCCGAATAAGATTTTGGCATTAACTTTCTCGAATGCTGCAGCAAACGAATTAAAAGATCGAGTAAAAGATCGAATACATGAACCTGAAAAATATATTGATGTAATGACCTTCCATACCCTTGCCTTTTTTTTATTGAAGATATATGGGCCTCTTGTCGGAGTAAAACGGAATTTTTTAATTGTAAATGAGAATAAAATTGATGAATGTAAAAAGGATTTTTTTCAGAAATACATATCCCAAACAAATCCCTCTAAAAAGGATGACATAAATGAATTATTCACACTTATTCAAAATTATGATGACTGGTACAAAAATAAATTTATTCAACTAAAGGATGAAAAATATCAAAATCCTGAATTATTTTATCAACTAAACGAAAAAATTCGAACTGAATTTGTAAACGATGAAAATCTCACATTCGATTTTTTATTGTTTAAATCGATTGAATTGCTAAAAACGAAACCCAATCTCAAAGAGATTTATCATAAAAAATATTCTCTGATATTTGCGGATGAATTTCAAGACACAAACTATCTCCAGTATATGTTTCTCAAAGAAATCGCAATCAGCGCAAACTCAAGAAAAAGACCGGTATTTGTAGTTGGAGATAAAAAACAAGCAATTATGAAATTTCAAGGTGCAAATCCTGAAAATATTGAGTATTTAGTTGAAGATTTTAATTGCGTAAAAAAAGAGTTGAAGAAAAACCATCGAACAAATTCTCGATTGGTATTATCTTTAACTAATAAATTACGAAATCCAACGGATGAAATTCCAACAGATATTAAATGCAAAATGTATCTTCATAGAACAATAGAAGAAGAAACCGCCCGTCTGGTAGAAATAGTAACCCAACTAAAAAATAATGGAACCAAACTTGATGATATTTGTATTTTGGTTCCTGTATTAAAAACTGCGATTCCCATAAAAAAAGCGTTTATTGAGAGGTCGATCGATTTTTTTATCATTAACGAATTTAAATTTGATTTTGTTTCAGAAAATTACCCGAAAATATTTACAGAATTTGAAAAACGAATCCGCGCCAAAAGTACCCGTGGAAGCGTAAGTCGAGTCTTATCAAATGTACTCAAAAAATTTTATGCGGAGAATATGAATGAAGATCCCGTTCTTAAAAATCTTCAAAAATTTGCGGTAAAATTTGATTCGAGCACTTATAAAT